>JANLTU010000033.1:0-72141 GCA_031363085.1 Gammaproteobacteria bacterium
TTGAGCTGCGCCTTCCGGGCGCGCTTTTCCGCTGTTCGTTTCAGCATCTTCAGCGCCGCCTTGCCGCCGGGAGCCAGCCCCGCGACAATGCCTGCGCCTTCGACCCAGCGGTTCACCGGCGCGTCCGTGACCACATCGACACCGGTCACCATTTGCAGCGCACTCTTGATTGGCGCCACCCACGGCGTGTTGTCCGCCGCGGTGGAGATCGCCGCCCGCACTTGCTTCTCGTCCGGCTTCTTTGGTTCCCCGCGCGGCGCGCCGGAACACACCACTTCATACAGCCCCAGCCGCCCGCTGAACAGCGCTTCCGTCAGCCATGCGATAAAGTCATGACCCACGCCTTCGCCGAAGTACGCCGCCCAGTACAACGCCTGCAGCCACAGGCGGTGGCGCATGGCCAGATCGCGCACGACGTTTTCAAGGAACGCGCGGTAGTTTTCACGGGTGCCTAATTTCTGCGGGTGGTAACACCCACCCTGCGGCTCCGCCAGCAGGCTGTAGGCATGGCCGTTGTGGTACAGCAGGAGGTCGCGCGGGGGGGCGTTGTGATCGGTGCTGCTGTGCCGTCCATGGCGAGTGTCTCGTTCAGGTGTGGGGAGATTTTGCTTGAGGGGAGCGCCTAATATAAATACACGGCACCAGCTAAGGGAGCCGAGTTGTCGCCCTGACCGGGTGCGGTGTTGTTTACGCCGGTGGCGGCGCTGGCTTCGAGATATGCACCGACCGCGAGCGTACTGCCGTCGCGGCTCAGGGCGACTGACTGGCCGAAGGCGTCACCGGTCCCGGTGTTCGATGCCTTCACGTAGGCCTGTTGGGACCATACAGCGCTACTACGGGTAAAGAGATACACCGCGCCGGAGCTGGTGCCTGAGGCGTCGTTAGGCGTAACCGCCTCGGCGGGCGCGCCGGGGATAACACCGCTCTTTGCACTGCCTTCGGCATACGCCCCAACCGCCAGCGTGTCGCCATCCCCGCTCAGCGCAATCGTGCTGCCGAAGTGATCATGGATCCCGGTGTTCGAGGCTTTTAGGTAAGCGTGTTGCGTCCACGTGATACCGCTGCGGATGTAAACGTACACCGCGCCAGAATTTATGGCGCAGTTGGCGGGGCTTGCCACATTACAGTCATCGACCGGGTTTCCATTGATATTCGCACTGTCTTCGCCAAATGCACCGACCGCGAGTGTGAGACCATCCCCGCTCAGCGCGACTGAGGTGCCGAAGTAATCACCGGCCCCGGTGTTCGAAGCCTTCACGTAAGCCTGCTGCGTCCACGCGCCGCTGCTGCGGGTGTACACGTAGACCGCGCCGGAAGATACAGCGGCGTTGCCCGTAGCCGTCTCGTCGGGTGCGCCGGACGTGATACCGGTGTTCGCACTGGCTTCACCATAGGCGCCGACCGCGAGCGTGAGACCATCGGTGCTCAGCGCGACCGAGCGGCCGAACCCATCATTGGCGCCGGTATTCGAGGCCTTCATGTAGGCCTGTTGCGTCCACACAGTGCCGCTGCGGGCGTAGACATACACCGCGCCGGACCCTCTAGCGCCGTTACCCGTGGTGGTCTCGCTGGGTGCGCCGGACGTGATGCCGGTGTTCGCACTGGCTTCACCATAGGCGCCAACCGCGAGCGTGAGGCCATCGGTGTTCAGCGCGACCGAGACGCCGAAGTTGCCATAAGCCCCGGTATTCGACGCCTTCACGTAGGCCTGCTGGGTCCACGTGGCGCCGCTGCGCGTGTAGACGTACACCGCACCGGAGTTTGTGGCGCAGTTGAGTCGACTCGTCGCCGTGCAGTCATCGGACTGCTTTCCGCCGATACCGGTCGCGGCGCTGTCTTCGCCAGGCGCGCCGACCGCCAGCGTGAGACCGTCGGCGCTCAGCGCGACCGAGCTGCCGAACCCATCATTGGCTCCGCTATTCGAAGCCTTGACGTAGGCCTGCTGGGACCACGCAGCACCGTTGCGAGTGTAGACGTACACCGCGCCGGAAGCCGCAGCCCCGTTGCCCGTAGCCGCCTCGGTGGGTGCGCCCAGTGTAACTCCGGTGCTCGCGCTGCCTTCGCCATTCGCTCCAACCGCCAGCGTGAGACCGTCAGCACTGAGCGCCACCGAGTAGCCAAATTCGTCACCGGCCTCGGTATTGCCCGCCTTGAAATAGCCAAGGGCATCGAGCATGACATTCAACGCACTGATGCTCGCCGATTGCGCGCAGGTGACATCGCAGGCTTCCAGCATGAACTGCGCCTTGGGCCAGTTGATACGATGCAGCGCGATATCCCAGTCGTAACTCGTGCCAGTCAGGGCGCTGCTGTCTTTCGCGAGTGGCACAAACCCCGACACCCCGTCCGGGTTGTAACTCACCCGGTAATAGGTGGCCTTGGTCACCGAATACCAACTGAAGTGCAGTTGTTTCAGGCCGGCGCTGACGCTGAGTTCGACGTTGGTGGTCGCGACCTTGATCGGATTGGATACCACCTCCAGACCGGGACTGGCGCCGGTGTGCGCGAACGGTTTGACGGCAACGGTAAGGGTGGTGCCCGCGTCGTCCAGCGTCGGGGTGTAAGCATCCTTGGTTGCTTTGCCGATGGCGACGCCATTGCGCCGCCATTGGTAAGTCGAAGCTTCTTCGCCATCCCCGTCCAGGTCCTGGAAACCGTAACTGACTGTAAGCAGCGCACGGCCATCGGCCTGACCATTGACGCTGCCGCCGATCACCACGTTGGTGACGCTGGGCGGACTGTTTTCAATCGTGACTTCCTCCGACAGCACCGCCGCCCCCGGCGACGCGCCGCTGGCGGAGGCGGGCGTCACGCGGAATTGCAATTTCGTGCCCACATCGGCCAGGGTGGCGGTGTAACTGTCTTGGTCCGCGCCCGTGATGGACTCACCATTGCGCAGCCAGACCTTGAGCGTGCCGCTTTCGCTGTCAGCGTCGGTGTCGAGGTAGCGGTAACCGCCTTGTAATGTCGTACCGATATGCGCGTGAGGGTCCGAGGCGGACAGTGTGACATCCTTCGCCAGCGGCGCCGTGTTCCTGCCGGCATCGTTCGCCGCGCTGCTGCACCCGACCAAACCCACTACCACGAGAGTGCCAAGAATGCCTACACTGCGGAACAGATTCATGTTCACCTTCCTTGAGTTTGGCTTCCGCTGCGGCGCACAGTTAGGCCGCCGGAAGAGTTTTATGTTTTGAAGTTTTGGGGCGCTGAAAACACCGAAGCAAGGTGACTGCTGTGCAGTATCAAACCCCGCTACCGATGCTTGAGCACTTCCCCAGTGCCGTTGGCGATTCTAGGCGTAGGTCGGCAGGCGTGTCTAGGTAGACTCTCGGCGTTGACCTCCATGGCTCTTGCGGACTTAGCGCGAGGATCGCGGCCGAAAGCGGCTCCCACCGGCGACTACGGAGAAGCGTGCTCAAGAATGCCTACGTTGCGGAACAGATTCGAAACGGGAAGGAACGGCATCAGTAAATGCGTACGCGCCACGCGATTTCGAAGTTATTTCCGAACCCACACGCGCGTAAATTTTTCGGGAGCGCGGCCATCCGGGCCGCTTTACTTTCGAAGTCCGACCGGCGGCTAGGAGTTTGCCCCGGCGCGATGGGCGATGCGTTTACTTGGTCAATTTTTGCAGAGCGCTGTTTCGCTCAGCTTCCGGTAACTCACCCAAGGTTTTTGCCGCCGCATAAAACGCCGCAAAGTCATGCTGCTGCTGTTTGAGCAGGGCCTGAAACGCCGGGACGTTATCGGCGTAGGTGGTGACGGAGGCGAGCTTGGCATTATTTAATTGTGTGGCAAACCACGTGTCGTAGCCGGCATAACCACCCCAGTGTCGTTTCAACTGTGCGTAGTCGTTGTTGATCACCTCGAACACCTGTTGTTTCTGCGCGCGCTTGGCGTCGGTGGGCAGGTCAGCGGCATACACGGCACGCAGCCGCTCACGCGCGAGATTGATGACGTCCACAAACTCGTCGCGGCGCGTTTCGTTGCGGGTGTAGTCATCAAGCTGTGCGAGCGTGCCCTGACTTTGTAACCATAAACGCACACCTTCCAGTTCCACCGTGCGCGCAAAGCTTTCGTTAAACGTGGTGTCGTTCTTGACATAAAGCTGCTGGTGCGCAAGTTCGTGAAAAATCAGCCCGGCCAGCGCCGGTTCAGAGCGGCGAATAAAGGTGTTGAGCACCGGATCATCAAACCAGCCCAGAGTCGAATAGGCATCCACGCCGCCGACGTATACGTCGTCGCCCTGCGCGCGTAACGGCGCGGCGAATTCTTCCGCCGCTTCTGGCGAGAAATGCCCGCGATAACTCACGCAGCCGGCGAACGGAAAACACCAGGTACGCAGCGCAAGCGAAAATTCCGGCGCGGCGTACACCGTCCACACCACATGCTCGCGCTGCAAATCGGCATAGCTGCGGTAGCTGCCGTTGTCGGGCAGCCGCAATGTTTGACTGGCGAACTCGCGCAGGCGCACCACGCGGAGCAGTTTGTCTTTGAGCTCGGCGGGCGTGTCGGGGCGCTGGATCAAGTCCGCAATCGCGGTGCGCTTCCACAATAAATCGAGCTGGCCGCGAATCGACTGCGTGTAATAGCCAAGATTGGAACAGCCACCGCTGCCGGTCAGAACCAGCAGGCTGAGTAACAGGTGTCGAAGGCGCATGTGCTAGAGCAGTGATAAAATGGATCGCATGCAAGTCTATCTGGTCGGCGGCGCAGTGCGCGATAAACTTTTAGGACTCCCGGTGCAGGACCGCGACTGGGTGGTGGTCGGCGCGACTCCGCAAGAAATGGAAGCGCAAGGCTACCAGCGCGTGGGAAAAGACTTCCCGGTGTTTTTGCACCCGCACAGCAAAGAGGAATACGCGTTGGCGCGCACCGAGCGCAAGACCGCGCCGGGTTACACCGGCTTTGAGTTTCATGCCGCGCCCGAGGTCACGCTCGAAGACGATCTGCGCCGCCGCGATCTGACCATCAACGCGATGGCGGAAGCGGCGAGCGGCGAATTGATCGATCCGTTCGGCGGGCGCAACGATTTGCAAAATGGCATGCTGCGGCACGTGTCGCCCGCGTTCGTCGAGGATCCGGTGCGCATCCTGCGGCTGGCGCGCTTTGCCGCGCGCTTTGCCGGTCGCGGATTTCGTGTCGCCGCCGACACCCAAGCGCTGTTGCGCAACATGGTCGACAACGGCGAAGTCGATGCACTGGTGCCGGAGCGTGTCTGGCAGGAATTGGAACGCGCATTGGGTGAGGTGCAGCCGTCGAGTTTTTTCGAGGTGCTGCGCGGCTGTGGCGCCTTGAAAAAACTCTTCCCGGAACTTGAGCGCCTGTGGGGCGTGCCGCAGCCGGAAAAACATCATCCCGAGATCGACACCGGCGTGCACGTGATGCTGGTGTTGCAGCAAGCCGCGTTGTTGAGCAGCGACACGCGCGTGCGTTTTGCCGCCCTGGTTCACGACCTGGGCAAGGGCACCACGCCACCCGAGCAGTGGCCGCGCCACATCGACCACGAAGAGCGTGGCGTGCGTCTGGTGCAGGATGTATGTCGGCGCTTCGCGGTGCCCAGCGACTACCGCGAGTTGGGCGTGCTGGTGTGCCGTTACCACCTGCACTTTCATCGTGCTGCGGAGTTACGCGCCACAACGTTACTTAAAACGTTGGAAGCCCTGGATGCGTTGCGCCGCCCGGAGCGCTTCGAACAGTTTCTGCTCGCCTGTCTTGCCGACGCACGCGGTCGGCCCGGCTATGAAGATCGTGAAGTGCCGCAAGCAGACATTTTTCGCCGTGCGCAACGCGCCGCCGTAGGTGTGGATGTGCAGCCGCTGCTGGCGCGCGGGTTGAAAGGCGCGGCCATCGCGCAGGCATTGCAGCGCGAGCGCAGCCGCGCTATCGCGTTTGCCTTAAATCAAGCTGATGATGCAGCGCTTTAAAAACAGTCAAGCACCAATGGAATGTGAGCCAGTTTGCAGTTGGTGAGTTGCCTTTTGTGCGCTGGTTCACGTAAATTGATCCTCTGATTTCCTATTTGATCTTTGCTTATCCGCGTTGGTGTTTGTGAGCCTGAACCGGCGCGTTAGACACGGGTTTCACCGGTAATTTGTCCGAGGATGCATGATCCTAGAAACGGAAGTTGACCGCTCCAAGGCAGAAGCAAGTGTATGGGACAGTTGAGGATTACGTTGTGAGCCGGCATCACCCCCTGGGTGAGGCCGGTTACGGCGTACGGAGCACGCTCCGTTGGGCGCATGGCGGCGTTGCATCTCCTGGGAATAGCGCGCTATTCCTCGTCGTTGCGCCTTGCCCTGCACCCAACGGAGTGCACTCCGCACGCCGTTCAACTGCCGTTTCTAAGATGAAACTTCAATTGGCTTGGTTACGCGCATGCGGCGCATGCGTTGCGTTGCTGTTTCCGGCGCTGGTTCTCGCCCTGGGTGTTGCAGGGCCGATTGACGTGGATACCACGTGGTCTTCGTTGACCGAGCCGTACGTGATCCAAGGCGATGTGACCGTCAACGCGACCTTGACGATAGCCCCCGGCGTGCAGGTCCAATTTGCCGGCCCCTATACCCTGAAAGTGGCCGGCACGCTCAGCGCGCGTGGTACGGCACAAAACAACATTGTATTCACCGCACCTGGCAACGTGATCGTTCCAGCCAAATTGCTGTTCATCGGCGGCGATGCGGTATTTGCCAACGGTGTTTATCAAAGCGGCTCGATCCTTGAGCACGTAGTGGTACAAAAAATCGGTAGCATCGATACGCTGGGCGCCGTGGTTTTATTCGGCGCACATCCCTATATCAGCAACAGCATTATTAAAAATAACGGGGCCAGTGGCATTTACGCCTATTCCATCAGTGGCGACTTGCGTATTGAACATAACACCATCGAAAGCAACCGTGCCGCGCTGGGGGGCGGGCTGTACGTGTCCACCCTGCTGGGGGCCAAGTTGTTATTAAATGACAACACCGTGCGCAATAACACGGTGTCCGGCGGGAACGGTTTCGGTAATGGCGGTGGGTTGCATCTGACCGTGGATGGTTCGCTTGCCACCCTCAATGCAAATAAGTTTGAAAATAATCAGGCATCAGGTGTGGCCGGTGGAATATACCTTGCCGGGGTAAACAGCGTGATGAGCGCGAATGTGATTGCGTTGGCGGGTGGCAGCATTCAAGGCAACCATGCCGCTTTGCACGGCGGTGGCGGATATGCCGACAAGGTGGCCTGGGCCATCGATGCGGCAACCCTGCGCGATAACGTCGCTGAAAGCGGCAATGGTGGTGGGCTGTTTTTGCAACAATCGAAAGTAACGATTACCAAAAGCATGCTGCTGCGCAATCGCTCCTTGATGGCGGGCGGCGGAATGTATCTGTCGGGTGGCACCTATGAGATCAAGGACAGCGTGCTGGCGATGAACAGCTCGGACAGCGCGCACGGTGGCGGTATCGACATGCACGGATTGCCCAACGTCACGATCACTCGCAGTGTCATTGCCGGTAATAAAGCCCGCGATTACGGAGCAGCCGTTTCAATAACCGACGGCATTTGCGCTGTAACTAACAGCGCACTCGTCTTGAACGAGTCGGCCAACGCGGTTGGAGTTTACGTCGAGGCCAATTTGCAAAACAACACCATTGCTTATAACTCGGTGGAAGCGCAATCACAGTTGCTGGGCGGCACGCTTGGAATCGGTAAAGATGCCAGCCAGAAATTAGCGATTAACAACAATAATATTTTTAACAACCTGACGCCTTACGACATCGTTTCGTTCGACAACGGGACTGTGGCTAACGCGGCTGTCGTCAATGCGCGATCAAATTGGTGGGGCGACGCAGTGATTGCAAGCCGCCTCAAAATTGGCGACGGTGTTTTGTTCGCCGCAATCGATGCCAGCCTGCCAAGCGCGAGCCCCAATCTCGATGCGCCGATCAGTCCGCCCAGCGGCGTCAGCAGCAGGCCCTTGGGCGCGTCGTTGATCGAGTTGCGCTGGCAGGCTAACCCCGAAAGCGACACGCAAGGTTACAAAGTATATTGGGGCACGAAACCCGCGCCTGATTTCGATAGCGTCAATGTCATGGACGTCGGCAAGAAAACTAAAGTTGAAATTCCGGTTCCGGCCGGTGGTTTTGTCGCGGTCACGGCGTACGACACCGGGTATGCCGCGAGCATCGATGATGCCGCGACGCCGGTGAACGAAAATCAGACGCTTGGGCATGAGAGCTGGTACGCGCTGTCAAGCAGCACCATCGCGATGAAAGCAACGCCTGCAAAGCATCTAAAAAAAGGCGACTTGGTCGCGCTCGCCATCACCGTAACCAATACCGGTCCCAGCGTGGGTAGCGGCGAGTTCATTGTTACGCACACGATTGCGCCGGGGCTGTCGTACTACTACGCTTCGCCAAGCGCGACCAGCCCGGAGCTGCCTCTGGGCTGTCAGTTGTCGTCGCCGACGAATGACAGGCAAGTGACGTGCACACACGCCAAGCTTGATCCGGGTTCACCACCAGCGGAGATTACGATCCACGTGGTAGTGACGACACCCGACACCAGCGAAGTCGTGAGCACGGCGAGCGTGCGCCCGAATATCAATGACCCGAATGTGCCGTACAACGAGGCGCAGGTGAGCTTGCATGTGAACGCGCCGGACGTCGCAGTTTCCTGGACCAGTAATCCGCCGGAAGTGAAGGTCGGGGCGAGCGTCGAATATCAAGTGACGGTCAAAAATAATGGTCAGGTTCCGGCGGCGGGGACGGTGCTCGACATTATCGTTCCCGCGAGCATCACGTTTAATGCATCGCCTAATTGGCTCTGTTCGCCGCCAGACGCAAACGGGAATACAACCTGCTCGTATCGAATTGATATGTTGGCCGGCAAGGCGCAGGTGTCGGTTACATTTGGTTTGACTGGCACTGCGGCGGGCGACGTTGCGTTAGTTGCGCAAGTTGCTACAGCGGGCGACAGCGATGCGGCCAATAATCAAGCGCGTGCAACCATCACAGTTACCAGCGCAGTTAAAGGCGGCGGTATCGACGGTGGAGTTAATCCGCCGGCGAACAAGAAAAAAGGCGGCGGTGTCGTTGATCTCATGGGGCTGCTGCTGTTGTCGCTGCTGTTGGCCCTGCGCCGCCGCTGCGCCGTTTTCGCGACGGCTTAACCGCGCCGCCATGCCCACGATCCGCTTTGGCATTGATCTGGGCGGAACCAAAATCGAAATCATCGCACTCGATGCACAGGGCGCGGAGCTTTACAGCAAGCGTGTCGCAACCCCGCAAGGCGACTATCGCGGCACGCTCAAGATCATCGCTGAATTGGTATTGGCTGCGGAACAACAACTGTGTACGCGTGGCAGCGTGGGCATCGGCACGCCGGGTGCGCTTTCGCACGCCACCGGCCGGCTGAAAAATTCCAACTCGGTATGTTTGAATGGTCAAGCACTGGCGCAGGATCTGGAAGCGCTGCTGGCGCGCGCAGTGCGCATCAGCAACGATGCAAATTGCTTCGCATTGTCGGAAGCTACCGACGGCGCCGCAGCCGGGGCCGCTGTGGTGTTCGGCGTGATTGTCGGCACCGGCACCGGCGCCGGCATCGTGGTGCGCGGTCAGGTGCTGGATGGCCCGAATTCAATTGCCGGCGAATGGGGTCACAACCCGCTGCCTTGGCCGGCCGATGAAGAGCGCCCCGGCGCTGCGTGTTACTGCGGCCAACACGGCTGCATCGAAACGTTTTTGTCCGGCCCCGGCATCACGCGGGATCACGAACGCGTCACCGGTGTGCGCAGCGCAGCGCACGCCATTGTGTCGCGCGCCGCGCACGGCGACGCGGCCTGCGCAGCGACCTTGCAACGCTATGAAGACCGCATGGCGCGCGCGCTTGCCCATGTCATTAATATTCTCGACCCGCATGTTATTGTGCTCGGCGGGGGGCTGGGCAACATCGCGCGCCTGTACGAGAATGTGCCGCGTTTATGGGGAAAATATGTATTTTCCGACCGGGTCGACACGCGTCTGGTCGCACCAAAATTCGGCGACGCCAGCGGCGTGCGCGGTGCAGCGTGGTTGTGGAACGACGGGATGTGATAGGACACGCAGTTGATGTGGATGAAGTTAATTATCGTTAAACGTGTTAACCAGAATGGTCAGGGAGTGAACGAATGCGACGAATAGTTTTTGTAGGTGCAGCGCTAGCGGCGGCGGCTGTGATGATTGGCTGCACGACTATTCCGCCGGCTTTTATTGGCGACCCGAACACGCATGGCTTTGTCATCGTCGAAGGCGAAGCGGCGATCACGCAACAAAAAGACGGTGAGACTGCCATTGCACAACAAAAAAAACCGCGCGAACCGAGCTTGCGATTTTCTGTAATTGAAGAAGTAACGCTGCAATCGGTCGAACGCCCGACACAGATCGTACGCGGCCGGAATCAGGCGGGGTTAACTTGGTTTTCCGATTTAGAACCGGGCACCTACCGCGTCAAGGATATCCGTTTAAACAATGAGCGCGGTGAGGCTATTTACCGATTACCGCAAGATGCTTTGCCCGAGCCTGCACTTAGCTTCAGCATCGGCGCCGGTGAATTACGTTACCTTGGCTATATCGAGATATCGCAGTTTATTCGCCATGTCGTGACCAATAACGGAAGCGTCGAGCTGGCTAACGTGCTGCGTTTCAATGTCGTGCATAATCGCGACGAAATGCGTGCCTGGGAGCGTGTGTATGATTTGTACGCGCGTACACCGTGGGAAGCGCTGCTGCTGAAAAAAATCGAGACGGTGCAAAAACCCGGCAGCAACTAAAATTAGGTGTGTCCCGGACTCGAACGCAGATGCGGCGGGATGCGGTGACGCAGCAGGGCGGTGCGCATATCCCACTCCACGTGCGGATCGATGGCTTCCAGAAACAGCGTTTCCCCGCCGACGTGCACCGCCAGCGGAATCCCGTCGCGATATAACACCCGATTACCCGTCAAGGCCGGCACGCGTGCGCCCGGGGTGACGATGCCAACCAGATTCAAGGGGTCGGCGGCGCTGATGGACACGATCTGGCCGGTGGTGGTGCGCCGACGCACTTCGCGCAGCGTGCCGATGGCTTCGGCCAGCGCGTATTGCTCACCGGCAAAGCCCGCCACAAAACGACCGCCGCGCAGCTCGCCACGCGCTTCCATGCGACGATACACCATCAGTAAATCGCGCCACGGCGGTAATTCCGCTTCGCGTTCCAACAGTTTGCGGAACACCACGCCGTAGCGGCGTAACAGCGCGCGGGCGATGTGTTCGAGTTTATTATCGGCGCTGTTGGGTGCAGCGGTGCTTGGATCCGCTTCGTTCTGGTTTGATGTCAAGGTCCAGCGCCCCGCGTCTTCAATGTCGGTCGTCACGCCGCGTCGTGCGCGTCGCCCGCTGTGCGCGGAGCGGCGTTTTTCTTGCGGCGTCAGCAGCGCGCGCAATCCGTTGAAGCTGTCTGAATTCACCGCCCCTTGCGCCACCAGTTCGGCCAGCGCAGCTTCCAGTTGCGTGCGCAGCACGCCGCTTTTGCGCAGCAGGTCGTCGAAGAAGCAGGCGCCGCGTTGCGCCAGGATGTCGGCAATTTTTTGCGTGCGTGGCGACAGCTTCAATTGGTTTTCGGTGCTCCGCTGCATCCAGACGCTGACATGTTTGCGCGGCAGCAAGGCGACCGGGGTCGACTTCACCGGGGCACTGGCGGCGGCAGGCGAATTCAGGCGTATCCACACCACGCGCCCGGCCAAGCACAAGGCGTCCAGATCGTCCGGCAGGTAATCGTTCATGCGCGCGGGCAACAGGTCGCTCTCCCAGGCGCCTGCGGCGGCGCTGTAGCCTTCGAGTTGTTCGATCACGCCGGCGAGCGCTTGCGGGCCGTCGCCGTGTTGCTCGGGCGTCACGCGCTGCCAGTGCAGCAGAAAGCGCATGAAGTCCTGTGCACTGACCGGTTCGATTTCGGCGCGTAAGCGATTGAGCGTGTAGCGATGAATGCGCGCCAGCAGGCGGCGCTCGCACCATTCAACGGCGGTGGCGCCGGGCGTGAACTGGCCGCGCATGACGAAGCCTTCGGCTTCGAGCGCGAGCAGCGCAACGTCGATGTCGGTTAATGTCACGCCCAGCGACGTTGCGAGTTGCGGGGCGGTGACCGGGCCGAGCGCTTCGATACGCCCGCGGGTAAGTTCGCGCAGCGCATCGGCGCGCTCCCACGCGCGCGCATAGCCGGCGGGCGCAATGATCAGCGGGTCGAGCTGTGCATCTGGAAACACGGCGAGTAATTGCGGCAGGCGTTCGGCGGCAACAAGCAGCGTGCCCAGATCATCATGCTGCGTCGCAGAATCTGCTTCTTTCCCCGCGCCGGGTGAGGGTGCCAGCAGTGTGGCCCGGTTTTGCGCCACGAGTTGTGCGAACAACGCCGTGCCCTGTGTGACCACAGCCAATTCAGTCGGCATCAGGTATCCCAGCAACATCAGCGCATCGTGCAGCTCGTCGGAATTTATCACGCTCGGCCACGCTTCCTCGCGCACCCGTACGATGGCGGCGTGATCGAGGCAACCTAAATCGGCGGCTTGTTGCGGATCAATCCAGCGGCGGCTTTGCACCGCGCGGGTGCGGCGCTCTTCCAGCGGCGCATCGTCGAGGAACGCGTAGGGACGTGCGCCGAGAATTTCCTGCGCGAACGGGGATGGTTCGAGCAAATCGCGTGCAACTATTTTTATTTCGCCGCACTCAATGCCGGCGAGCAGTTTTTCCAGACCCTCGATGTTCATCGCTTCGTGCAGGCAGTCGTGGATGGTTTGATTCACCAGCGGATGGTCGGGTACCTCGCGTTCGCCTTGAATGTTTTCAAAACAGGCGAGCTGATCGGGGAACACCACGGCGACAAAATCTTCCGCGTCCATGCGTTGCAACTGCGCCGGGAGTTTTTTACCGCCGCGAAAACGCGGCACCGCCAGCGCGGTGCTGGCATTCCAGCGCCAGCGCACTTTGAACATGGGCGCATCGAGCAGCGCCTGAATCAGGATCGGCCGCACCGTGGCCGCGTGCAGATAATGCGCGGCTTCTTCGAGTGGAAAACTGTGGGTTGCGCCCAGCGACAAAATGATCGCATCCTCGGTGGCGGCCGCCTGTAATTCAAAATTGAATTTGCGGCAGAAACGTTTGCGCAACGCCAGCCCCCAGGCGCGATTCACGCGGCTGCCATAGCATGAGTGCAGCACCAAATGCATGTCGCCGGCCTCGTCGAAGAAGCGCTCCAGCACAATGGTGTTGAGACTTGGCACTGTGCCAAGTGCCGCCGCACCAGCGGTGAGGTAGTCGGTGAGTTGCTGGGCGGCGGCGGAGGGTAGGGGCGCAGCCGCGTATGCGCCCGGCGCCGGGCAGACACGTGGGTCTGCCCCTACAATTTCTGTCCGCAGCCGTGCCACCGCTGCCGAGAGTTCGTCGCTGCGGCCCGGCGCTTCGCCGAACCAGAATGGAATGCTGGGTGGTTGGCCGTGGGCGTCGGCCACGCGCAGGGTGCTGGCCTCGACGCGCAGAATGCGGTACGAGGTGTTGCCCAACTGAAAAATATCGCCGGCCATGCTTTCGATGGCGAAGTCTTCGTTGACGGTGCCGACGCGCAAATTGGCCGGTTCCAGCAGCACGTCGTAGTCGCCGTTGTCGGGGATGGTGCCGCCGCAGGTGACTGCCGTGAGTTTGGCGCCGCGTCGCGCACGCAAGATTTTATTCACCGCGTCGCGGTGAATATAGGCGCGATGGCGGCCGCGCCGCGTGCTGTAGCCGTCAGCCAGCATGCGCACTACCGCATCGAAGTCAAGACGTGACAAATTACGGTACGGATCGGCGCGGCGCGTGAGTTCAAACAGTTCGTCCTCGCCGCATTCGCGGCACGCGGTTTCCGCGACCAGTTGTTGCGCCAGCACGTCGAGCGGCTGCTGCGGCAGAATCAAGCGGTCGAGTTCGCCACGCTGCACTGCCGCGAGCAGCGCCGCGCTTTCCACCAGATCGTCGCGCGATAATGGAAACAGGCGGCCCTTGGGCGTGCCGTCCACGGCGTGACCGGCGCGTCCGACGCGTTGCAAAAAGGTTGCAATCGAGCGCGGTGAGCCGAGTTGGCAGACCAGCTCCACGTCGCCGATGTCGATGCCCAGTTCCAGCGAGGCGGTGGCGACCAGCACGCGCAGTTGCCCGGCCTTCAGGAGCTGCTCCGCGTGCAGGCGATGCTCGCGCGACAGGCTGCCGTGATGTGATGTCACGAATTGCTCGCCGAGGCGTTCGCTCAAGGCGCGCGCCACGCGTTCGGCGGCGCGGCGCTGATTCACGAACACCAGCGTGGTGCGATGCTGCAAAATCAATTCGGTGAGGCGGTCGTACACTTCACCCCACACTTCGCCGGACATCACCGCTTCGAGTGGTGCGCGTGGCAACTCCAGCGCGAGATCGCGCGGGCGGGTGTGTCCGGCGTCGACGATAGTGCAGGGCGTGCCGCCGCTTAGAAAACGCGCGATGTCTTCGATGGGTTTTTGTGTGGCGGACAAGCCGATGCGTTGCAACGGTTGTCCGGTGAGCGCGGCGAGACGCTCCAGCGACAGCGCCAGATGCGCGCCGCGCTTGCTGTTGGCGAGCGCATGAATTTCATCGACAATCACGGTGCGCACGCTGCGTAACATGCGTCGCCCGCTGTCGCTGGTCAGCAGGATGTAGACCGACTCGGGTGTGGTGACCAGAATGTGCGGCGGCTTGCGCCGCATCGCGTCGCGCTCAGCCTGTGGGGTGTCGCCGCTGCGCACCATGGCGCGAATCGCCATGCCCGGCAGGCCATGGGTATAAACATCTTCTTGAATCTGCGCCAGCGGTGTTTCCAGGTTGCGCTGAATGTCGTTCGACAAGGCTTTGAGCGGCGAAATGTAGAGCACGTGAGTTTCGTTGTTTAAATGTCCCGCACTGGCACGTTGCACCAGCGTGTCGATGGCGCACAAAAAAGCGGCCAGGGTTTTACCCGAGCCGGTGGGCGCCGCTACCAAGGTATGCGCGCCGCTGCGAATCGCCGCCCACGCCTGAATTTGCGCCGCAGTGGGCGCAGCAAAACTGCGGCTGAACCAGTCGCGCACGGCAGGATGGAAGTGAGCAAGCGGCATGTTGAGCATCACCTGGGTCTGAACATGTAAATGCGTTCTTTTTCCAACATTTTATAGCGTTCTTCCAGCACTTCGACGCTGGGCAGGTAAAGTGCGTGGGTGGCTTGAGGTGCGCGTCCTCCTGCCAGAATTTCCTGTTCATAGTGGGCGAACAGGGTGGCGCGCTGCGCGGCAAATTGCCCGACCGCCACCTGTTGTCCAAGATAACCCAGCGCTAACAACAGGGTTGCCGACCACACCAGGGTAGCGCCACGTGCGCTGCGCATCCAGCGCTCGAAGTGGGGAAGGCTCAAAACCAACAGCGCAACCCAGGTGATTAACAAGAAAATCGCGTAGCGATGCGCCGGTAATAAATCCAGTTGGTGGCGACCGATTGCGATCATCGCCGCCGTGCCCAGGGAAAATATCAACATCGCGAGCGCGACCAGGGTGAGCGGTTGCTGTGTGCGCGCGGCCCAAATTCCTTGCAAGCCAAAAAATAGGCTGAGCACAAAAATCGCCAGCCCCGCTCCCATGGCAGGCCAATACAGCGGCCCGACTTCCACCCAGGGCATGCCATGGTATTCGAGCAAATATTTGGCGATATGGACAAGGTCGCCCAGGCCCCCGGCCACCGCGTGGGTTTCGCTTGCGAGGGGGTAGTGGTAGCTAAAGCCGATGCCGACCAGCGTGCCTGTCGCCGCAATCGCAAGGCCATAAAAACCGCCAAGTCGCAGCGCCCAAGCCAGCCACAAAAGCAGCGGCCAAACAAGCAGGCCATTCAGCGCGGCCAGACTTGCGCACAGCGCAGCAAGCAGGGCCAGCGAGAAATAAATGTTGCGTTCCAACTTTCGCCGATCAACGACTCCGCCGGAGCGCGCCAGCAGCACGCACGCCATGAATACAAAAAAGCTCACTATCAGGTGTTGACTATTTACCGGATAGGCGAAGCTTGCGTAACTGGAGGTAGGAAACAACAGCAGCGCCGCCACCGCGATTGCCCAGCGACGTAGCGCAGCGTTCTCCACGTTACGGTGCAGGCCGGCGAGTGTGGTGGCGGCGGCGATCAACAACAGCAACAAGCCCACGGCTGCGATGGGATAACTCAAGCCACCGAATAACCTGGCATCACTGATCGTCAACAGCTTGGAGAACACCAGACGATGTCCGTTGTGCGGCGTCCATAAATACTGCCATAAGCTTTGGTCAGGAACATTGTAAAATCCATTCAGCCAATCCAGCACGTCGCCGTAAGGAGTGACGATTATCGCGAGCGGAAAATAGCCTAAAAACAGCGCAAATTGCAGGACTGCGATAATACTCAATAAAGCGGTGGCGCGCGCGGTGTGGGAAGGCTGCATAATTTTCCGAAGCAGGTTGGACGTCAGTGTGCTTGCCTATGTAAGTGAGCGAGCAGCGTGTTGCGCTGCACAGATAAGAGAATGAGGTCGATTATACTACCGCGTGTCCCGACGTTTGTGGGTTGAGGCAAGCGTCGATCCGATGAGCGCGCGGCTTGCTGTGCTTCAACACTAACCAGCCCACTGTACGAGAATACAAAAACACGTGGCCTTGAATGACGAAGTCCCGCTGTATGTTGATCTTGACGGCACGCTGACCTACAGCGATATGTTGCTGGAAAGTCTGTTTGCGTTGCTGCGCAATAATCCGTTGTACCTGTTTTTGCTGCCGTGGTGGTTGCTCAAAGGCAAGGCGTATTTGAAAGCGCAGCTCGCGCAGCGTGTCGATGTCGACGTGACCACCTTGCCGTATCACCTGCCGTTTCTCGAATTTTTGAGGGCCGAGCATGCGCGTGGCCGGCGACTGATATTAGCGACGGCCGCGTCACGGCGTTATGCCGAACACGTGGCGCGACATCTAGGCATTTTCGCCGAGGTGCTGGGCAGTGACGCTGCGCATAATCTTGCCGGTGAGGCTAAATGCAACGCAATCCGCGCGCATAACAATGCGCAGCCGTTCGACTACGCCGGTAACGCACGCCGCGATGTCGCGATCTGGCGCCGTGCGCGCGCGGCGCTGGTCGTAAACGCATCCGACGGCGTAGTGGGCGCGGCCACGCGCGTCACCCAGGTGCAGCAAATTTTCGACCGCCCCGGCGGCGGGGCAAGCACCTACCTGCGCGCGTTGCGCCCGCATCAGTGGCTGAAGAATCTGCTGCTGTTTGTGCCGCTGCTCACCGCGCATCAATGGGCCAATCACGTCGCGCTCGGCCATCTGCTGCTTGCGTTTCTCGCCTTCGGTCTGGCCGCGTCGAGCGTGTACGTGCTGAATGATTTGCTCGATCTGTCGACCGACCGGCTGCATCCGCGCAAGTGCAGGCGGCCGTTTGCATCCGGTGAGCTGCCGCTACAGCATGGCCTGCTGCTGGTGCCGCTGTTGGCCGGTGCCGGCCTGCTGGTGGCGGCGCTGGTGTCACGCGAGCTGGTCGGCGGGCTGCTGGTTTATCTGCTGCTCACCTCCGGCTACTCGCTGCATTTTAAACGTTACGCGCTGATCGATGTGTTATTGCTGGCCGGGCTGTACACCTTGCGCGTGATTGCCGGTGCGCTTGCGATCCAGGTGCCGCTGTCGTTCTGGTTGCTGGCTTTTTCGGTGTTCCTGTTTTTCAGCATTGCGCTGTTAAAGCGCTGCGCCGAATTGCGCAGTCTGCGTGATGCTGCACGCAGTTCCAGCGCCGGGCGTGATTATCATGTCGGTGACCTGTCCGATTTGCGCGCGATGGGCATGGCCAGTGGCTATCTGGCGGTCTTGGTATTCGCGCTTTTCATTAACAGCCCCGAGGTCGCCGAGCGTTACACGCATCCGCAACTGTTATGGCTGTCGTGCCCGGCGCTGTTATATTGGGTGAGTCGCGTCTGGATCAAACAGGGTCGTGGCGAAATGCACGACGATCCGCTGATGTTCGCGTTGCGTGATGTCGCCAGTTGGGTGGTGCTGAGCGCGTTGTTAGCCGTGGTTTTCGCGGCGCTTTAAATGATGCTCAATCAGGTTTCTTTAAGTGGGTGCCGTTACTAATGGAATACGCGTCTTTACTAAGCCGATAACTTAACTCATGCGTCGTATCGTTGTTATCAACATCAAGGGCGGTTGTGGCAAAACCACTATCGCGACCAATCTCGCCAGTCGCTATGCGGTCGGCGGTTACGGCGTCGCCCTGCTCGACTACGACCCGCAAGCTTCCAGCATGAATTGGCTGCGGCAACGTGCGCCCGAATTGCCCACCGTGCACGGTATCGCTGCGCATCATGCGCAACACAGCGTCACGCGTTCGTTCGCGTTGCGTGTGCCGCCGCACATCAACCGCATTGTGGTCGACACGCCGGCGGGTTTGAAAGGCTATAAATTAAGCGAACAACTCAAAGACAACGACGTGGTGATCATTCCGGTGGTGCCGTCGGCCATCGACATCCACGCCAGCGCGGACTTCATGCGTGACCTGTTGGTGGTCGGCAAAGCGCGCGCGCGCCGCATGCGTCTGGCGATCATCGGTAATCGCATTCGCATGGCGACTCCGGCGTTGCAGTCGTTTGAAGTATTTTTAGATCAGTTGCATGTGCCGGTGATTGCGCGCCTGCGTGATGCCGGCAATTATTTGCTGGCCGCCGAGCAAGGTGTGGGCGTACACGAGCTGGAATTACCCGACCTGCCCGAAGCACAAGAAGACCGCCTGGTGTGGGATGCGGTGCTCGACTGGATTGAGTCCGAGCCGCTGTCGGTTTGAGCGCAACGCTAGCCGGCCCGTGACTTTGCCATCGGCGTCAGCGGTGGGTGCCGCGTCTTGTCGTGCTCATGCATGCGGTAGTGCACAAACTCCGCGCGTGTCTCGAAGTGAAAAAACGGATTGCCGTCGATTTGTTCCTGCAGGCTCGAAACCGTGCGCTCGGCGTAGTTGTGTCCCGGCAAAATCAGCGTGCTGGCCGGCAACTCAGTGCGCAGCCGTTGTAACGTGTCGTAGAGCTGACCCGGATCGCCACCACGCAGGTCGCAGCGCCCGCAGCCGAAAATAAACAAGGTGTCACCGGCGATCAATTGCTCGCCGACGCGATAACAGGCCGAACCGGGCGTGTGTCCGGGCGTGTGCAGCACGTCGATTTTGGTTTGTCCCAGTGCGATGCTGTCGCCACCATGGTGCAGGGTGGGCAGGTCTTGATAATTTCCCCAGAACTTCGCTTCGTCCTTGAGCAGATGCACTTGCGCGTCATACTGCGCCAGCAGCGCGCCCAGCGCGTTGACGTGATCGTTGTGGCTGTGCGTGAGCAGAATATCGGTGATGCGCAGATTTTGCGCGCGCACGCGCGCCAGAATCACCTCCGGTTCCCAGGCCGGATCGACCACCGCCACGCGTCCGCTGGCATGGTCGTGAATCAGGTAAATAAAGTTCTCCATCGGCCCCAGTTCAAGTGCGGTGATGGCGTGGGGCGGTTGTGGTACGGTCATGGCGGGTTCTCCGGGGCGTGTGCCTATTCTAACCGGCACGCGTGCCGATAGTTATGACCAACCAACACTTCACGGGCTCCAGCGTCATGTCGAATTCCGAACTACTGCCGCCGCTGCCGCTGGAGGTTATCAATGAATTTCGCGACAGCCTCGACGACAACTGTGATACAGCCGAGCGCGAAATTGCGCGGCTGGATCGGGATCACGCCAACAAAGATGCCATTGACACTCTGTTGCGCGCGCTGCACAACATCAAAAACAGCGCACACATGCGCATGTTCGATCAACTGGCCCACTACGGACAACGTATTGAAAATATCGTCGGTGAAGTGCGTGCCGGTCGCCTGCCATATGTTTTGGAATTAGGCGAGGTCGTGTTGCTGGCGCTGGACGAGTTTCGTGTTTACGTCGATCAATTTGCCGATACCGGGTACCTCGATGCGCCGACCTTGCGTGGGACTGAAGCGGCGCTTGAGTCGGTGCGCACCGCGACGCCCAATGTTTTGGCCGGGTGCGCGCGTGCCGCCATCACGCGCTTCACCGGTAAGCTTCCGCAAGCCCGCGTCAGTGTCGCGGAAGTTGCGCCGCCGCGCGCGCAAGCACAGACGCAGCGCGAAGATCTAGCCTGTTTTCGCGACCTGGCGCTGCGCCTGTGTGCGCGCTTGCCGTATGCCGCCGGCCGCATCGAACGCACCTTGCCGTTGCTGCTCAAGTTAAACGCCGCAGCGCCCTATCCGGTGGATACCGCGCAACTGGAAGCCGCGCTCTATATGCACGACATCGGCTTGGCGTTTTTGCCGGAAAGTTTGTTGTGCAAAGACAGCAAATACACGGCGGAGGAGTGGGCCGTCATCAAGCAACACCCCGATATCGCCAGCGCCTTGCTCCAGCGCGTGCCGGGCTGGGAGGAGGCTGCGCAGATGGTGGCGCAGCACCACGCCTGGAGCGACGGCTCGGAAGGTTATCCGCTGTTTATCAAAACCAACCTGCTGCATGTCGGCGCGCAGATGCTGGCGCTGGTGGATTCCTACGAGTCGATGACACTGCCGCGCCCGGACCGGCAATTTCGTCGCTCGGTGCTGCGTGCGGTGATGGAAATCAACAACCTCGCCGGCCGCCAGTTCAGCGCGGTGTTAGCGCCGATCTTTATTGCCATCGTGCGTGAGACGATGAAGACGCCGCCGGCGTAGTCAATATCTTCCAGAGTTCTAAACCTGCTTCCGCACGCCGCCCAGGATTGCAGGGGCAGGTTTAGACACAACCACAAACAACTTGAACAGGATCTAAAGTTTTTGCCGCGCCATCCGTTATTGCTGTCGCGTCTGCTTAATCGTTTTTTGGAAAAGTTTTCATTGCAAAGCGGCGTTGCCACCGGGGCAGGTACCAGAAATAACATTTTGCGGGTCGGATTAAAGCAGCGCGCAGTAACAAGAGGGCCAAGATTGTGGCGAATCAACCATGGGTGTTGGTGGTGGACGACAGCAACGTGATCCGTGAATTGATGCGGCTGACCTTGGGGCAGCTTGGTTTCAATATCGACTTCGCGCTCACCGGAGAGCAGGGATTGCAACTGGTTAGCCAGCACTTGTATGACCTGATTTTTCTCGACGCGATGCTTCCCGGCATGGATGGGTACAAAGTCTGCAAAACCATCAAGGCCAATAAAGCCACGCGCCCGATACCCATCATCATGTTGACGAGTCGTGGCACCTCAAGTGACAAGGTGCTCGGGGCCATGGCCGGAGCCAACGCATACCTGATCAAGCCGATTGACCGGGTCAAGTTGGTCGAAGCCATCCAGAAGCTTTTACCCAGCTACAGTCGAACCCGACACGATGTATTGAAAGGTATTTCTTTCCGTTGATGTTGAAGGATGTTTTTTCCAGAAGCACCGCACTTAACTAGTTCACCGATTGGAGATTAAACATGGCTATCCGCAAAGTACTCTGTGTTGACGACACCGCCACCGACCTGAAAAATCTGGAGCAGATTTGTTCCAAGGCGGGTTACCAGGTGATCACCGCTTCTTCGGGCAAAGACGCTGTGGCCAAGGCCAAAAGCGAAAACCCCGACGCCGTGTTGATGGACGTGGTGATGGCCGACATGAACGGCTTTCAGGCTTGCCGGGCGATCACGCACGACGCCGCAACCAAAAATATTCCGGTGATCCTGGTGTCGAGCAAGGGCGAGAAGACCGACAAGGTTTGGGGCGAGGAGCAGGGCGCCAAGGGCTATGTCACCAAACCCTTTACCTCCGACCAGTTGCTTGCGGCATTAAAAGCGCTTTAAAAAACGCGGAGCGCTTGTGAACACACCGGAAAATCATTTCTCCGCCGATACCCTGATGGCGCCCACTGCGGCGCTGGCTGGGAAATTGGTGCCGCCGGTTGTCGAGGGAGAGGATGAAACGCAGACGGTCGCGCAGGAATGGCTCGCATTTCGCGTCGGCCCGTTCGGGATATTGGTCCCGCCCGATGCCGGACGTGAGGTGGTATTGCCGCCGGTGGTGAGCCGTTTGCCGCATCTGCCGGGGTGGCTGCTGGGTATTGCCAATGTGCGCGGCATGCTGGTTCCGGTAGTGGACACCGCGCGCGCATTTGAGGTGGAACACGATACTGCTGCGCGCCGTTATCTACTGATTTTCAATCACGGTCACGATGTCTTCGGGCTGCTCGTTGACGGCCTGCCGCGCCGTCAAAGTTTCGAAGCCCACATGCGTATGAGTGGTCTGCCGCCGCATCCGCCGATGCTCGACGGCCATCTCGTCGACACCTACGACCGCGATGGGTTGCTGTGGTTCGAGATCGATCTTGATGCTGTGCTCAAAACCTTGGCAAGCCGCATGGTCGCGGCTGCGTAGAGTAGGTGTTGGATCCATTTTCAGTTTCTTAGGTGAGGTATGACATTATGAAATTCGATTGGAAGATGTTTGGAAAGAAAGCCTTTGGTATTCGGCTGGGTGAGCAACATTTGATTCAGCAGCGCATGCTGCGGCAATTCATCGTATTGCTGGTGGGATTCGTGGTGCTGGGCCTGACCTATGCCGGCGCCTTGGTTCTCACGGACAGTTCGACCGAAGCGGCAAACCGTATCACCAAGTTCAGATTTATCGCTTCCGATATCGAGCGCGGCTTGTTGCAGGCACGCCGCCATGAAAAAGACTTCCTGGCGCGGCGCGATGATAAATACGTCCAAAGCTACGAAAAGGTACTCGAAACGGTTTATCTGCAAATCGACGCCGCTGAGACGCTTGCGCCAGACGACAGCACGCGCAAGCAATTAGCCGTGCTGCGCCAAGATTTCCAGGTCTATCAGAAGTTGTTTCGTATGGCAGTGGAGAATCAGAAACTGGTGGGATACGACGAGAAATCCGGTCTGCATGGCGCCTTGCGCATGGCCGTGCATGATGTTGAAGAACAGCTCAATAAATACAGCAAGATCGAGCTAACGGCTTCCATGTTGATGATGCGCCGTCACGAAAAGGACTTCATCCAACGGCGCGATCCCAAATACATCGAGCAACAGACAGAAGAGCAAGAAAATTTCGCCAAACTGCTCGCGCGCACCGATTTGCCCTTATCTGCAAAAGCCGAAATCGTGAAAAAAATGGATCGCTACAACGAGGACTTCCTACAGATGGCCAGCGGCTATGGCAAGTTGGAGAAGGCCACCGACTCGGCGCGCGAAGCGGCGCGTACAACCGAGCCGGTTCTGACCGGATTCAAAGAAAATGCAGAGAAGCTATTGACTGAAAATACCGAAGCTGCTGCCCGGGTTACGCGCTGGATTGCGGCCGGTTTCGCCGGCGTACTGTTGCTGATTGGCGTGTTTGCAAGCCGGCAGATGTTTAATACCTCGCGCGCGGTGACCGTGCCGCTGCGCGTACTCACCGACACGGTGGCCGCGATTACTCGTGGTGACAAAGAGGCGCGTGCCAAGCTCATGACCGGCGACGAGATGCAACAGTTGGGCGACGCGCTTGACATCATGGTGAGCGAGCGCGAAGCGGTGGCTGAGGCGATCAAGAAGAAAAATGATGCGTTGAACGATTCCATCATCGAGATCTTGCGTTCGGTGTCGAAGCTTGCGCAGGGTGACCTGCGCGTGCAAGCCCCGGTGCGCGAGGATGTGACCGGTGCGCTTTCAGATGCTATTAATTCCATGACCGAGGCCACCGCCAAGGCGCTGGCCGGTGTGAACGCCTCTTCCGAGGCGGTGCGCGCCGAGTCGAAAGTCGGCCGCGAGACTGTGCTGGCTACCGCCAAGGGCATGAACGAGGTGCGTGGCACTATTCAGGAAACCGGTAAACGCATCAAACGTCTGGGCGAACGCACACAGGAAATCGGCGGCATCGTGAAGCTGATCGATGACATCGCCGAGCGTACTTCGGTGCTGGCCTTGAACGCTAACATGCAGGCGGCGGTGGCAGGCGAGGCCGGGCGCGGGTTCCGTGTGGTAGCCGACGAGGTGCAGCGTCTGGCGGAACGTTCCAAAGAAGCGACCGACCAGATCGCCAAGCTTGTGTCCGCGATTCAAGGCGAGGCCAACGACACCATCGCCACCATGGAACGCGCCATCGGCGAAGTGGTGAAGGGCGGTGAGATGGCAGAAAAGGCCGCCACGCAAGTGAGTAGCCTGGAAAAATTGGGTAATGATTTGCATGCCTCAGTGCAAACCTTCACCTTGCCGGAAGACGAACGCGGCACGCGTGACAACCGCAAGGCCGCATAAATGGCAAATCCCGAAGTTTTTGCGGTTCTGCAGGACGAAGTCGCCGAGGTCGTCGACGGTATGTCGGCGGCTTTGGGCGATATCAACGCGGCCTCCGACACAGCGCGTCTGCGTGAGGCGCTGGAGTTCTTCAGCGAGCAGATCGAGCGCATCAAAACCGCTTCCGACATTCTCGGGCTGAGCGGCCTCAAAACCATTTGTGTGCGCATCACCGACAACTTGGCAATGCTGCAAGACACCGACCGCTCGCACGCGGCGATCGAGTGTTTCATGCACGGCCCAAACTTGATGTTGAGTTACTTGCGGGCACCGCAAAATCCCGGCACCCACGCGCCGCTCATCGCTTATCTTGCCGATGCCCATTGGCCGCAGCCGATCAACGACGCGCAAGCGGCCATGCTGGCGGCGGATTTGCTTAACGTGGAGGCTACGCTCGCCGAGGCGGAACAGAAACCGGCGCGTCCGACCTTGGCCACGGCCGAGGATGTCATCCTGGACAGTTCGCCCGACGTCAATCCGTTGCTGATCGAATCGTTTCTTGCCGAAGGGCCGTTGCAAGCCGGCGCTTACACGAGCTTAATTGAGCAAGTCATTCGCGGCGGTGCCGACGTGGAAGTGCTGCAGGAGGCACGCCGCTTGGCGCACAGCATCAAGGGCGCAGCCAATACCATCGGCGTGCGCGGCATCGCTGCGCTTGCTCACCATCTGGAAGACTTGCTTGATTTTCTGAACGACCACGCGGTTCGGCCCCAGGGCGCGCTCGCAAAACTCCTGATGGATGCGGCCGACGGCCTGGAAATGATGTTCGAAGCACTGATTGCGCACGAGCCGCCGCCACCGCAGGCGCAGAGCCTGTTGCAACGCTTGCTGGACACCGCGAACGCCATGGACCGGGGTGAAGATATCAATGTCGCCGTGATGGCGCCGGAAGCGTCGCAAGCTCCGGCTGACAGCCAGGTGGCGGCATCAAACATTGAAACAAGCGCCTCTGCAACACCTCCACCCAAGGTTGAAGCCGCGCGCGCGGAGGCCGCGCCCAAAGTGCGTGTGGCGGTGGCTGCAATTGAGGAAATATTGCGGCTTTCCGGCGAAATGACCATCGGGCGTTCGCATGTGCAGGAGCGCCTGCACATGGCGTTTGCATTGACGGCGGAATTGCATGAGCGCCATGTGACGCTGCAGCAGCGCGCCGCCGAACTTGACCGTGCCTTGACCATGCAAGGCATCGCTGCGGGCCAGAAGCAAGGGTCGCTGGGTAACGCGCCCGCCGATGCCATGTTTGATGCGCTTGAACTTGACCAATACAGCGAATTGCACGGCGCAGTGCATGGTTTTGTTGAAACCATTTCCGACCTGCAGGCCCTGGAATCGCGCATGCTCGACACGCTCGCGGCGGTCGAGACCGGCGTGACGCAGGAAGGGCTCATCAACAGCGAACTGCACGAGCATGTGATGCGCGCGCGGATGGTGGAGGCGGCGGTGCTCGAACCGCGCTTGGCGCGCACGGTGCGGCAGGCAGGCGATGCCACCGGCAAGCAAGTCAGGCTCATTTTCACCGGCGGTGAGGTCATGCTTGACGACCACGTGGTCAATGACCTGATCAATCCGTTATCGCATTTGCTGCGCAACGCGGTTGATCACGGTATTGAAGACGCGCAGACGCGCGTCGCCATCGGCAAACCGGTGGTCGGCGAAATCCGGCTGTCGTTCGCGCGTGAAGGCAATCACATCGTGACCTGCTGCGGCGACGACGGCGAGGGGTTGGACCTGCCGCGCATCCGCACCACCGCCGTCGAGCGTGGGTTGATCTCCGCCGATACCGCCTTGGATGACGCCATGATCGCGCAACTTATTTTGGTCCACGGCTTCAGTACCCGCAGTGAGGTGTCGGAAGTTTCCGGGCGCGGTGTGGGCCTGGACGTGGTCAACAGCATGGTGCGAAAGCTCAACGGCACTCTCGACATCGCCACCGAATCGGGGCGTGGCTGCCGCTTCACGCTGCGCTTGCCGATGACGCTCGGCGCAGCGCATTGCCTGGTGGTGCGCGCCGGCAGCGAAATGACCGCCATCCCGACCGACACGCTCGACCGCGCCATCTACCAGGGCGCGCACAATGTTGAGCGCCAAGGCGAGCGTTACATCTATCGCGAAGCCGGCGAGAGCCTCGAAATTTATGATCTTGCGCAGTTGCTGGGCACGACCGGCGAACACGCGCTGGGCGATGCCCAGGACCACCGTTCGGTGATTGTGGTGAACGACGCCAATAGCAAGAAAGCGGTGGTGGTCGACCAGCTCATTTCCGGCCGCGATCTCGTCATCAAGCGCCTCGGTCTTCATCTTGCGCGCGCGCCGGGGGTGATCGGTGCGTCGTTGCTGGGTGACGGACGCGTGCTGCCGGTACTCGATGTGCAGGCGCTGCTGCGTATGCAGACCGGCGCGACCCAAGCAGTGCGGCCGTATCTGGTGAGCAGCCAGAAGGAAGTGCGCAACGCGCGCACGGCAGCCAATATTCTGGTGGTGGACGACTCGCTCACCGTACGTCAAGCATTGCAGATGTTGCTCACCAGCGAGGGGTATCAAGTGCATACCGCGAAAGACGGAGCGGAAGCGCTCGAATACGTGACCAAAACACCGCCCGCCGCAGTCGTCACCGACCTGGAAATGCCGCGCATGAACGGGCTGGATTTCGTCGCGCGGGTGCGTGCTGCCGAGCCGGTGCGTCAGTTGCCCATCATCATGGTGACCTCGCGTTCGAGCGAGAAACACCGGCAGCAGGCGCAGCTCGCAGGTGTCGATGTTTACTTCACCAAACCGTTTCGTGAAGCGGACCTGTTGGCGCAACTGCACGCGATGCTGAACAAAGCCAAGGTGGCCTGAGGTGTCCGCGCAACCCAGGCTTGAACCGCATGCGGCGCCTGCCGCAGTCACCGGCTGGGCGGTGCTGACGTTGGACGGCCTGCGTCTGGCCCTGCCGCAACGCGATATGGTGACGTTGGAGCTTGCAAGCGTGCTTCAGATGAATCCGCCTGGAAGGGTCGAGGTTGGCCGCTTTGTGCAAAAAAATCGTACTTGGTCGGTCTATGCGCTGGATGCAGCACTGGCGTTGCAAACGGCGGGCGTGACGCAGCGTCTGTGCGCGTTCTTCAAGACCGCCGGACAAGTGCGCGGTCTTTTATGCGACACGTTTTCCTTGCTCCCACAGGACGACGACTTGATTGCCGAGCCCCTGCCCGGGTGTATGGCGCAGGTGTTTTCGCCGCTTGACGGTTACGTGCTGCGTGAAAACCAGATGGTCGCCACCACTTCGGCGCAGAGATTGGGCGCCTATCTCGAACACCTTCTGGAGGCGCGCCATGCTGCCGCAGGCTAGGGCGTGGCTGCTGACAGCCGGCGTCGATTTCGCCATCGCGGAACGGCATATGGTCGAATATCTGCGCTCCCCGCAAATTCTGGAGGTGCCGTTACGTCCCCCGCATTGTGCCGGTGTGACAATTTGGCGCGAGCGCTGGATTCCGGTTCTTGACATGGCGCAGATCAATCCGGCACCAAGCACAGCGGGAGCGCCTGTCCATGTCGTGGTGCTGGCCTACCAGTTCGCGCCGGGTGAGGCGCTGCATCACGGTGCCCTCGTGGTGCACACGCGGCCGCGCGAAGCCTGGGTCAGCGACGCCATGGCTTGTCCGTTGCCCGACGATCTGGCGGCGCTGCAACACCTGGCCTGCGCTTGTTTTTCTCTCGATGAAAAAGCCATTCCGGTGGTGGATGTCACGCGGCTGTTTTCCGGTAGGTCCCGGGTGGATCACTAAGCCTACAAGCCTGTTCAAGAACTCATCGGAGTGGGTATTGCGCGAGCTCGACGATGCATCGCGGGAATTAGCGGCGAGAATAAAATGCGGCGTTGCAGAAAAACCGTATCAAGAGCACATCCATCCTGCGCTAACTCGCGCTGCTTGACACGGCGGACTAACCGAGGCGGGTTTACTTTTTGTCCTCGGGGCATTGATTGAACTCAGCACTCTTTTTTGCATAGTCTATGCAAAAGTCGTCTTTCCCCGACGCTGACTTAATCGCTTTGCCATCGAATACTGCGGTGATGATTTTGCTTTTTGTAATGTCCAGCCGGTCGTTTGCACAGGCCTTAACTGCCAGCTCTTGGCATGCCGCGACGGAAGCCGCTTCGCTACTCTTGGTACACTCTTTCTCGCCATTGCACTTCAGATAACTCACTGCTTCCTGTCCCTTGCAGGCAGTACGGTTGTAGTGAATAGCGCAATCTCCGGCGCTTGCCAAAGTCGTACCGACCGCCAGGGATAGACCAACTAAAAGTACGAAAAGCCGTTTCATAAATATCTCCTTGTTGTAAAGAACGACGATGATCACCAAGTATTCTTGGTTACCGCTAGCAGCAACCTGTTGGATTTTCATGGGTGCTGGGGTTGCAACGGTGTGAGTCTGACGGGTTGCTAGCTAGGCGATCAAGAATATCTATATTGGTACAACAAATCTACTTGGTCGGTTGATATACGATTTGCGCATAGCCTTGACTATGTGTGTTTGAAGCGGCCCATGCTGGATCGATCCGCAAGTCCGAGGCGTGCGGTCCCGCATCTTGCATACCCATGCGTTCCGGGCAGCAATTCTCATAGAGTGTGACCGGATTAATAACTTCCGGGCATGTGCTCATACGAAGTTTTGACCTGCCACGCAATTCCTTCCTTCAGCGTTTCGCTAACATGGCTATGAGTCACACGGATGTGTTTGAACCGACATCCGTTCATTTTTGTACCAAGCCCGCCACGGAATGCTTTCAATCAACACGACAGCGTTGTTGCTGTGTCGTTAAGAGTACTTGCCATGGGGTGCCCTATGTTTGCTTCACGTGTTTTGTTGCTTGCGATATCGCTGCTGCTGAGTAGTCTTGCGGTGATTCCAGGGTTGAGTAACGCAGAGTTTGCATATTTTACGTCGACGGATGCGAATAAAAACTGTTCTAACTCCGGTTGCCATACGTCAACTACGCCACCCACTTGCAATGGTTGTCACGGCCATGGAACGCACGAGTCGTCAGCAAAGAATTCCATGAATCTGGTCGCAACCACCGACAAAGCCAGCTACGCACTTGGCGACGATATTTCAGTAAAGCTGACGGGTGGCTATAAATCTTCGGGTTGGGTGCGCGTCAATGTGTATGCCAGCAATGGCACGTTGCTGGTCAGCAATAGTGCCGAGTGTCCGCACAATGCTTCGAGCTATCCGGCCAGTTGCGATTTACCGGTAACACTGAGGACGCGTGCACAAGCGGGCATGACAAATTTGTATGTCGCCTGGATGGGAAATGAATACGACGCAGCCAATGCGGCCATGGGCGCGCCGATCACTTCGGTGATCGCTGTAGGGAAGCGCGCCGTATCGCCAGCCCGGCATGTTGAAGAAGTCGTTTTGACCAACACGTTCAGCGTCACCGAAGCTGCGAGCCCGGCGCCGGGTGGTGGCGGCGGTGGTGGCGCGTTGGATTGGGTGCTACTTGCCGGGTTGATCGGCGGGTCTTTCCTGCGACGCAAAGAATCGCAATAAATAGCAAGTTTCTTGGGGGCCGACGTGCGAAACAAGGATGTTTCGCTTTTTTGTTTTGCGGGCTTACTGTAATCGGAACAACCGGCTGTTTTTACCCAGTTGCGCTTTCAGAAATTCCATCTGATCGGCAAGAATTTTTCGATTAGTCAATACCAGATACTCCGCCCAGTTGGGAATGAAGGGCACAGCGATCAGCGGCATTTTGGCCTGCTCCGGTGTGCGTCCGCCTTTGCGCGCATTGCAGTCGCGGCAGGCCGTGACCAAATTAGACCAAGTGTTTTTGCCGCCTTGGTGCAGGGGCGTGACATGGTCGCGAGTGAGGTATTTCACTGGGTAACGTTCGCCGCAGTACAGGCACAGTTGACTGTCGCGCAGGAATAGTTCGCGGTTGGACAGCGGCGGCACGGCGTTGGCGAGTGCCGGGTAGTGACCATTGCCTTTGACGGCAATAATGGAATTGATGGAAATGCTTGAACGTTCACCGGTCAGGCGCGAGGTGCCGCCGTGGTAGGTGAACTCGGTTTGGCCGAGCGTCCACGCGATTTTGTCTTTATAGTAAAGACAGACGGTTTCTTGCCAGTTGCTCCAGCCGACCGGCCGGCCTGCAACGTCGAGCCTGAGTATCAGTGGGCTCGCTACTTTCATTCGCTACCTCCTGCTGGCCTCTCTCTTATATGTTTCGACGCGCGCGGTGCGCTGCTTGAACGCATCGTGTGTTTCGGTTTGACCTCATGCGTTGCAAAAATGCACGCTTACTTAAATTCGTAGTGTTTGCTCACTGCCGCATGAATCTGCCAAGTGCATTGCAATCCCTTAGGAAAACGTACCAGATCACCTGCTTCGATATTAACCGGTGACCCGTCGTGGGGTGTGACTGTTGCCGCACCTTCGAGCAGATAACAGGTTTCGGCTTTATCGTAAGTCCAGGCAAACGTCGACACCTCTTTGTTCCACAGCGGCCAATCATACACGCCCATGATGTCCAGCTTTGCCGGCGAGGCGTTGTGTTCAACGGTAATGTCATCCATCTGCAAACCCTGTTATGCGAGTGCGGTAAATCTACGGGTAACTGCGCGATGATTCAAGCCCGGATCGTCACTGCCGGGTCGTGTAAGCGCGTTGCCTTTTTCCATAAGCAAGCCTCTGTTAATCTGATCTGATGAGATTGATTTCATCGCGCACCGAATATTTTTCCGCACTCTTGATCATGCTCCTGTGTGTCGCGGTGATCGTCGCTTTTCCGGTGTTCGATTACGACCTGTATTGGCATTTGGCCAACGGCCGGGAAATGCTGGCGCAGCAGCGCATCATCAATGAAGAAATATTTTCATTTACCCGCGTCGGTGTGTCTTTTAGTAACCATGAATGGCTGGCGCAGGTCGTGTTGTTTTTTATTTTCCAGTCCTCGGGTTGGTTCGGGCTGTTCCTTTTCAAGGTGGTGATGGCGCTTACCACCGCCGCGATTTTGTTCGCCACCTGCCGGTCACAGGGTGCTGATCCGATGACCGCCGGCGTGTTGTGCGTAACGGCGGTTTTGGTGGGGGCGTATCGTTACAATATTCGGCCGGAGCTTTTTTCCCTGCTATTCATGTCGCTGATTATTGACCTGTGTTACCGCTTTAAGACCGGTCGTCTGGCAGCACGCGGGCTGTACCTGCTCCCGGTCATCATGGTGATTTGGGATTGGGTGCACGGCGCGGTTTTTGGTCTGGTTTTTTTGGCGGCATTCGCAGTGGGCGAGAACGGCAGCCGCTGGCTGAGCACCCGCTTTGCCGCCCTGCGCGGAATCAGCGTCCTGCCCAGCGACCGACTGCGCGCGTTGAACGTCGCGCTGGGCATCACCTTGATCGCGATGGCGGCCCATCCGCACGGGCTGTTGTCGTATGGAATATTCTTCGAATTTCTGGGCGACAATCCGCTGGTTCGGCAGGTCAACGAGTTCACACCGCCGAGCTTTAAAAATTACACGGCGTTCTGGATTTTTCTCGGATTTTCCGGCGTGTTGGTGGCGCTGTGCCGGCGTCGCATCGAGTTGACCCACGTGTTGACAGTTATCCCGTTCCTGTATTTGGCGTTGCGTTACAACCGCGCGGCCGGCGTATTTGCGCTGGTGGCGGTTCCGGTACTGGCGGCATTGTTGAGGAAGGCGCCTGAGCATGAATTATCGCCGTTGCCGGCACGGCTGAAAAACATCGGGGTCGTCGCGTTGGCGCTGGCGATCTTGGTTGATGCCGGCTACGTAAAATTTTTCAAGCCGCAGGACTTGCTTGGTTTTGGTTATCACGTCATCGAAGACGGATTTCCCGCTGGGGCCGTGCGCTTCGTCAAAGACCTCGGCGTGCGCGGCAACCTGTACAACAGCGGCGACTTCGGCGGCTATTTGGCTTTTCAGCTTGCGCCGGAACGAAAAATTTTTCAGTACAACCACCACACGGTATTCGGCGACACGCGTTACTACCTTGATCATCCGCAAGAATTGGAGCGCTGGAACATCAACTACGCGCTGATCGCACATGGCGCCGAGCGTGGCGTGCTGTTTCCCCCACAGCACTGGGCGTTGCTCTACAGTGAGCCGGTGGGGATGTTGTTGCTGCGGCGCGCGCCGGAAAACGCGGCGTTGATTGAGCGTTATGAAATCCGTTACTTCGAACCGTTGCGTTTGAACTATGATGACTTGTCGCGACTGGCCAGCGACCCTGCGATTTACCCGCGCCTGATGCAGGAGATGGCGACTTACCTGCGTTATCGAAACGATGCTTTAATTGCCGATGTATTTGCGCGCTTCATCACCACACCACAAGCAGCACTGCCGTTCGCCGAGCGCTTGAATTTGTTGGCGAGTGCCAGCAATTTCAATCGCGATAGCAATGCCTTGGCACAGGCCGGTGAGGGGTTGCGCAGAGCCCTCGATTACCGGTAAAACGCCGGCACAAAATTTCGGCGCGCAAAGAACTTGTCGGTTACATCGTGGTCTCTTGCCTTGCGCGCAAGCGGCGATTAAGGTTAAGGGCACTTCTATAAATTTGAGAGTTCGCCCAACTGCAGGGCGCAGAAAAAATTTTTCCGCGCGCAACTGTTGATATGTAAGCAAGAAATTTTTTCCGCAGCACAGCAAGTTGGGATGAAATCTGGATTTATAGAAGCGCTCTTAAACGAAAAACACACACGGACTCCATTAACATCTCATGTCACAACAACAAGCAATTGCGCTGTTACGCGCACATATCAATCAACGCATTCTGGGCCAGCAACAATTTGTCGAACGCCTGTTAATTGCACTGCTTGCCGACGGCCACTTGCTGGTGGAGGGCGCGCCGGGTTTGGCCAAGACCACGGCGATCAAAGAATTGAGCGCCGGAATGGAAGGCGATTTTCACCGCATCCAGTTCACGCCCGATTTGCTGCCGGGCGATGTCACCGGCACGGAAATTTACCGGCCGCAAGACAGTTCGTTCGCGTTTCAGCAGGGACCGATTTTTCACAATCTGCTGCTGGCCGACGAAATCAATCGTGCGCCGGCCAAAGTGCAGTCGGCGTTGTTGGAGGCGATGGCCGAGCGCCAGGTTACGGTTGGCAGCAAAACCTATTCGTTGCCGAAGTTGTTCATGGTAATGGCAACGCAAAATCCCATCGAGCAGGAAGGCACCTACCCGTTGCCGGAAGCGCAGCTTGACCGTTTTTTGATGCATCTGCGGATCAGTTATCCCGACGCCGTGGCCGAGCTTGCGATTCTCAAATTGGCGCGCGCGCAGGCCAAGCGCAGCGCCCAGAGCTTGGACAAAATGCGGCCGTTGCTGACGCAAGAAGCCTTGTTCAAGGCGCGCGACGAAATTTTGGACTTGCATGTCGCGCCCTTGCTGGAAGACTACATCGTGCATCTGGTGGTGGCGACACGTGACCCCTCGGCCTACGGCGCGGATTTGAAATCCTGGGTGAACTACGGCGCCAGCCCGCGCGCCACGATTGCGCTGGATCGCTGCGCCAAGGCGCACGCGTGGTTGAATAATCGCGATTATGTTTCGCCGGCGGATATTCACGCGGTTGCGCACGACGTGCTGCGGCACCGAATTTTACTGACTTTCAGCGCCGAAGCAGGCGGCATCAGCTCCGACAAATTCATCACCGAGTTGATCGCGCGCGTGCCGGTTCCCTAGCGACCAAATAACATGCAAGGCATCCATATCACCCTCGACGAATTGATCCAGGCGCGGCTGCCGGCGCAGCGCTTGCGGCTGGCGCCGCGTGCCGCCGCACGTGCGCCGCGCGGTGGTGCGCATCTGTCGCGTTTTCGTGGGCGCGGGATCGACTTCGACGAAGTGCGTGTGTACCAGCCCGGCGACGACATTCGCGCCATGGACTGGCGCGTCACCGCGCGCACCGGACGCCCGCATACAAAAGTGTTTCGCGAGGAGCGCGAGCGTCCGGTGCTGTTTGCGGTCGATTTGGGCCCGAGCATGCAATTTGGTACGCGTGTCGCGTTCAAGTCGGTGACCGCAGCCAAAGTCGCTGCGTTTTGGGCGTGGTGCGCGGCACGGCATGGGGATCGTGTCGGTGGCGTATTGCTGCACGATCACGGCAGTGTCGATTGCAAGCCGCGCGTCGGTCATGGCGGCGTGCTGCGTCTGTTGAACGCGCTGGCGGCGCCGGTGGTGATGTCAACATCCGCGCCCGATGCGGGCGTTTCACAGATGTTGCAGCGTCTGCATTCGGTTGCGCACCCGGGCAGTTTGATCGTCTGGATCAGTGACTTTCGCGGCTTGGGCGCCGCGCACGAACCCGCCTTGAGTGAGTTGCGCCGTCACAGCGAGCTGGTTGCGGTGCAGATTTACGACGACCTGGAAACGCAGTTGCCACCGCCGGGCCGCTACTGCGTCAGCGACGGTCGCCGCTCGCTGGACTTCGACGCGGCCGACCCGGTTTTGCGCAAGGCGTACCAACAACGCTTCGCGCAACACACGCATGAGCTGCAAAGGTTGTTGCACGCGTTGTCGGTCCGTATGCTGCGCATCGCGACGCACGACGACACTTATACTGTGCTCAGCCGCGAGTTGCGTGCGCTGTACGGACGCTAGTGCAACGCGATGTTGAATGCTTATATGGTGAAGGCTAAATGCTAAGCGTGTGTTTTGACGCACACTAAAAATTTAACATTCTTAAAACTGAAATTGGGCTTTGCGTGATGGCTGATTCCGTCGAACTGCTGAACAACCTGCACGACATCCACGCGCCCCCGCCGGTGTCATGGTGGCCGCCGGCTCCCGGTTGGTGGCTGTTGCTGGGGTTGTTAGTGCTCGCACTGGCGCTGTGGTGGTGGCGCCGGCGCACGCACGGATGGCGGCATTACGCGTTGCGCGAATTGCAGGTTTTAGAGGCGGAATTTCAAGCCAGCGCCGATGTCGTAAGCGGTGTTACGCGCTTGTCGGTTTTGTTGCGGCGCGTGGCGCTCACGGTGCGCCCGGCGGCCAACGTCGCCGGTTTGACCGGTGACGCCTGGCTGAAATTTCTGGACGAAAGCGCCGGTATGCAGCAATTCAACAGCGCGATTGGGCGGATGTTGACAAGCGCCCCGTACGCGTGTGCGCAAGTCGTCGAGCTGCCTGCGCTCATCACGCTGGCACGTGCTTGGGTTAAAAAAGTCTCATGATTAAATTTGCGTGGATGTGGATATTTTTGTTGCTGCCGCTGCCGTTATTGGTGCGGGCGTTGTGGCCGGCAGCGCGCGACGCGCGCGAGGTTGCGCTCACCGTGCCGTTTTTTTCGACGTTCGCCGCGCTGGCGACACGGCCGGCGCAGATCAGCAGCGCGTGGTGGCGGGTGGCCGGGTTGTTCGCCATCTGGTTGCTGCTACTGGTCGCCGCCGCACGCCCGCAGCGCCTGGGTGATGCCGACAGCTTGCCGGTGACGGGTCGTGACTTACTGCTGGCGGTCGATCTGTCGGGCAGTATGGAAACGCCCGATATCGCCTTGCATGGCAAGCCCGCGACGCGCTTGCAGGTGGTGCAGGAGCTCGGCGGTGACTTTATCGCGCGGCGTGCCGGCGACCGCGTTGGCTTGATTCTGTTCGGCAAGCGCGCCTATGTGCAAACGCCGCTGACCTTCGACCGCGCCACCACGCGCACGATGCTCGATGAAGCCGAGATCGGTTTGGCAGGTAATGAAACCGCCATCGGCGACGCCATTGCCGTGGCCATTAAACATCTGCGCGACGTGCCGCAAGACAGTCGCGTGCTGGTGCTGTTGACCGACGGCGCCAACACCGCCGGCGAACTGGCGCCGACACAAGCGGCGGCGCTCGCCGCCCAATATCATGTGCGCGTTTACACCATCGGTGTGGGCGCCGATTCGCTCGATATCAGCACCTTGATGGGCGCGCCGGCGTTTAGCGGCATGTTGCGTCAACGCCTGATGAATCCGTCCTCCGATCTGGATGAAAAGCTGCTCAAGCAGATTGCCGAGACCACCGGCGGGCACTATTTTCGTGCGCGTGACAGCGCCGGACTGGAAGGTATTTATCACGAGCTTGACAAATTAGAGCCGCACGCCCGCGTCGATGAAATAATTCGTCCGGTCGCGGAGCTTTACTATTGGCCACTGGCCGCAGCGTTTGGCGTTGCATTGACGCTCGCTGGGTGGCGTATCGGGCGGCAGCGTGCCGGCGCAATACGGCGCATCGCAGCGAGTGCCACGTCATGATGGAAACGCTGCACAACTTCCATTTCATCCGCCCGCTGTGGCTGTTGGCGCTGCTGCCGGCCATGTGGTTGCTGTGGAAGCTGGCGCGCGACAGCGCGTTGCCGGGCACGTGGGCGCGTGTGGTCGATGCCCATCTGTTGCAGCATCTGGTGCACGCCAGCGGCCCGCGCGCCAGCGTCGCGATGTATTGGGTGTTAGGCGTCGCCTGGGCGATCACAGTGTTGGCGCTGGCGGGGCCGACTTGGTCGAAGTTGCCGCAGGCGGTGTATCGCGCGCAGAACGCGCGCGTGGTGGTGCTGAGCCTTGCGCCCACCATGAACGCAGGCGATGTGGCGCCGTCGCGGCTGGCGCGTGCGCGGCTCAAGGTGTTGGACATTCTGGCACGCCAGGGCGAGGGACAGGTTGCTCTGATTGCCTATGCAGGAGAGCCGTATGTTGTATCGCCCTTGACGGAGGACGCCAAAACCATCGCTGCGTTGGTGCCGGTGTTGACAATCGATGTGATGCCGGTGGCCGGCAATCAACTCGGCGCGGCCTTGCGCAAAGCGGGCGAATTGCTGGCGCAGGCGGGGGTACCGCATGGCGAAGTGATCGTGATCGCCGACAGTGCCGGCGATACACCTGCTGCCGGGGTTGCGGCGGAAGTGCGTGCCGCTGGTCATCGCGTATCGGTGCTGGCAGTGGGCACTAGCGACGGCGCGCCGGTAACGGCGCCCGGTCAAGGCTATTTAAAAGATGCCTCGGGCGCCATCGTTATCGCCAAGCTTGACTTATTGTCATTGCAACAAGTCGCAGGTGCCGGCGGCGGCAGCTTCGCGAAACTGAGTGCCGACGATGCCGATCTGGAGCAGGTGCTGGGCGCGGTCCCGGCTACGCGCAGCACCGAACACGCGCGCCGCGTCGATGGCGTCAGCGAACGCTGGCGCGACCAAGGCCCGTGGCTGGTGTTGATCTTATTGCCGCTGGCGGCCTTGTTGTTTCGCCGTGGCTGGTGGGTGGCGGGCTTGGCGGTGTTGGTGGTGCCGCCCGATACCGCCTACGCGTTTGAATTTTCCGACCTGTGGTGGAGGCACGATCAACAAGCGCAGCGTGCGTTGCAGGCACAAGACTATCCGCGCGCCGCACAATTGTTTGACGATGCACAGCGCAAAGGCGAAGCCTTGTATCGCGCGCAGCGCTATGACGATGCGGCGCAGGCGTTTGCACAGGGCAACTCCGCCGACGCGCAGTACAACCACGGCAACGCACTGGCCAAAGCGGGGCAATTGGAGCAGGCACTGGCCGCCTATCAGGAAGCCTTGCGTTTATCTCCGAATCATCAAGACGCAAGTTTCAACAAGGCGCTGATTGAAAAAATACTGGAGCGGCCGCCGCCCCAGCCGCAAGCGTCGGCTAAGAATCAGCAACAGCAACAGCAACAGCAACAGCAACAGCAACAGCAACAGCAACAGCAACAGCAACAGCAACAGCAACAGCAACAGCAACAAAACCCGTCTGCCACACCGGGCCAGGATAAGTCGCAAGCGCAACCGTCCCAGGCCGGCGAGCGCGGCGCGGGTGACGAAAAAAAAGCGCAGGGCCAGAAGTCAGACAAGGCCGCAGCGGCGCAAGCCGAGCCGCCAGGGAAGCCGTCTGAACAAAAACCCGACGCCGCCGGTACGCCGCAAGATCCAGCCAAAAATCAAAGCGCCCAGGCGCGACAGAAAGCTGCCAATATCGACGAGGGGCAGCGTGAATCGTCGCAGGCGATGGAGCAATGGTTAGGCAGTGTCGGCGACGATCCGGGCGGATTGTTGCGCGAGAAATTCCGGCGCGAACATCTGCGCCGTACTCAACGCGGAGGAAGCCCATGAACCTATGGAGTGTAGTGTTAGCCGCGCTCTGGTTATGGAGTACGCCGTTATGGGCGGCCGAGGTGAGCGCGCAGGTCGACCGCAATATCGTCACGCAGAATGAAACGCTGGAGTTGACGCTTGAGCTAAGCGACCAGGACGGCACGCCCGATCTAGCGCCGTTGGAGCAAGATTTCACTGTGCTCAACAACGCACGCAGCAACCGCATCAGCATCGTCAACGGGCGCGTCGACACGCGCAACGAATGGGTGTTGACATTGGCCCCCAAACGCGCCGGTGAGCTGCGCATTCCGGCGCTTGCGGTCGGCGACAAGCATACCGATCCAATCATCGTAAAAGTGGTTGCCGGTAAAGCCGGCGTTGCGCGCAACGATGTGATTCTGGAGGCGACGGTCGATACGCGTAGCCTCGATGTGCAGGCACAATTGATTTACACGCTGCGCCTGTTGCATGGCGTAGATTTGCGCGAAGGCACGTTGAGCGTGCCCGACCTGCGCAACGCCATCGTTGAACGCTTGGGTGAAGACACCGCCAGCGAAGTGCTGCGTGACGGGCGGCGTTATCGCGTGGTGGAGCGTAAATACGCGATATTTCCGCAGACCAGCGGCCCCTTCAAAATTCCTCCCGCCGAGTTCAACGGCAAAACTGTGGCGCGCGGCAGCTCGCAGTTCGACAGTTTTTTCAACCGCCGTTTCGGCGCTGATCCGTTCGATCAGGTTTTCGGCGGTGGTCAGACAGTGCGCGCGCGCGCCGATGAAATTGTGGTGAATGTGGCCGCGCAACCCAAGGACACCTTGGGCGGTTGGTGGCTGCCGGCAAAAAATATCAAGCTCAGCGACGAATGGGCGCCGAACCCGCCGCAGTTTCGCGTCGGCGAACCGGTGACGCGCACTTTGGTGCTGGAAGCCGACGGACTGACCGCGCAACAACTCCCGGATGTAGGTCAGGCGGACATCGCCGGCATGAAGCTCTATCCCGATCAACCGAGCAAAGAAACGGCAGCGCATTCAAACGGCGTAACAGCGAAAAAAACCCTGAAAATTGCGCTGATCGCAACGCGGCCCGGCCAGTTGCAACTGCCGCCGGTAGAGGTGACTTGGTGGGATACACGACGGCGTGCGCTCCAGGTCGCGACATTACCGGCGCGTTGGGTCGACGTGCTCCCTGCGGCGGATGCCGGCGGTGCGAATACGCCGGTTATTACAGCTTCCCCGCTGCCTGCGCTCAGCGCTCCGGTGCGCCCGCCTGCGGATACCGCGCTGTCGCTCGAAGACGCTGCGCCGACGTCGTCGCCGAATTACTGGCCCTATTTCACGGTGGTGGCGGTGGTGGCTTGGTTGCTCACGACCCTGGCGTGGTGGCGCGGCCGCCGCATGCCGGCAACGGTCGAGCGCGCCGGGATGCATTCCGAAGCACAATCACTTGATGTCAAGAACGCGCGTGCCGCCGTGCATGCGGCGTGCGCAAGCCGCGATGCAAAGCAATTGCGTGACGCGTTACTGCGCTGGGCGGCCTGCCATTGGCGCGATGCGCCACCGCGTAACATTGTCGATCTGGCCGCGCAGGTGAGCGACGCAGCACTGCGGCAGTTTTTGTTAGATCTGGAACGCGACGGCTACGCCGCACACGTCGAAGCGCTGGATATAAAAGCCATGAGCGCCGCCATCGTTGCCTGGGTGGATCGCGCACCGACCAAAGCGCCGAAGCGTGCGAGTGAGGTAGGGTTGCGGGCGCTATATCCAAACTGAAAGTCTGATGCGACTAATTCGTCGTCAGCATCAACGCCATCTTGTGAATCTCCGACACTTTGCCACGCACTTCGGCAATGGATGTCAGCACTGTCTCCGCCGGTAATTGCAACGGCTCGACTTCCAGGGGGTCTACCTCCACGTCTTGGCCCATTGCGAAGGTGTGCGCCCAGCGCGCGCACACGCCAATCAAGTGGCACAGTTGCCAGTGCGTGCCGCGATAACTCAAGTCGTGTTGGTGTTCGATGACGGCGATGACTTCTACCGGGATATGCCATTTTTTCGCCAGAATTGCGCCGGCGCGCCGCCGGTCGATGCCGATCAAACGCTCTTCGATGTCTGCAATGTCACGTTCAGGTTCTAACATCTCAATCGACACCACTTGGCTGACCTTGTCCGGGTAGGTATGTGCAAGCACCAGCAAGCCGATGTTGTGCAACAGGCCGCACAGGTAACTCTTGTCGGCCATCCCCGTGACCGGCGTCAGCAGATGCGGCGCGATTTTCTGCGCCAGAATCGCCGTCTTGATCGCCTGCGCCCAGTACAGCTCGACATGAAAGCCGGGACACTTGTTGGCTTTAAACGGTCCGGCCAGCACCACACTCAGCGCAATGCTGAACACATTGTTGGTGCCCAGTACGCGCGTCACCGCGTCTTGCACGGTGTAAATCGGTTGCTTGCTGCCGAAGTAGGCGGAGTTGGCCACGCCGATAATGCGCGAGGTCAAGGAGGGATCGGTGTCGATGATTTTGGCCAGCGCGCCCATGGAAATCTGGTCTTTCTCCAGGGCAGCGAGGATTTGCTGCGCCGTGACTGGAATTGCCGGCAGATTAGGAATGTCGCGAATCTTAGCCGCCGTTTGAAATAGTTTGTCGGACATGGCGCAGTCTCATGCGGCGGAAATTTTAGATATAAACACTATCGACCGCAGCAGCGATGGCTTTACCGGCGTTGAAGTCGGCTAAGTTTTTCAGTCACGGATGCGCATAAACAAAGCGGACAGTCGCGACCGCCAAGGAAAACCAGAAGGCATACCAGTAGTGATTGCGCGGATGGATATGCGCATTGTTTTTTTTACGGGCCACTGCGATGGCCTGCGACAGGTAGGCGGAAACCAGCGGCGAAGCCACTAGATTCAGCATCCGTAACCATGCGAGGTGAATCAGCGAGTGCTGAAACAAAAGCAAAGATAGCCCGCCGATGGCGCCGCCCAACATCGCCCAGAGCAGGCACCTGCCTGCGAGCGAGGCAGGCTCCATGGAGCTGCGATGTTTCGAGCGCCAATCGAAGGGAAAATAGCCGATGATATTAATAATGAGCTCGAACGCGAATTGCACAACGGCGACGAGAATTTCTTCCATGCGGGATCAGCTTAAATAGCTACGGTAGTCGCGATAGTTCTTTTGCAAGCGTGCACGCGTTTTTTTCCACGGATCGCTCCAGGTGAGATTGCCGCGCAGCAAGGCCAGACATAATTTAAGTTGACCGTCTACGTCGTCCAGGTGCACGAATTCCGGGGCCGGACCTTGCGGCGCGCGGCAGTCCGGCCCGCCTTCGAAGCCCTGATTGTGATAATTGCCCAAGGGCACGGTGAGGGCGATGGTCGGAAAGCCGAATACCGTGGCCGCCGTGCCTTCGCAAGTGCCGCCGTCCATGACTCGACGTTGATATTTTTTGGGCAGGATTTTTTCTGCCAATTCGGTGAGCAGTTGCGTGGCGCCGCTTTCGAACAGCGTGCGCCGGTCGCCCAAACGCACCACCGGACCTTGGCCGACGAGTGCACCGGGCAAGGTGCGCGAGGCTTCCAGACTCACGCACAGCAACAGACGCTGTGCGGCCTGCAACCAGCCCAATTCAAAATGACCGATGGCGCCGATGAAGCCGACTTCCTCGCCGCGCGTCAGCAGCCCGATAAACGGCGGTGACGTTTTTGCGTTGCGTTTGCCAAACGCTTCCAACGCCGTGGCTAGGATGCAGAACACGCCGACCAAATCATCGGCGGCCTTGGTGTACAGCAGCGCGCCGCTTTTCCACACCGGCTTGCGAAATTTAAAGCCGCCGAACAGTTCAGCGGCGGCCGGGCGGTGCGCCGAAAACAGGTTTTGCGCAAGCTGCACTTCGGCGCTGTCGATCCCGTAGCGCAGCGTGTTTAACGTTACGCGGCGCAGCACGCCCTCGCCGACTTCGCCTTCAGCATCCGCCAGCCACACGCGTGCGCCGTGCAGATGCTTCACCGGCGAGCCGCCATGCCACTTAATGGTCAACACACGCTCGCTTAGCCAGCGCACGCCGTGAAAACCGGGGTGATCCATGTGCGCGATGAACACGCGCAACGGCTCGCTGCTACGCGTGCGCAACAGCCGCTGATAGGCCGCGGGCGAATCCGCACCGACCACCAGATTGCCAAGCGGGTCGTCAAAAAACGGCACGCCGGCGGCCGCCAGCACGCGCGCCGCAAGCGCGCTGACGTGCTCCTCGCGGAACGGCGCAGTGGGTTGGGAGAGCAGGGAGAGGAGTAATTGGTAGTGGTTTGGGGTCATGGTTGTTTGAGTTGTTGGCGCAATTATGGGGGCGATGTTGGAGTAATTTTGAAGGCTGAATTTTTAAGGTTTAATTGAGGGGTGCGCAAAGCGCACGCTTGAATTAAACCTTCACCATTAAGCATTCAACGTTATTTCCACCGCCTGCTGATAACTCGCCAGCAACGCTGCATCGTCAATCGAGCCGTGGTGATGAATCTGTTTCCATTCACCGTTGATGTCCTGGTAAATGCGCGTGGTGCGGATCGCCAGCGGCAGCTCCAGTTGCGCGGTTTTAAACGTGCCGCGCTCGCGGCCGGTGGCGTAAAACAGATCGCCGACGCGATTGAGCGTGATGTCGTAATACTCCACGTACACCGTCGCCGCGCCGTTGAAAATGCGCTGATATACGGCTTCGATTTCAGCCCAGCCGCGCTTCACGCCGCCCAGCGGATTGCACAGCACCACATGCTTGGCGTGCGACCAGTTCTTTGCCATATGGGCTAGGTCGCGATGATTAAAAGCGCGGTAAAAATCCATCAAGGCGCGTTCCGGCGCGGAGCGGCTGGCGTGAGCTTCGGCGCCGGTGATCAGTTGAACGTGTTGGAGCATGGCTGGGGTCTCGTTGTTCGATCAGCAGAGTGTACATGCTAAAATCCTTTGCCTGTATTCAACCGAGACGCCCCAATGGCCACCCAGAAATTAAACAAGATCAGTTCCCGCATCACCGAACCCAAAGCGCAGGGCGCCTCGCAAGCCATGTTGATCGGCACCGGCTTGAGCGACGCCGACTTGACCAAGGCCCAGGTCGGTATTGCGTCGGTGTGGTGGGAGGGCAACACCTGCAACATGCACTTGAATGACTTGGCAGCCTACGCCAAAGAAGGCGTGGTCGCGTCCGGACTGGTGGGCATGCGCTTCAACACCATCGGCGTGTCGGACGGCATTTCGATGGGCACCGACGGCATGAGTTATTCGCTGCAATCGCGCGACTTGATCGCCGACTCGATTGAAACCGTGATGGCCGCACAGTGGTACGACGGCTTGATCGCGATCCCCGGCTGCGACAAAAACATGCCCGGCGTGATGATCGCCATCGGGCGGCTGAACCGCCCCGCGTTGATGGTCTACGGCGGAACCATCAAGCCCGGGCACGCGCGCAGCGGCAAGGTGCTCGACATCGTGTCGGCGTTCCAGAGTTATGGCGAATTCATCACTCACAAAATCGACGAGCCGACGCGCGCCGACATCGTGCATCACGCTTGTCCCGGCGCCGGCGCCTGCGGCGGCATGTACACCGCCAACACCATGGCCTGTGCGATTGAGGCGCTGGGCATGAGCCTGCCGTACAGTTCCTCCAGCCCGGCGGTGGACGACATCAAGCGCGACGAATGCAAGCGCGCCGGTGCCGCGATTCGACATTTATTGGAGCAGGACCTCAAACCGCGCGACATCATGACGCGCGCCGCGTTCGAAAACGCGATGGTGGTGGTGATGGCCACCGGCGGCTCAACCAACGCGGTGCTGCATTTGATCGCGATGGCGCGTGCCGTCGACGTGCCGTTGAGCATCGACGACTTCCAGAGCGTCAGCGAGCGCGTGCCGTTTCTGGGCGACTTAAAACCCAGCGGCAAATATGTGATGGAAGATTTGCACCACGTCGGCGGCACTCCGGCGGTGATGAAATATCTGCTGGAAAAAGGCTTGTTAGACGGCTCGTGCCTAAGCGTGACCGGCAAGACCATGGCCGAAAATTTAAAAAATTTACCCGGTCTCAAGGCCGGCCAGGATGTCTTCATGCCGCTGGAAAAGCCCATCAAGTCCAGCGGCCACATCCAGATTTTAAAAGGCAATCTTGCGCCCGGCGGTGCGGTGGCCAAGATCACCGGCAAAGAGGGTTTGAGTTTTAAGGGCCCGGCGCGCGTCTACGACTGCGAAGAAGACATGCTCAAGGGCTTGGAGCGTGACGAAATCAAAAAAGGCGACATCGTGGTGATCCGCTACGAAGGCCCGAAGGGCGGACCGGGCATGCCGGAGATGCTGACGCCAACCTCGGCGATCATGGGTGCCGGCTTGGGTAAAGACGTGGCACTGATCACCGACGGCCGTTTCTCCGGTGGCTCGCACGGCTTCATCATCGGCCACGTGGTGCCGGAGGCGCAGGAGGGCGGGCCAATCGCACTGATCAAGACCGGCGACGTCATCACCATCGACGCAAACCAAAAGTTGCTCGCGGTGGATGTCAGCGACGCCGAGTTCGCCAAACGCAAAGCCGCATGGAAAATGCCGCCGTATAAAGCCACGCGCGGCACCTTGTTCAAATACATCAAGGCGGTGAAAAACGCATCGGAAGGATGCGTGACCGACGAGTGAGCCGTTGCGCTTGGCGGCGTGCCGCGAGGGGCATCGTTCAACGGCCCCTCCGCTTGCTCAGATAAGCTAAACGTTGTCTGTAGCCGAAGCTTAACGAGCGTTAAGCTTCGGCGGGTCAAACACGCAGTACCGTTGGAATCAGGCATCGTGTACTGCATCATTATTTAAGCCGTCTGCGTAATTTCACGAATTCAATCTCTGCGTATTTTCTCCATAATTTTAGGTGTCGAAAGACATTCATGCATAAGGAGATACGACCATGACTGAAACTGTCAAAAAATTCGAGGCGGCTGCCGATGTCCGCGATGTGACACCGATCAGGAAAGCTGCCGCAAGCACGACGACACCGCTGCGTGTGGTCGATCCGTTTAGCGAGATGGAACGCATGTTCGAGAGTTTCTTCCTGCGGTTACGCTCACGTCCCACCGGCTGGGATTTGATGAATTGGTCGACGCCGGGTGAGCTTGAAGCGAAATCACCGCGTGTCGATGTGATCGAGCGCGATGCGGAAGTGCTGGTGCGCGCCGAGTTGCCGGGGGTGGAAAAAGACAAGCTTGACATTTCCATGACCGACGACTGCGTTACCATCAAGGCAACCACCCAGCATGAGGAAAAAGAGGAGAAGGGCGACTACTACCGGTGCGAGATTTCACGCGGAACTTTCGCGCGCACGCTCGCGTTGCCGGCGGTAGTGAATACCGAGAAAGCCAGGGCAATGTTCAAGAATGGAATTTTGGAACTGACCCTGCCCAAGTTAGAGCAGGCCAAGCGCCGCACCATCAAGGTGGAGTGACTTGACCATGGCGAAAACAAAAAGCAGTGCGACGGTTGCAGAGGTGTCGACTTTGCCCAAGACAAAACGGCGCGCCATATCCGAGGATGAGCGACGCCGGATGATCGCCGAGGCGGCATATTACCTCGCCGAGCAACGGGCATTTACGGGTGGCGACCCGGACAGCGATTGGAGGCAGGCGGAAGTGCAAATCAATCGCATGATCGGGCCGCAGTTAGCCTGAAGTTATCCGTCTTCGGGTTTGAGGTAGTCACCTGACACCTCCGGCGGGGCGAGTCGAGTTCGGCTCGCCCCGCTTCTATTGTGCGCAGGTCGCGTTGATGACGGCGGTGCTGGGTGATGTTGCTAGCTCAGCCGGGTAGACGCGGCGCGTGTTTGCGGCGAACATGTCGGCGCCATGTCTGCTGATGCTTGCGTACTCAAAATAATTTTCGTGATTGCGTTGTTCGCGTGTGCGCTGCCAGCGCACGCGACGGATCGTGTGCGTGTCGAAATTGAAGGTTTGAGCGGTGAGCTGCTCACCAACGTGACCGGCTACCTGACGCTGATCCAGCAGAAATCGCATGAGGCGTTGAACGACGAGCGGATTAAAAAGCTGCATAAAAAAACGCCTGGTGAAATTCGCGAAGCGCTGCAACCGTTCGGCTATTACAAGCCGGAGATTCAGGCGGAACTCACGCACGCGGAAGATATTTGGGTAGCGCGCTATGTCGTCGATCCGGGTCCTGCGTTAAAGATTATTGCCGTGGATGTGCAGATACACGGCAGCGGCGCGCAAGATACGGAGTTTCAACGCGTGTTGAACAAGCTTCCGCTGGTGGTCGGCGAAACCTTGGAGCATGCGCACTACGAAGACGCCAAACATATCTTGGCGGAACTTGCGACCGAGCGCGGCTATTTGGATGCGCAGTTTGAAACCAGCGAAATCCGCGTGGACTTGGCCGCCTACACGGCCGCCATTGTCATTCATTTTAATACCGGTGAGCGTTACCGCTTCGGCGCGCTCACGTTCGACACCCCCGAATTCGAAGCGGATTTTTTGCGCCGCTATGCCAAGTTCGCGCCCGGCGACGGTTACACGTTCACGGCGTTACTGGATTTGCAAAACGCGTTAACCGACAGCGACTATTTCAGCCAGGTTGAAGTCAAAACCAGGCGTGATCTTGCGCAAAACCATGTGATTCCAGTTGAGGTGAGCGCGGTAGCACGCGAGCGTACCCGCTACACTTTGGGAATAGGTTACGGCACCGACACCGGCGGTCCGCGCGCCACTGCCGGCATGGAGCGGCGGCGCGTGACGCAAGACGGCCATCGTTGGCGTGCCGACACCAAGGTGTCCAGAGTCAGCGACAGTTTGACCATGCGCTATATCATTCCGTTAAAAAATCCGCGCACCGATCAATTCACCGCCACGGCCGGATTCGAAGACCAGCGCCTGACCGACAACACCAGCAAAAAATATCTGCTTAGCGGCAGCATCAGCCGCTTGGATAACGGCTGGCAAAAATCGCTGTTCATTAATGTCGAGAACGATCAGAACTTTTCCGTCGGCGGTCAGACCGGCAGCTCCACGCTGGTGATGCCTGGCATCAACTGGACGCGCGTGCGTGCCAACGACCGCATCTATACCACCTTCGGCAATCGCTTCATGCTGGAAGTGCGCGGCGGCTCGGAAACCCTGGGATCAACCACGTCGTTTATTCAGGGGCGCGCAAATGTCAAGTTCGTGCGCCGTTTTCAAAGTTATGGGCGGGTGCTGGCGCGCGGTGATATCGGTTACAGCAAGGTGCTGAACTTCGAACAGTTGCCGCCGTCGGTGCGTTTCTTCGCCGGAGGTGACTTCAGCGTGCGCGGTTATGCCTACAATGCCTTGGGTCCGCATCAGGATGGCAAGTTGATCGGCGGTACGCATTTGCTGGTCGGCAGTCTGGAATACGAGCAGATTTTGAACGAGAGCTGGAGCCTCGCCACCTTTTACGATGCCGGCAATGCGATGAACAACTTTGCCGATTCGGTGGCGCACAGCACCGGTCTGGGGGTGCGCTACCGTTCGCCGATTGGATTAATACGCGTCGACGTCGCCCAACGGCTGGACGATGAAAATTTAGGTGACCGGCGTTATCTGCATATTTCGATTGGGCCCGATCTATGACGCGGCGACTGTGGATCAGCATCGCTGTGGTGCTTGCGTTACTGCTGTCGAGCATCGGCGGCGTGGCCGCGTTGCTGTCGTCCGAGTCCGGTTTGGCTTGGCTGGTGCAGCGCGCGATCAGCTCTGCGCCCGGCGCGCTGTCGGTGCGCGCCACGCATGGACGCCTGCATGGGCCGCTGGTTCTGGAAGACGTTACCTATCGCACCCCGGATGCAGAGCTCAGCTTGGCGCGCGTCGAGCTGGATTGGGATCCCTGGCTATTGCTCAAGAAAGAATTTCACATCGCCCGACTGGCGCTTTCTCACGTCGATTACCTGGTGTTGCAAACCCACGCCACGCGCGCTGAAGTCAAGCTGCCGAATATCGATTTACCGGTGAGTGTGGTGGTCGAGCAGTTGCACATCGAGGCGTTGCAATTTCGCGGCGGCCCGGACCAGTCAGTGCAGGTGATCGACACGCTGAGTTTGCAAGCCGAGATTTCGGGTTCTCTTGTCGAGATTGCGCACCTTGATGCGGAGTCTGCCTTGTTCAGCGTGCAGGTCAAGGGCCGGGTACAAACTTGGGGCGACTATCCACTGAACCTGGCGACGCGCTGGACGCTGCGCCCGCCGCAGCGTGCGCCGCTCGTCGGCCAGGGTGAGCTGCGCGGTGATCTGCGCGGTATTGATGTCCGGCAAACGCTATCGGCGCCGGTCGCTGTTGCGCTGCAAGCGCGTGTTAGTGATGTCCTCAACACGTCGCGTTGGGAATTGACGGCCACTGCGCAGGCGCTTGATGTCAGTCATATCGACGCGCACTGGTCGTTCGCGCCGCTGGATATCGAGCTTGGCGCCCAGGGTGACGGCGCCAGCGCGAAAGTCAACGCAAAACTACGTTCGACGCATGCGTCGACCGGCGCGTTCGAATTGAATTGGCGCGGCAGCATCGCTGCTAGTGATATCGTCATCGACAGCCTGGACGCGCAATTGCACAACAGCGACACGCGTCTGCATGCGAGCGGCAGCCTCGCGCTGGATGGACACGCGCCGCACGGCATTGCCAAGCTCAAACTGCTCGGGCAATGGCAGGCGCTGCGCTGGCCGTTGCGCGGTGCGCCGATACTGCTCAGTCCCGCCGGTGATTTCTCATTCAGCGGCGCTCCGGAGGACTACACCTTTGCAATGAATGTGCCGCTGCGCAGCGAGCGCTTGCCGAACAGCGATTGGACGGTGCGCGGTCGCGGCAATTTACATGAGCTTGACATTAACTCGATCGCCATCGCGACGTTGGGCGGGGAAGTGCAGGGTGATGCCCTGCTTAAGTGGGGCACCGCTGTGAACTGGCAGGCGCACTTGTCCGGCGCGCGGCTCGATCCGGGGCGGCGCTGGAGTGCGTGGCCCGGGCAGCTTGAATTTGCTTTGAGCAGCGACGGAGAAGTCAAAGAGGGGCACCTGCGCGCGAATGCCGATTTAACCAAGCTGGCCGGCCGGCTGCGTGGCTATCCGTTACGTGGGCAAGTACAACTTACCGCCAATGACGATGCCTATGCGCTGCGCGGCGCAGAATTGCAGTCAGATGCCAACCTGCTGCGCGCGCACGGCGCGCTCAGCAAAGATTGGCAATTGGATTGGGATCTCAGCGCGCCCAAACTGGCGGCCTTGCTGCCGCAATTGGAAGGCGCGCTGAACGCACGCGGGCAAGTGCGCGGCCCGCGCGCTGCGCCGCAGGTCAGTTACACGCTGCGGGGCGAAAACCTGCGGCGGGATAGCACGCAGGTGGCGCGCGTTGACAGCCACGGTGAGCTTGATCTGAATCCCGAACAGCCGATCCGCATCACGCTGCAAGCGCAGCAATTGGTGCTGGCCGGGACGCCGCTCGATAGCGTAACGCTCGACCTTGACGGCTCCTTGCATGCGCATCGCCTCACTGCCGCGCTGCGCGCGCCGGAGGCGGGCGCCGATGTTGTCATTTCCGGGCAATGGCGTGATCCGGACTGGAACGGCCGGATCGAACGCGCCGATCTACGGCAAGCGCGTGTTGGCGAATGGCAGCTTGCGCAGGCGGCGGCGCTGCATGCCGAGCACGGTGCGGCGCGTGCGGCGGAGTTGTGCTGGACCGCCGCAGCAGGACGCTTGTGCGCAGACGCGAATTGGTCGCAAGCCAGCGGTGTTGACGCAAACCTGCGGTTGGCGGATTTACCGCTGACGGCGTTGCGCCCAGTAATGCCCGAAGGCGTTGCGGTGACCGGCATGCTCAGCGGCGCGCTACGCGTGCACGCACAGCCTGACGCGCAACACGCGACGGCGGCCAGTGGCGCGTTGCAATTGCAACTTACGGCGGGTCAGTTGACGTTCACTGGCGTTACCGACGAAGTACTGAATGTCGAACACCGTGGCGCGGAGCTGCAACTGACGCTCGATGCTCAGGGAGCGCATGTTGATATTAAAGCTGATTTCGCGCAACTGGGCACGGCGGCAGTGAATCTGCAACTGCCCAACTGGCAGCCGGACAATACCTCGACTGCGCAAGCCATCACCGGGCGGGTGCAGGCCGATGCGCAGGAGCTGGGATTTTTAGCGCGCTGGATTCCCGCCATCGAGCAAGTGCATGGCGTGCTGCATGCCGACGCGCGCGTGCACGGCACCGTCGCGCAACCACGTTACGAAGGCGTAGTGTCGTTGCGTGACGGCGCGGCTTCGTTGCCGCAGCAGGGTATTCATTTAAAAAATGTCAATATCGAAGCCCGCAGCCGCAGCGATGGGCATATCGAGTTCCACGCGGCAGCGCGTTCCGGGCCGGGCAAACTTGAAATTCAAGGCGAGCTGACGCCGGATCGCGCCGCCGGCTGGCCCCTGACCGTCGATATTAAAGGCCAGGATTTCGAAGCGGTAAATTTGCCGGAAGCGTGGGTGCTGGCCTCGCCGGAATTGCAAATCTACAAAGTGCGTAATCGCATCGATCTCAACGGCCTGCTGCAAATTCCGCAGGCACGTTATACCGCGCGCGATGTGTCCACAACCCAAACGCCGTCGTCGGACGTGGTGCTGGTCGGCAAGGAAGAAAAACCGCGCGCCGACGACAAGTGGCAAATCTACACCACGGTGCGTTTTTCGTTCGGTGACAAGGTCAGCTTCGAGGGCTTTGGTTTGAAGGGTTTGGTGCGCGGCGAAGTGGTTGCGCTCGACGAGCCGAAAAAACTCACGACCGGGTACGGCGAGTTGCAAATCGTGGATGCCACGTTTAACGCCTATAAAACCGATCTGCGTGTGACACGCGGGCGCCTGCTGTTTGCCGGCGGCCCGATCAACAACCCCGGCATTGATGCGCGCGCGCTGCGCGCGGAAGGAATGAGTGTGCAGGAAAATGGTAAATCCGACAGCACCGAATTGCATGAGCCGGGCACGGTCGTGGCCGGCGTGTTGGTGCGTGGCACCTTGCGCAATCTGGAGTTAACGCTGTTTTCCGAGCCGCCGCGCGATCAGGCCGAAGTTTTGTCGCTGCTGCTGTTCGGCGTGCCGCTGGGCGAGGCCACCTCGGAGCAGGGCAAGGCGCTGTTCCTGGCGGCCTCGTCGCTGCGCCTCACCGGTCGTGACGAAACCGTGCGCAAAATCGGTCAGAAATTCGGCATCCAGGAAATCCGCCTGGACGCCGGAAGCACACCCGACCAAGCCTCGCTGGTCATCGGCCGCTACCTGGGGCCGCGTCTTTACGTTAATTACAGCGTCGGCCTGCTCGCCAACACCAGCAACGTGTTTCGTGCCCGCTACCGCATCAGCAACAAATGGTTGTTGCAGTCGGAAAGCAGCGACAACGGACAGGGTGCGGCGGATTTGCTGTACATCTTCGAGCACTGACGACGCTGCTACCGGAATATATGCCGCGATAGCATCAGTGCGGCGGCGCGACCGACAACTGGTCGGTGATTTCCTGAAAGCTCAAGTAGTCGGTTTGATAGCTTGCCGCGCTGTTCGTCAATGCAAGCTCAGCATCTAACTCGTCGCGCAGCGAGTCTTCAAACAGCCCAATCTCAAGATGCCCTTCGGCGAGCGCGCGCATGTCCTGTTCGCGTGCGCTGCGGGCGCTTTCGACGCGCTGCTTTTGCGTCGCCATGATGTGCTCACCTTCGCGCAATGCGACCAGCAACGTGCGCAGTGTGCGTTGCATTTGCAACTTGGTTTCGCGCCGGTGGTTGTCGAAGGTAATGCGCAACAGGTCGACGCGATCAATGGAGCTGCGTGCGCGTGTATTGCCCAGCGGATAGTTGAAAGCGAGGGCCACGTTGTAGTTGCGGCTATCGCGGTCAAAAGAGCGCCGGAAATTGTCATTATCCTGGCCGGAGATTTCGTAGTTTAACTGGAGATCCAGCCTGGGATTCGCGTCGTCGTAGACCATTTCCTTGCTCAGTTGCAGCGCGTGCTCGTCCAGCGCCAGACCCTGCATCCGGCGCGTGGCCTCAATCAACGTATCAACTTCAGCATTTGACGCTGTCAGTGTGCGCGCTCGAAAAAGATCGCACTCAGGTGCGTCGGTGCGCAGGCGTTGGTATTCGTAGTAGGTCGACATGCCGACTTGGGTGCTTTCCAGCGCCGCGCGCGCGTTGGCCGACTGCGCCGCCATTTCCCGCTCGAAGCGCGCGGCGTGCTGCGCATAGCGCGCACGATTATTCGCCTCGGCACGGCTCTCGACATTTTTTGCCAGATCGGCGGCGCGCTGATAAGCATTTTGAGTTGAAGCTGCGCGCTGTGCCGCGACGCATAAGGTGATGAACTGGTGGCTGACACCGGCGAGAAATGACTTGCGAGTCTCCTGGTAACGCAAGCGGTCGGCGTTGAGGTTGATTTCGCGCTGTTCCAGCGAGCGGCGCGAAGCGTAGCCGAAGGCGTTGTTCCACACCGGAACGTTGACCGACACGCGTGTATTTGAGTTGTAGTACGTGTTCCTGTCCATGGTCAATTTGGAGTTTTCAGAGTGGTACCACGTACTCGCCTGCCGCTGGTACTGGTAGGACGTAGTCAAACGGACGCCCGTGGTCGGCGAGAATTTCCATACCCCGAATTCGGTGTTTGAAGTGCGCCAGTTGTCGCTCGTATCGCTTCGTTGATAGTGCGAGTTATTAAATTGCGAGTGGCTGAATAAATTCCAATCCTCGGCGACCGCCGCCGTGTAATCGAGCTCCGCAAATTTTGGACCCAGCTCGATGGATTGGAGCTCCGGACTGGTCTTGGTTATATGTTCGAGCAGCTCTTCGAGCGTGACACTTTGCGCAAGCGCACTGGTTGCCGGCAACAGCATGGCACCGAACAGCGTGCTCCAGCGGATCGTCTTCATTTTGTCTCCCTGCGTAGATGACGTGAACAACCGTTTTGTCCATCAAGTCGGCGAGGATTTTAATGCATGTCGCAGAGGATGACAAAAGAACCGATCAGGAACAGCACGGCGCCGAACACTGTCTATACTGTAGGGTGCCGTGTGCATCGGCAGTCAACACCCGCATAGCTCCTGAAGCAACAAACATCTGAGGGTCATATCATGACTAAATCGAATCGCACGTTTACACAAACAGAAGCAGGTAATAGCGGTCTGGTGCAATTTCCCTATGCGCCGGGGGATTGGTCACGGCATAAAGCCTTGGAAGTGGCGAGCCTGGAAGGCATTTTTCTCAGCGAAGATCACTGGGCGGTGGTGCGTGCATTGCAGGAATATTTTGCCCGCAACGAGCTTCGCGAACGCAGCATGCGCGCGGTGCACGATGCGCTCGACGAGCATTTTCACACGCGCGGCGGCAGAAAATATCTGTACCGCCTGTTTCCCGGCGGACCGGTGGCGCAAGGCTGCCGCATCGCCGGCTTGCCGGTCCCGGCACTTGCGGTGGATCGCAGTTTTGGCAGTGTGATGTAGCGCGCCTGAATTGCCACACCGACGTATTCCGCGCTTTCATCGCTGGCCGCCCGCAGTTACAATCTGCACCCTTCGCAGCACGGCCCGAGTGGCGGAATAGGTAGACGCTACGGACTTAAAATCCGTTGACTGGAAACGGTCGTGCCGGTTCAATTCCGGCCTTGGGCACCAAATAAAACGAACCGCTCGTGCTCGGCAACGGTTCCTTAAAGGTTGCGCTAGCACTTGTTCTTGGCAGTTCTGGAATCAAGGACGCAGTGGGAACGCGGGCTTCCAGCCCGCCGGAATCGAAAAAAAGCGGCTAGCGTGACCGCGCTCTGGCGATCAGCCGAAGCGGTACGGCGTTTTTCATTGCTCTGCTTCTTTCCGCTCGGTCACCTTCACGACTTCCGTGACATACACGTCGATTTCGTTTTGCATGATTTCTTCGATATTACCGGCGAAAGCCGGGTAGGCGGCGGCATCATCGGCGAAGGCTTGGTAGGGGCCGCTGTGCTGGAAGAACTGCCAAGCCTGGATTTTAAGTAACTCGACGCTGCGGCGGTAATGTCGCCAGCGCTCGCCGAAGTGGAAAAATTCTTCAACTGCGACGCTGATGGCCACCAGCAGGCTGAGGCCGAAGGTGAGCCACGTGATGAGACCGGGGATTTCCCCGTCGCCCAGTTTCAGGCCGACCAGCGCTGGCACGATCACGCCACCGATGATGGCCACCAGCCGCAGCAGGTAATACCAACGCTGGGTCTTTGCGCACTTCGACTCCATCCACAACACCTGATCAAGCCAGCGGGAGCGCAGGAAGTGCTTCTGCATGTCGCTGAGCTGCAACGCGTCGATCAGGTTGCCATAATCTTGCTTCAGCCAGTCGCGGTAGGCGTCCTTGGTTGTCATGCGATCCCGCTCAAGTTAGCTCATTTCGTGCGGCTTAAGCGGTGGTGAGCTGCTCTCAAGTTCGTGCAAGCGTTCCTCGAACCAGCCGATCCAATCCTGGCTGGGTGGCAGTCGTGCCAGGGCTTTCAGGCCGTGCAGAATTTCCAGGCCGCGTTGTAGATAGTCGCGCCGTTGGGCGGCCGACAGGCCGGCGTGGTCGCCTAGGCGCGCGCAAGAAACGGCGACATCGATCTGCCACTGCACGTTGGCCGGATCGCGCGCCGCCAGCGCCTCGTGGATATCGAGGCTCTTGCGGTAGGCTGTCAGTGCCTTGGCCAAGTCGCCTTGTGCTTGCAGCACGTCGCCGATTCGGTTGTGGCTGATCGACAAGTCGCGTTGCCACGCGGTATTGGCCGGGTCGCGTGCGGTCAGCGTCTTGCGGATATTCAGGCTGGTGCGGTAGTCCGCCAGCGCCTCCACCAAGTCGCCCTGCACCTGCAACACGTTGCCGATTCTGTCGTAGTTGATTGACAAGTCGCGCTGCCATGCGGTGTTAGCTGGATCGCGTGCTGCCAACGTCTCGGTGATTGCATGGCTCTTGCGGTAGGTTGTCAGCGCCTCCGCCAAGTCGCCCTGCGCCTGCAGCACGTCACCAATTTTATTGTGGCTGACCGACAGGTCGCGCTGCCATCCGGTGTAGGCGGCATCGCGTGCGGCTAAGCTCTCGCGGATGTCGAGGCTGGTGCGGTAGGCCGCCAGCGCTTCTACTAAGTCACCTTGTGCCCGCAGCACGTTACCGATTTTGTCGTAGCTGATGGACAGGTCGCGCTGCCAGGCCGTATTGGTCGGATCGCGCATGGCCAGCGTCGCGGCGATGTCGAGGCCCTTGCGGTAAGTTGCCAGCGCCTCCGTCAAGTCGCCCTGTGCTCGCAGCACGTTGCCGATTCGATGGTGGCTGACGGACAGGTCGCGTTGCCAGGTGGTGCTGGCCGGATCGCGCGCCGCCAGCGCCTCAGCAATGCCAAGGCTATTGCGGTAAGCCGTCAGCGCTTTTTTCAAATTGCCCTGCGCCATTAACACGTTGCCGATTCTGTCGTGGCTGGCGGCGAGCTCGTGCTGCGCCTCCTCGTCGTTGGCGTCGCTAGCCACGCGCTGTTCGGCGGCGGATTTCGCCATCGCAAAACTATGGCGGGCCGCCGCCAAATCACCCAGGGCCAATTGAAGATCGCCGACATACAGGCGGGTCCACAGGTCTTGCGGTTCATAGTCGGCAGCGCGTTGATAGGCGGCCAACGCAGCACCCACATCGTGTGCGTAAGCCAGCGCGCCTTGTTCGCGTGCGAGTTCCGCTGCGCGCCGGCGGGCGGAAATTTCCTCCGCGCCGCTGACTTGCGGCGCGTGGGCTTGGTCGGCCGCCGCCTGCTCTGCGTCGCGTATCAGGGCCTCGGCCGGTTGGGTGTCGCCGGCCTGCAGCGCGGCGGCGGCGGCGATTTGCGCCGGGCTCGCGTCGGGTTGCGCTGCGGCCGTCAGCGTGCGTGCCACGGCCAAGCCTAATTGCGTTTCCAGCGCGGCGACGCGGTCACTGAGCTTGGTCACGTGGTGGCGTAATACCGAGTTCTCGCTGTCTTTGTTATCCAGTTGGTGCGTCAGGGTGGAGATGATCTTCAGCACTTGCGGGTCGTCCGGGGACACCGTGGTCTGCGCCGCAGCGCTGTGGCTCAGGCGTGCATTGACGAACGCCTCCAGGTGATGACGCAGTTGCCGTGCGAAATCGGCGGGCTCGACATAGGTGTTGATTCCGGCGCGCAAAGAGCCATCCGGATTTTTGAAGGCGTCGAAGAAGCTTTTGACGGCGGCGAACTGGGTGCGCTTGGCTTCGATGTCGGGGTCGTCGAGATCGATCTGCGGTTTGCTGCTGCGCCGATACAACCACACCGGGCGATGGGCGTCGCTTGCGTCTTCGAACTCCCACACGGTGCCCGACGCGTAATGCGATCCGTCGGCACGCTGTAAGTCGGGCGGCAACGGGGTGCCGATGCGGCTCCACAGGATCACCAGCGTCAAGTCGCAGTCCGAGGGGCGTCCACGATAGCGGTTGACGGAATCCTGTGGCGTGGCGCCGGCCTCCATTGGACTGGCGGCATAGGGGTCATCCCAGTCGACGACCTCGAAATTTACCTTGCCGCGCAGCAGATGGCTGTTTTCCAGTTCAGTGACCACACCGCGCACCGCAGCCCGCTCTTGTGCGACATCGCCCGGCGACGAAACAAAGACACGTAGATTCATACGTTCCCCAAGGAAATAGTAGCGGCCGCGAGCATCGCCACGCCGCGTGATCTTATAAGCATAGCTTGGTTTTACCGGAAGTTTGGGCGCGAGTTGTGCTTGCCGCGCGCGGTGCCCGGGATCACTCGGTGGGTGCAGCGCGGTGATCCGAGCGGTATGGCGCTACGAATCCTCTTTTGCTCCCTGTAAACTCCGCTGCCTGCGCCGGGTTCGATCCCGGCCGACAGCCCTCGCAACGCTTTGCTTTTGAACAGGCTCTATAACGCATGAAATGGCTTGAAAATAACGCGCCTGCCGCCGTTGCCAGCGTGGTCTTTGCCGCGCTGTTTCTGTTTCATACCTACCCGTTGGGCCTGGGCGACATTTATTGGCATCTGAATACCGGGCGCTGGATCGTCGAACACGGCGCGTTGCCGGCGGCGGACCCGTTTTTATACACGCTGCCGGCGGTGCTCGACGAGCGTCAAACCTTGCTGTTGCAAGGCTACTGGCTGGCGCAAGTGATTTTTTATTTTGTGCATGCGGCGTTCGGCGATTACGGCTTGGTGCTGTTCAAGGCCGGGCTGTTCACCGCCATGTACTTGGTGTTGTGGTGCAGCTTGCGCAAGGCGGATGTCGATGCGCTGTTCGCATTGCTGCTATTGCTGCCGTTGCCGCTGCTGTTTTACCGCTACGATGAATTGCGGCCGCAGGTGTTTACCTTTCTTGGTGTGGTGCTGGTGTACGCCTGCATGACCTGGTCGCGGAGCGCGTTGCGCGCCGGCATGCGCTGGCCGCCGTCGTTGCTGGCGTTGCCGGTGATCATGCTGCTGTGGGCCAACCTGCATCGCGGTTACATCCTCGGTGCGGTCATCATGCTGGTGGCGCTGGGCGCCGAAGGGTGGCGTCTGTGCAGTAAATGTCGCGTCATGGACCCACGCATTCTGCGCCGCTATGCGTTGGTCAGCGGCTTGGCGATCCTCGCCTCGCTGCTCAACCCGATGACCTACCACGCTTACCTCACCGATCTGCACGAGCTGGGCACTTCGGTGTATCGCGGTGTCGATGAGTTTTTGCCGCTGTGGGATTACGCCGCGCTCTATCAGCAACCGCTGCTGTTTTTTATTCCCGCCGCACTGATCGCCGCGCTGGCGGTGGTGCTGTACCTGCGGCGTCAACGCGTGCATCCCGCGCAACTGGTCAATTTCATCGGCTTTTCTGCGGTGGGATTCACCAGCTTTCGCTTCATGATTTTAGCGGTATTGATGGCCTTGGCCACCGCGCTGCCGCACGCCAGCGCGGTGTTGCAACCGCTGCTGGTGCGTGCCCGCCGCGTCTTGCTGAGCGTGCTCGTTGTTGGCGCGGCGGTGATCGGCACGCTGGGCTGGCAGCGCAGTGCATTGCAGGCTGGGCCGCTAGAAACCGCTTACCTGCCGCAAGCGGCGGTCGAATTCATAAAAACCCAGCATCCGCCCGCGCCCTTGTTCAATCCCTACGAGTACGGCGGCTATCTGGAATGGTCGTTAGGTTCCGCGTATCGACTTTTTTACGACCAGCGCAGCATGGACAACAGTGTGTACACGCATTACGAAAGCGCGCGCGACGGCCGTTATCGGGAACCGTTCGCGCGCTATGGGGTGCGCACCGTGGTGTTTTATTTATCGGCGCCGGTGCTCAATACCATCCCGACCCTGGTGCTGGCGTTGCTGAACGATGCGCAATGGGATCTCGTGTTTCTGGATGCCTTGTCGGTGGTGCTGGTGTGGCACGAGGCCAACACGCTGCCGGTGATCGACAAGGCGCAGGCTTGGCGCACGCTGCACGCCGCGACGCAACGCTGGATCCACGCCGCGCCGAACCACCCCAACGCCTATGTGCAGTTTGGCCGGGTGTTGTTATTTGCCGGCGAGTTCGCCGCCGCGCAGCAGCAGTTCAACCAGGCATTGCAACTTGACCCACAGCATGCCGATGCGCTCCGCCATCTGGATGCAATGCGGCGTCTGATCCCCAAATGAAAAGGCCGGGAACGCGGGCTGCCAGCCTGCCAAAAAAATACCGCCAGGGTGGCCGTGCTCCGCCAGGTGTGAATATGCTGTTATTGACGCACCTCGCACAGATTGACTTACTTTTATCTTAAAGTAATACTTTAATAAAATGTAAGGAGAAACCCGGTGGAAACGTACATCACCTCGAAAGGCCAAATCGTTATCCCGTCCCAGGTGCGACGCAAGTTCGGCATCACTGAGGCCACGCGCATCCAGGTCACGGTGGACGACGAAAAACACGTGATCGTGCTCACGCCCATCACGCGTGAATTTGTCCATGGAATGCGCGGTCGCTACAAAGGCAAGGGCCTGCTCAAAGCGCTGGCCGCAGAAAAAAAGAAAGAGCGCGCGCTTTAAATGGCGCGTCGCCAGCGAACGCTGGTGTTGGATTCCTGGGCCATACTCGCCTACCTGGGTGATGAAACTGCCGGTGCGGCGGTGGCCGAACTCATTGCCGACGCCCAAGAAAGCGACACGCCGCTGTTCATGTCTGCCATTAACGTTGGAGAGGTGTGGTACATCCTGGCGCGCGAAATATCGGAAACGGAAGCGGATCAATCCATCGCAGGGCTCCGACAGCTCGGCATCGAGTTCGTTGATGCAGAATGGAAATCCGTGCACGCTGCTGCTGGATTCAAGGCCAAGTATCGTATGTCCTACGCAGACTGTTTTGCCGCTGCGCTCGCCAAGGAACGCAATGCGGAACTCGTTACCGGTGACAATGAGTTTAAGCAGGTCGAGGCCGCTGTGAAGATTCGCTGGCTGGTGCGCGATTAGAGGCCAGCAATGAATGCAAAGATTCATCGTCATAGCTCGACACCATGCAGCGTCAGCTTCCCAAGCGACGCGCAGAAGCAGATGACGCACGTCAGCCGGTGGGTGCGGAGCTTGTGCGCCGCGTTGCTCGCCATGGATGCTGCAAGTGCGCAGGATATCTTCGACATTCCGGTCGTGAATCTGCCGTCGAGCGTGACGCTTGAAGGCGGTGGTGACGCTGCCGGGTCGCGTAGCTTGATATTACAGGGTGATGTTGGTCTGCCGTCCGGAATGCGCCTGCGTGCCGGATATGCCGGTACGCGCGTCGACAGCGGTAGCGCAGCATATGTGAGCGACACCTATTGGGCGGGTGTGAACAGCGATCCGCTGGCGGGGTTTTCCTACGGCGCAAATTACGAAGCAATGCAGCGTGACGACCAGCTTGGTGCCGGCGCGTTCAAGGCGAATCTGCGCTGGCGCATCGACCGTTGGCGGCTTGCGGTCTATCCGGAGCTGCGCTGGATCAGCTTTACACAATCCGTCCAGGGACAACACAAAACGCGCAGCGTCGAAACCGTCATTCGCAGCCCGGGCCTGGGTGTGGCGCTTGCGTATAACGCAGCGGATGCGTGGTCGTTGGGCTTCCGGCATGTTGTTTATCGCTATGCAAGCGATGCGCAAACCCTGCCTAGTCATCCGGCGTTTGCGCGGTTGGTGAGCTCGAATATTGACCAAGCATTCGATATCGCGCGCAGCAGCGTAACGGCTGACTATACGCCGGCCTGGGGCAGTGTTGGGGTGGAAGCCACGCGCAGTGAGTCGGCGATTGATCACGTCATCGCGCACAGTGCTGCGGTGAATTTAAATTGGGACGTGTCGCGCGCCTGGACGGTGTTCGCACGCGTCGGGCGCAGCCGCGTCGACAGGGTTGCCGCAGCGCGCTTCGGCAGCGCCGGTGTGACTTGGATGTGGGACCAGTAACCCGGCTGTCAACCAAAACGCCAGGTGCGCGTTCTTTGTTGTGTAGCGAGTCAATTTCTGTCGCAACGGGCCGTAACAAGCGCTGCGCGGCATGACTCGATCACTCAACGATAAGGAGCACACTATGACTTGGTCCACATTTTTTCCCGCATTAAAACGATCAGTGGCGCGCGTCGCCGCCGGTGTATCAGTCGCGACGCTGGCAGCGTCGATGGCGGTGTTACCCGCCTGCCAGCAGAGCGGCAAGGGTTCCAATCTTGCTGCCAGTTCATCCGACAGCAATCTGGCGATTGGTCTGACCGACGCCAAGGGTGATTTCGTCAGCTATAGCGTTGACGTGAAATCGCTGACGCTCACACACGCGAACGGAAAAATTGTCGAGACCCTGCCTATGGCGACCCGGGTCGACTTTGTGCAGTACACCGAGCTGACCGAGTTTCTTACCACCGCGACCGTTCCCAACGGCGCCTACACCAGCGCCAAAATGACGCTGGACTACAGCACGGCGGATATTCGGGTCGAAGACGCAGCCGGCGCGGCGGTCAAGGTCGACAACATCGTAGACGCCAGCGGCAAGGCGATTACGACGCTGGAAGTTAATGTCAAGTTCGAGGGCGACAAGCACAAGCTGGTGATTTCACGGGGCCGTCCCGCCAGCCTGACGTTGGATTTCGATCTGAAGGCATCCAACACCGTCAGTGCCGATTTAAAAAGCGTCACCGTCGCCCCGTACCTGCTCGCCGAAATCGAAGCTCACAAACCCAAGTTGCATCGGGTGCGCGGCGGTTTGAAATCCGTGGATGTAGCGAATAGCAGCTTCGATTTAATTCTGCGCCCGTTTGCGCATCTGATGAAAAGCAGCGAGAAAGACGAACACTTTGGTGCGATGAACGTCGCCACCAACAGCAGCACCGTGTTTGAAATCGACGGGGTCAGCTACGACAGCTCCACCGGCATCAAAACGCTGAACACGATGGCCGCGTTCACGGCGGTGGTTGCGGTTGGCGATCTCAAATTCAATCCGCGCCGTTTCGAGGCACGCGAAGTGTATGCCGGCTCCAGCGTTCCAGGTGGCACGCTCGATGTCGTGACCGGTGAGGTCATCAAACGCGTTGGAGATACGCTGACCGTAAAAGGCGCAACCCTGGTACGCAAAGGCGGCGGCATGATCTTCAACGATACCGTTACCGTAACGGTGGCGACCACGACCAAAGTGCATCGTCAGCTTTCCAGAGATTTGTTTGGCAGCGGTGACATCTCGGTGGGCCAGCGCGTGAGCGTGCACGGCACCTTGACCGATGAAAATGTCGGCAGTTTGAAGCTGGATGCAAGCAACGGCAGCGTGCGCATGTTGCTGACGGCGCTGCGCGGCAGCGTGGTTTCGACCGACAGCATCAATCACACCCTGGTGATGAGCCTGCAAACCATCGACGGGCGCCAAGTCGCGCTATTTGATTTCGCCGGCACCGGTACCAGTTCTGCCAACGATGCTGATCCGGCCAACTATGAAATCGAGACCGGCACCCTGAATCTGTCGAGCGTGAGCGTCGGCGGTCCCATAGCGGTGCGCGGCTTCGTCGCTGCGTTCGGCTTCGCGCCCAAAGATTTCATCGCCCAGACCTTGGTCGATGCCGAAGATGTCCCCACGACGCTGTTGGTCGACTGGATGCCGGCCTCGGCAACGGCGCTGAGTGTATCCACGACCGATCTGACTTTGGAACTTGCAGGCTCGCCGTTGCATGAAGTACTGCGCGCCGGAGTCAGGACGGTGCTGACCGGCACACCGCTGATCAAACCTGTAAGCGACGACGACGGCATGTATTTCATCAAGCAAAACCACGTCGCACAGATGTACACCAGCTTCGCCAGCTTCACCGGCGACCTGCAAAAGCGCCTGAGCGCGAATGCAAAAGTCGAAGGTTTGGTGGCCGGCGGAAAATACGACGACAGCAATAACACCTTAACCAGCCGCTTCGTCGCCGTGAGCCTGAAATAAGCATTCAACTCATTTCAGCCACGCACATGCAGTGACCCAACGGCCCCCAACGGGGCCGTTTTTTCGTGTTCATGGGCGGCAGCGTGACTTGCATACTGCCAGCCTCTGTTAGGCAATGCGTAATAGTGCAGGCAGGATTTACGAGGTGTGTCCATGATCAGACGAGTATTCAATAGCAAGATTTTGGATCAACAGCCACAGTCGGCTGCTGGAATTTCTGGTGGTCCTGACGCCATGCGGCATTTTGGACGGAAAAACCCCAAGAGTTGAATACTGAATATATGGCTCAACGCGGAAACATGCGGGTGCTTTTTGCATGTTTTGGGAATTCCGACAGTAAAGCTGACCGCACCATGTACCCGATTGTCCGCAAGCTAAAAGAAGGCGATTTGCGTCAGAAGGAAAAGCCCGAAGAAGTGGTTGCGGATGTGCCCAAGAAGCCGCAGTTTCGCCATCAAAAATAACTTGCCAGATTCTGCTCGCCGTATTCAGAGTTGGGTTTTTCAACACCGTTGTCAGATTCCTCAGTTGTCATGGTGATACCTCCAGGGTATGATTAAACATCATACTCTGGAGAGTGCCGTCATGAGCCAGACAAAAGTTGCCATCACAATTGAAGAAGGCATGCTCGCCAAAGTAGATGCTCTGGTGAGGCGCAAAGTATTTAGTAATCGAAGTCGAGCAATTCAGGAGGCTGTTCAAGAAAAGCTGGAGCGTCTTGAGCGGAACCGCTTGGCAGAAGAATGCGCAAAACTTGATCCGTCTTTTGAAAAAGCGCTGGCAGACGAGGGGCTGTTTGAGGAGTTGGGGGCATGGCCAAAATACTGAGGGGTGAAGTTCGCTGGGCTGATTTAAATCCTACGCTGGGTCGTGAACAGTCAGGGCAGCGTCCAGTGCTCATCCTGAGCCAAGACATATTCAATGAGCGCTCAGGAACTGTCATTGCAATGGCAATTACCAGCCAGGAACAGCGGGCTAAGTTTCCATTGACGCACGAACTGTCAAAGGCAAAACTGCCTAAGCAGTCGTGGGTAAAAATTAGTCAAATCCGCACGTTATCAACCGAGCGAATCGGCAAGAAAATTGGCTCTGTTGACCCTGAAGAGCTGGGCTACATCATTGATGGTTTAAATGAAATTATCGGAGCCTAACGAACTGCTTACGGCATGAAATTTAAGAGCGCACGGAATACAAAATGTTTGCGCCCGCGTGCCTGTTCAGCAGCGGAGCGCGTTGGGTGATTAAGATCACGGCCCGACTGTTCAGCGTGGCTTCCGTGCCGGTTTACACATCGCCGCGAGGCACAGGTGGCCGTCCGGGCGGGTGATGCGTCGTTGGCGTTCCAGGGTGGCGAGTGTCCGGTAGAAAGCTTCGTGGGTCAGGCCCAGTTCCAGCGCGACTTCCTTTAGCGCGCCCGGGGCACAGAAGCGGCCGCTTTCGTCGCAGCGCAGGCGCAGGAACTGGAGCACCCGTTCCGGCGCGGAGCGAATCTGCTTGAGTTCGTAGCGTTGCCGCAAGCCTTGCAGGCGGCGCGCGAGTTCGCCGGTAAAATTCCACAACGCATTCGGGTCGCGGCGCAGTTGCGAGATCAATTTTGCTTTTGGATACAGTCCCACAACGCTGTCGGTGTCGGCCAGTGCGTCGCAGTGGTAGTGCGTGGAAAACAGCGAGGCTTCGGCAAAGGTCTCGCCCGGCCGGGCCAAGTGCAGCGTCACGCCGCCGCCGTCGGGTGTGACCCGCACCATCCGTAGGCTGCCCTGCGCCAATACGAAGATGCCGAGGGTCGGATCGCCTTGACGAAACAGCGCGCTACCGGCAGGCACGTGGCGCGGCAGCGGCGTAACTCCAGCCAGCGGCGGCAGCTCGGCGTTGTCGTTCTGCGCTTGAAAATTTTCGGCGGCTTTGTTTTTCATATGATTGCAATCATAAACGCCTGCGCGAATTGCGGCTACGCTTGCTAGACACTCAACCTCACGCGTAAGGAGTTACCCCATGCAAGCTCATACCCCGTTCACGTTCATGTTGCTGATGATCACCGCTGCGCCCGCTTCGTTTGGACAGGGCGATGAACACCAGCACGGCCATGCGGCGAACATGCCCGGAGCGGTTGCAAATTCCGCAGCAACCGAACCCGCCGCAACGCAGGTTCAGTTTCCGGAACAATTGCGCGATCACACGCTGGCCAACATGCGCGACCATCTGCGGGCGCTGTCAGAAATCCAGGCGCAGATTGCCACGCAAAACTACACCCTGGCAGCGGAAATCGCCGAACAGCGCCTGGGCATGACATCATTGAAACGGCACGGTGCCAGTGAAGTGGCGAAATACATGCCGCAGGGTATGCAGGAGGCGGGTTCGGCCATGCATCGTGCCGCTAGCCGTTTCGCGTTGACCGCACAGGAATCCGCTGTCGACCACGAAATGGGCAAGTCGGTGGCGGCATTGGCGACGCTCACGCAAGCGTGCGTGGCTTGTCATGCGGCTTATCGGCTGCGATAGGCGAGCCGTTTGTATGTCGGCACTGGATCATTCAGTGCCGATGCCAGCGAAAAAGTGGGAGTGTGATAACGCAATAACAGCAAGCCTGACCCCGTTTCCGCGCATTGCTCCGTGCGCTCGCAAACAATTAAACCTTTGATGCCAGTCTCCATGAAACTTACATTTTTGGCGCGTTGGGTAAAGGTTGGGTAAAGATAGTCCTCTAGCAAAATAGCGCAGTGATGGGAGGTCGCTATCGGTTAGTATTTCAACATGACCAATAAAACTTCGAATACTTCATATGTCACCGGATTTGATCTCAGCGCCTGGATATTAATGGCGGTCTTTCTGATCGGCGTTTTGGTGCTGCACCTACTCCCGGCATTGCTCAGTGGCTTGGTGGTGTATGAGTTGGTTCACATCCTGGTGCCTGCGTTACGCCTTGAAAAGGTGGCGGGAAAACGGGCGGCGTTTGTGTCTGTCGGGCTACTGACTGTCGCCGTAATCGCGGCGGTCGCACTTGCGGTCTTCGGTCTGATTGCATTTTTGCGTTCGGATAATGGCGATGTCTCTCATCTGATGGAACAGCTTGCCGTCATCATCGACCACTCGAAGAGCAGCCTTCCATTATTCATACAAAATGCCTTGCCGCCGGATGCGGATACGTTACGTTTCACGGCTGTTGAGTGGCTGCGAACTCATGCCGAGGAATTAAAACGCCTCGGCATGAATACCCTGCGCGCACTGGCCTATATTGTTGTTGGCATGATCATCGGTGGCGTCATCGCGTTGCGTGAAACCTTGTTTGATAAACAAAGCACAGAGTTTGTTCACGCGCTTGCGCAACGCGCCGAGCTTCTTGGTACATCATTTCGCATGATGATGTTCGCGCAGGCGAAAATCTCGGCAATCAATACCACTTTCACCGCGATCTACCTGCTGATGGTGTTGCCCGCCATCGGCGTGAATTTGCCGCTGGCGAAGACACTGATCGCCATTACCTTTATTGCCGGCCTTATTCCGGTGATTGGCAATCTGATTTCGAACGCCGCCATCGTGCTGGTCAGCTTCGGTCACTCGATTGCGATTGCCGGTGCGTCGTTATTTTTTCTAATCGTCGTCCATAAGGCTGAATATTTTCTCAACGCACGCATTATCGGCTCGCGCATTCACGCCGCTGCGTGGGAACTACTCATCGCGATGATTATCATGGAAGCCATTTTTGGCATGGCAGGTGTCATCTGCGCCCCCATTTATTACGCGTACATCAAGCAAGAATTGAAGAACCACGGTTTAATCTAAATCGCATCGATCGCATCGAGATAAGTAAAGCATAGGACCCGACGCCCGGTAAGGTGGGGTGGAGCCAACAGTCGTTTCACCAGCAGCCCTTTAAGGCGTCAGTCAATCAGCATCGTCACCATCTTTTATCATTTGCGAACTGGCGCTTGCGGCCATGAGCAGACCTCCAGTTGCAGTTTCAAATCGGTTCGTAGCGATCAAAAGCGGACACTGTGAAACTCTTACATTTGTAACTTCAATTATATTTTCAGGGGTCAATGACACGGTGGCTTAATGGTGGGGTAACCGCGATCTGTACTCCGTGAACTATCTGAGCTTCGACGTTGCTTAATCGACCAAGTTGACCGCCATAGTTCATGATGTAGTCCTTGTTACTTCCCCATGACCACACCGTTCCGTCAGTCTTAAGTGCAATTGTGTGGTTCAATCCTGAAGCGATCGCCACGAAGGAGCACATGGAGCGAAGCGAGTGCGACGACCCCCGGGTAGCCGTAGGGCCGTGGGTTTTGTCGGAGTGCGCGCGGTAGCGCGGGCGGAGACAAAACACAAGGCACCCGACACGGCGTAGAGTCACTGTGGTAGTCATGGCGCGCCGCTGTGTGGCGCGTCGTGATGGACGCAGGACGGCCCGGGCCGCCGCAGGCATACTCGCCGCCGAGCGCAGGCGTTTTGGGACTTGGATGTCCCAAAATGTATACCGAGCACGGCGGCGCAATCGTTGTCATGCTCTTGCTCCTTTTCTCAGCCGCTTTCACGGCCTGTTATGGGGCAAGGCTAGCACTTATCCTTCTGTCCAAATTTGCGGGGCCGGCTCTCCATACGGTATTCGGCAACACTTGGCGCTGGGTACAAAATCCAGGCAGTCTCGACGTGAACAACATTGATTACGCAATGATCAGCGAAGAACCCGAGTTGCGACTGTTCCCAGCCGAGCAGTGGGCGATTATTTACAAAGACATGAAAGCATTTTTGTTGCTGCGCCGAACTCCGAAACACACGGCATTGATCGAACGATATGAGATTCGCTATTTTCTTGCCAATCAGGCAGTGCTTGATAGTTTGGCGGGCAATCCGCGCATATATCCTCGGCTTATGCTGGAAACGAGCACCTACCTCACGTACCGTCGCGATGCAAAGATTGCGAGTGCATTTGCGGCATTAATAAATTTGCCGGCAGGTGCGTTGCTTAGTGCATCGCGAGACCTCCTGGTGCACGCAGTGTGCAGAGCGAATTCCGATACAAAGGCTTTAAGTTGTCCGAGTGGATCGTGACAACCCGGTATAATCCCAGCACCGCAGTTAATCATTCGGGATAGTAGCAAGCTGTGAATAAGCGCTCGATGTCTGCTGATACGAAATCATCTCAGTGAGTTGTGTAAAAAGGAGCCACTCAAAAAAATGGCGTTCGGAACCTATACAAGGCAGGTTGTGGCAACAATTAGAAACGGTGCAGATAACAGTTGGGCGTTAGCGGGAGCGGGTATTTTTTTATGCGCCCTGCTGGTGATTTATCCACTTTCCGATTTTGACACGTTCTGGCACCTTGCCAACGGCCGTGCCATGTTGGAACAGCAGCGAATTATCAGCGAAGAAATTTTTTCCTATACCGCCAACGGCACGCCCTTCGGGAATCATGCGTGGCTGGCGCAAATTATTTTCTATCGAGTGGTCGACGCCTTCGGCTTGCCGGGACTGACGCTATTCAAGGCGCTACTTGTCGTGTTGATGGTGGGGTTGACCTATCGCAGCATGCGCTTGCACCAAGTCGGAAGTGTGCTCGCAACGCTGCTTAACATATGGCTAGTGTTCGCCAGCATCTATCTGCTGACCGAGCGCCCGAATCTGTTTTCGTTGTTATTTATAGCGCTGCTTATGTATCTGCTGGAAGGTTTTCGCATCGGTCACCACGGCGCGAAGTGGCTATGGGTGTTGCCGCCGTTGTTTGTCGTTTGGGATTTTCTACATGGGTCGGTATACGGATTAATCATACTTGGCGCATTTACTCTTGGGATGTCGACCATTGAATGGTCACGCTTGCAGTGGAAATGGCAATTGATTAATGATCGCAAGCTGCGTGCGCTGTGGCTGGTCGTGGCGGTGGTGTTAGCGGCGGTCGCTGCAAATCCCTATGGATTGTTGGAGTACCAATTTTTCACCGAGTTGGTGAATGGCAACACTCTGGCAGCGATGGTGGGGGAATTTCGACCTACTCCGTGGCTGGCTGCATTCGCGCCGTTTTGGATTACGGTCGGATTAGCCGGGTTGGTCGCCATGGCGGGGTTGTGGCGCAAGGACTTTCTGCCCGCCGTAACACTGTTGCCGTTCGCTTATTTGGCGGTGCGTTATAGTCGAGCCACGGCGCCTTTTATGGTGCTCGCCGTGCCGGTGATTGCGCCCAGGGTGCAGGAGTTGCTGCAACACATTCTTGGTGGCGAGCGCTTAAAACCTTGGGTAAGGCCCGCAGCGCCGATCATTCTGGTCGCTGTCACGCTGTTTGTGTTGCACTATAAATTTGTCGAGCCGCGCCACGTTAATAGTTTCGGCCTGGGTATCAATCCCGATTTTCATCCGGTCGCCACGCTGAAATTTCTCGACGCCAATCATATTGCTGGCAATCTGTTCAATTCTGGTGAGCTGGGTGGTTACTTGGCCTACGCGGCGCCGCAACGCAAAATATTTTTGTATAACCACCATCAGGTGTTCGAGCGGCTGACTCAATCTCTGTGGCAGCCACAGGCGTTGCAGCGCTGGAATATCAATTACGCGTTGCTTGGTTATGATTGGCAACGGTATCGACATTTATTTCCGCTCGAAGAATGGGCGGTGGTGTACTGGGAACCGGCGACCATGCTGATGTTACGGCGCACGGTGGAAAACCAGGGCGTGATCGCCGCGCACGAAATTGCTTATTTTTCGCCGCGTTTGAGTGGTGACCAAGTCAGTGCGATGGCACGCGACCCGCGTGTGTTCCCGAAATTGATGGAGGAACTCGCAGACTATCTAACCTACCGCGAGGACGATGAAATCGTGCGGGCGTTTACAAAGCTAATCGTCGTTCCGCATGAGCAATTGGATCGAGCGCGGCGTGCCCAGCTCATTGAGCACGCCCGGCAGGCTAACCCCGACATGCGGCTAGCGTTTTAAAATCGAACCCAGTAGTCCGCGCACAATGCTGCGCCCCAGTGAACTGCCCACCGAACGCAACACACTTTTTGCAACGGTTTCGAACAAGTCGCTGCCGGTGCTACGCGCTGCCGGCGCGGAACGCGTTGGGATCGAGCGCGTCAAGGACTCCCCCAGTGCGGATACCGAGTTATTTTTTGCCTTGAGCATTTCATAGGCGGACTCGCGGTCAATCGTTTGATCGTAGCGGCCACGCACCGGGCTTTGCTGCATGATAGCCTGTCGTTCTGCCGGCGTGACGGGGCCGAGACGCGACTGCGGTGGGCGGATGAAAGTGCGCTCTACCATGCTCGGCACGCCGCCTTCGCCTAATGTCGAGACCAGCGCCTCGCCGACGCCAAGCTCCATGATGGCTGCCGCAGCGTCGAATTTTGGGTTGGCGCGAAAAGTTTGCGCGGCCGCGCGTACCGCTTTTTGGTCTTTGGGGGTGAAGGCGCGCAGCGCGTGCTGAATGCGGTTGCCCAGTTGCCCGAGCACGTCTTCGGGAATGTCCAACGGGCTCTGCGAGACGAAATAAACGCCGATACCTTTGGAGCGAATCAGTCGCACCACCTGTTCAACTTTATCCACCAGCGCTTTGGGCGCACTGTCGAACAACAGGTGTGCTTCATCGAAGAAAAATACCAGCTTGGGTTTTTCCAAGTCGCCGGCTTCAGGTAGCTGCTCAAATAGTTCCGCGAGCAACCACAGCAAGAACGTCGCGTAAAGTTGTGGGCTTTGCATCAGCTTATCGGCGGCCAGCACATGCACTTCGCCGCGACCATCGGGTGAGATGCGCATCAAATCGTTTAGGTCGAGCGCGGGCTCGCCAAAAAAATGCTCGGCACCTTGTTGTTCGAGCACCAGCAACTGCCGCTGTATCGTGCCGACGGTGGCCTTGCTGATGTTGCCGTACTCGCTGCCCAGTGAGGTGGCATTTTCAGCAACAAAATTCAGCATGGCGCGTAAATCTTTCAGATCGAGCAACAACAAACCGCGTTCATCGGCCACTTTGAACACGATGTTCAACACGCCTTCTTGCGTGTCGTTGAGCTCCAGCAAGCGTGTCAGCAACAGTGGACCGAAGTCGGAGATGGTAGTGCGGATCGGATGACCTTGTGCGCCAAATAAGTCCCAAAAAATAGCGGGGGAGGGCTGTGGCCGGTAGTCGCTGATGCCCATCGAGCGGGCACGTTCTTGCAGCTTGACATTAGGCGCCCCGGCTTGACTTATGCCCGCCAAATCGCCTTTCACATCGGCCATAAACACCGCCACGCCTTGCGCGGAAAAGCCTTCCGCCAGAGATTGCAGCGACACGGTTTTGCCGGTGCCGGTTGCGCCGGCGATCAGCCCGTGGCGGTTAGCGTATTTCAACAGCAAGTGTTGAGTGCTGGTGCCTTTGCCGATCAGAATCGAGTTTTGCGTGTTCATGCGAGTTCCCTGTGTTGATGGAGAGCGACAAAATTATCGGCGTTCATTGCGCCGGCAACGGCATTACGCGCGGTGCTACGAATGGTTGCAGATTGCCATCCTCTAAATTGAAGCGCAATGCGCGCTTGACGAGCTGGGCGCGCTCTTCAGCGGGTAATAAGTTTCCAGCCTGCGCTAATAATTCCGCGAACAGAAAACTTACGCGGGGGGCACGTCGATAGGCAAGATAGGTGCCGATTTCATGCATCAAGCGTGGATAGATATTCGGGTCGGCCGCAAGGCGCCTGAGAAGGAGTCTTGGTAGCAGTGCGGCGAGTACCGGAGTCGCAACCAGCGCGAAGATTGCGGTCGCACGTTCGTAACGCACGGACAGCGCCGTGAACGGCAACAGCACGGCGAGATGGGTGAGAGCCCAGTGTTTGCGGCTGGCGGCCACGGTAATGCCCGTGACCCCCAGAAATACCCAGAACGGCGCATTGGTTTCCCAGCGGGGTGGCAAAAATTCGCCGACGCGGCCGGCCAACGCGTTGTCGCGAAAAAATTCGATGAAAATGTCGTACGAGAGCAATCCGTACGGATTCAGAAGCATGGCCGCCACGGTGATTGCGAACCAGACATTCAGGCGAGGTAGCAGGTCGCCGGCAGGATGATGAAGCCGTTTCCACGCGGAAAGCCAATGCTTAACATTTTCTGCGAACACCATCGCGAACAATAACGCCGCGCCGTAGACGGCGCCGTGTAACTAATCCCACACCACCATGATGATCGGAATAAAATACAGGACGTGTGCTGCAACGCGGCGATGGAGGTAGCCGTGCAGGATGGTGCCCAACAGAACGAGGTTAAGTAACGAAAACAATTCCGGCCGCACGTTGAAACGGCTGATGCAAACTAAGGTCGCACTGAGCGTCAGAAAACTTGCCATGTACGACTCTGAGCCCAAATTTCGGCAGGTGCGGTAGAGTACCGAGGCGGTTAACAA
>JANLTU010000124.1:0-2878 GCA_031363085.1 Gammaproteobacteria bacterium
GCGCTGTTGCGCGAACTTTTGCCGCGCTTAACGGCAGGCGAAGTGCTGGTGGGCGACCACGACTACGGCACCTATTTTTTACTGGCGCAGCTCAAAGAGCGCGGTATTGACAGCCTCTTTGGCAAGCACGGCGCACGCAAAAGCGACTTTCGCACCGGTCGGCGTTTGGGGCCGAAAGATCACGTGGTGATCTGGAAAAAACCCAAGCGACCGGCGTGGATGGATGCCGCGAGCTACGCCGGGATAGCAGACACCTTGGCGGTGCGGGAAATCAAAGCGCGCGGCCACGTGATGGTGAGCACCCTGACCGATGTTAAGCACGCGAGCAAAGCGGAACTGGCGGAGCTCTATACCGGGCGCTGGTCGGTGGAATTGGATTTGCGTTCCATCAAAAGCGTGTTGGGCATGGACCTGCTGCGCTGTAAAACACCGGAGATGGTGGAAAAGGAAATCGCCGTGTATTTGTTGGGTTACAACCTGATCCGGGCGGTGATGGCGCGTGCGGCGGTGCGTGCCCATTGCGTGCCCCGGCAATTGAGCTTCAAAGGTGCGCTGCAACTGTGGAGCGTGTTTGCCGATGGATTGCGGCGCGCGTCTGCTGCTCTGGGGGTCATCTTGCGCGAGCATTTGTGGGCGTGCATCGCGCACTTGCGGGTGGGAAAGCGTCCCGGGCGACACGAGCCTCGCGCCATCAAGCGGCGACCCAAACCTACCCCGTTGCTACGCGTGCCACGAGCCATGGCTCGACAGAAACTGGCAGAGAAATATGCTCGTGTTTTTGCTTAAGGTAGTGCCATTAGGGTCAGATACCAATAGCCCTCCTGCGCAATACGCTCGTGTGCGCGTGCACGTGCCGGGGTCAAGTTTTGCACCACTACATTTTTTCTCGACCAACCTTCGGCAGCGCTCCCGCCATGCGAGCAAACCCCAGCATTTCTTCCAACCACGCCAGCCGTTCCGCAGGTGTCGCGCGCAGCCAATCGCGCAACTGTGCGTCTTCGATTTCGGACCAAGTCACCGGCCAGTGGGTGTCAGTTCTTGATGTCATCGGATTGACCCTTGCCGTACATCTTGATTTTGGTAAGTTGCTCGATGTCGTCGAGGTCTTTATGTCGCCCGGCTTGGCGTTTCATTTCAATAGGGTCGTCGATCAATCATCGGCGTGGCGCAACATTTACCACTTACAGTTTTCCACCGAAAGAAGTCCCTAAGCCGAGCGCGCAAACCCCGCTACCAATACGCGGCGTTGATCCGCAAAATCTTTCCGGTGCAGCTTTATGCGCTCAAGCTCGTGCAAGGTATCCGCAGTAAAGTAGCTTTCGCCACACGCGGGACAACTGACGATGGGAATATTTTCGATCACCAGCAAGTTGTCACCCTTGCCGTAGCTGCGCGTGATGCGCCGAACACGTGCGCTTTTCTCGCCACAAAGTTCACATTTCATAACGTTCTCCTACGTCGCGTACACGGTGATAAACACCAGTCTGCCGCTTGCGCCCAGTTTCGCCACCACCACGATCTCGCCGTTGGATATCGAGCGACCCTTAACCAGATACTTCGCCTCGCCGGTCTTGCCATCTTTCTGCCGTTCGACAATTTGACCCGTTAGCACCGCGCGCTCGACGTCGAAGATGGTAGATCATCATCGCTCATTTCTTCTTTGGCATGCACGGTCATCACATACCGGCGCGAACGAACCAAGTCCCGCAGTTGTTTGAGAATCTTTTCGTACACTCGCTTCTCCGGTAGGGCGGGAATCTAACTGACCGCGCAATATTGCAGCAAGACTTTAATCATGCAAAGCGATCCGTGACGGGTTGAACTTGCACTGCGTTTATCGCGCCGAGGGCAAACTCCTACGCCTTTCTGTAAACCTGCGCGCCCTGCTTCACAAACTCCACCGCCTTCTCCTGCATGCCTTAGAGTTGCCGATGTTGGTGTTGATTTTCACCAGGAATTTGTTATCGCCGATTGCTCCAGTAACCCGGCATACGGCGTTGGCGGGCGACCGCCATGACGCGAATGACATCTCCCTCGACAAGAAGGCAAATGGGAACCGCTGTAACAAGACGCGGCGGAAGGACCGATGGTATACAGCGCCGAGATGCGGATTCTCTGCGACTAACGATAACGCGCGCTCCAGCGCATCGAGAAAATCCAATCCCAGATTCGGAAGCTGCCATTCGTAGTAACTTGTTATCTCGTTCAGTTCGCGAAGAGCCGCAGCATGATAGTCGACAAGCATAGCTACGCTGGACTCTACTTCTTGAGCGCTGCGCGTGCTCTGCGCATCGCTTCCTCGGCGGGAATCAGCTCGGCGGTTCCGTTTTCGATTTCGCGCTGGCGGCGATCAAGCTCGTTGCGCCAGTAGGCATCGACGTCATCATCTTTCCCCTCGTCGAGACTGACGATCAGGCGGTGCGCCAATTCGGCGCGTTCTCGCTGCGGGAGCGACAACAGCTCCAGTTCAATTTCTTTCAGTGGACGGGCCATGGCGATTACCTCCTCAATACAAACGACCGGCATAGATTTCATCTCGCGTCATCGGTTGCGCGTCATCAACGGTGCGGCCATGCCGGTCGAAAAATTCTTTCCAATCCAGCGCAGCGGAAGGCGCGGCTTCATCAGCAGAAATCGCTATTCCATGCCGGGCTTCAACGAACGATTGCGCCGCCGTGCTCGGTATACATTTTTGGGACATCCAAGTCCCAAAACGCCTGCGCTCGGCGGCGGGTAGGCCTGCGGCGGCCCGAGCCGTCCTGCGTCCGTCACGACACGCCACACTGCGGCGCGCCATGACTGCCACAAATGACTCTACGCCGTGTCGGTTGCCTTGTGTTTTGTCTACACCCGCGCTCACGCGCGGACTCCGACAAAA
>JANLTU010000125.1:0-3195 GCA_031363085.1 Gammaproteobacteria bacterium
TTTTGTCGGAGTCCGCGCGTGAGCGCGGGTGTAGACAAAACACAAGGCAACCGACACGGCGTAGAGTCATTTGTGGCAGTCATGGCGCGCCGCAGTGTGGCGTGTCGTGACGGACGCAGGACGGCTCGGGCCGCCGCAGGCATACCCGCCGCCGAGCGCAGGCGTTTTGGGACTTGGATGTCCCAAAAATGTATACCGAGCACGGCGGCGCAATCGCCGCCGAGCATGCGTGCGACTTCATCGATGCGGTCTGCGGTATTCAGCACGGCGATGGCAGTGCGTGTCTGGCCGTTGCGCGCTTATTTTTGTACCGTCCAGTGGTGTTGACCCTGCGCAGCGACTTGCGGCAGATGAGTGACGCACAGAATCTGCCGATTTCGAAATGCAACAAACGAACCTACGGCAATTTCAGCAATCGCTCACCACGCCAAACCCGCACGACCGAGATTCGATTGGAGTCACGACGGTAAACGATTCTAAACGGTGGGTGAATTATTTCGCGCAGATGCGGTGTGTCGAATTCCGGGACGACACGACCGAGGTCGGGATGGGTGCGAAGTATTTCAATCTGCCGGATCAGGTTGGCGACGATGCCGCTGCCGATGTCGGCAACACCTTGCTCGGTATAGTAGGCGGCGATGCTGCTCAAGTCCGCCAAGGCAGACTCGGATAGGCTGACTTTCATTGGCGCCTACTTAATTCCAAGTTTCTTCTTTGCTTCGGTGAGCGTGACTTCGCGCCCGACTTCTACGTCGGCCAAGCCCTGGACTACCGCGCGCATGAAGCGTATTTCTTCTTCTTTATGTTCGTAATCGCCGAGTGCCTGGATAACGGCGACACCCCGCCCACGGCTGGTTAGCAGCGTGGGGCGGTGGGCTTCGTTGACGTTACGTACAATCCGGCCGGGATTGGCCTTCATGTCCGACAACGGAACAACATCTTGCGAGAATTTCGTGGCCATTTATTAGGTCCTTAAAATGATACTGTTAACAGGGCGAATAATAGCGCTAGTTATCAGGCTTATTGAAGTACCTATTTCAATTTAGCGTGTAGACCTCAGTGTGCCGGTTTATTTCATCTCCCATCCGCGTTCTAATCTGCGCAGGGTTGTTCACAAAGGCAAACTTGTTTCCGCGCCGGTTCCGCAAAATGATCTTGCCGGGTGCGTTTTTTAATGGCGCGGTTCAATGCGCAGCAGCAGCATCAAACCTGAATCCGGGTCAAATCTGGGTCAGGCTTGCATAGCTGTACTATTTTTAAAGGGAGGCGTTACCGGTTATCCGCCGATGTGTTTTTCGACCACCATTTGAATGCAGCAAAAAAACCTATTTGTGCTGCGCGTGTTGCAGCATTTCTTTGGCGTGGGCGAGGGTTTGCGGGGTGACTTTCATGCCGCCGAGCATGCGTGCGACTTCATCGATGCGATCTGCGGCATTCAGCACGGTGATGGCAGTGCGTGTCTGACCGTTGCGCGCTTGTTTTTGCACCGTCCAGTGATGTTGTCCCTGCGCAGCGACTTGCGGCAGGTGGGTGACGCACAAAATTTGCCGGTGCTGCGCCAGTGCGCTTAAGCGGCGTCCGACAATCTCCGCCACGCCGCCGCCGACGCCGGCATCGACTTCATCGAACACCAAGGTGGGAATGCCGGTGATCTGTGCGGTGGCGACTTCAATCGACAGGCTGATGCGCGACAGTTCGCCGCCGGACGCGACCTTGTTCAAGGCGCGCGCCGGTTGGCCGGGATTGGTGCTGACCAGGAATTCGATTCGGTCCATGCCGTGCGCACCGAGCTGCGCTTCGTCGAGTGCGGACACTGCAATTTCAAATACTCCGCCGCGCATACCGAGATCCTGCATCTGCTGCGTGACTTCTTGCGACAGTTTCTTCGCGGCTTTTTTGCGGCTGGTGCTCAGTGCCGTTGCTGCGCGGAGGTAGTCTTGCGTGCTGGCGTCGAGCGCGCGTTTGATTTCATCAAGACGTGCGTCCGCGTGCTCCAGGGTTTGCAGTTCGGTGGCCAAGCGCACGGTGAGCGCGGGCAGGTCGGCGGGGGGGATGCGATGTTTGCGCGCCGCGTCGTGAATGACCGCGAGGCGTTCTTCGACGCTCTGCAAACGTTGCGGATCGAGATCGACGCGGTCACGGTAGCCGCGCAGCGCGTGCGCGGCTTCGTTGAGTTGGATGCTTGCGTTGCCAAGTAATTCGGCGGTTGCTTTTAAGTCAGCATCGTAGTGCGCCAACTGCTCGATCTCGACAATTAATTTGTCGACGCTGGCACACAGCGACGCGTCTTCGTTTTCGTACAGCATCTGCACCGCCTGCTCGCTGCCTTGCAGCAGCCGGCTGGCGTTGGCGAGGCGCGCGTGTTCCTGATCAAGCGTGTCGAGCTCGCCGTCGTGCAGGTTCAAGGTCTGTAATTCCTGTACTTGGTAACGCAGCAGCTCCAGCCGCGCATCGCGTTCGCTGAGCGCCGCATGCAGCGTTTGGTATTCGGTTTCGAGTTGGCGCCAGTGCGCATGCGTGGCGGCGGCCTTGCTCAGCAGCGCGGCATGTCCGGCGTAGTCATCCACAGTGTTGCGCTGCACCACGCTTTTGAGCAACGACTGGTGCACGTTCTGGCCGTGAATATCGACCAGCAGTTCACCCAGCTCGCGCAGCGACTGCGCCGGCACGCTGTTGGTGTTGATGTAGGCGCGCGAGCGGCCGTCTTGCGTCAGCGTGCGGCGCAATACGCATTCGCCGTCGGACTCCAAGTCGTGCTCCAGGAGCCAGGTTTTTGCAGCGGGCAGTTTTTCAATCAGGAAGCGCACCGCGACATCGGCGCGTTCGCAGCCGTGGCGAATTGCGCCGCTGTCGGTGCGGTCGCCCAGCACGAAACCAAGCGCGTCGAGCAGCACCGATTTGCCCGCGCCGGTTTCGCCGGTGAGCACGGTGAGGCCGGGGTCGACGTCGAGTTCGAGCGACTCGACAATGACAAAATCTTTGATGGTGAGGTGTTCGAGCATGGCTGGTATTGTACTGCGCAGAATTCGTGTTGGCGCGCTTCGCGTGAGCACGATGTAGCGAGCTAATAATCTGTCCGGAGCTGTAGCACGTCATGTGTCCGGTTTCATGATTCACCCTGGAGGTGAGCCATGAGAAGGACGGAAGTGTTACAGGAGATTCGGAAGATGAGGTTCAACGAGGCGTACGCAGGCT
>JANLTU010000145.1:0-4385 GCA_031363085.1 Gammaproteobacteria bacterium
GAAGACACGTTGACGTTGTCCGGCTGGAGCCGCGCCCGGCGCGTGGTGGTACTGCGCAGAAAGCTCACCGGCGAGATGCTGATCACCGGCAAGGACGAGGATCAAGGTCAGCTTGCCTTCATCGAAAGCAACATCCCCACCGCGCGCTACGAGTACGCCGTGCTGGTGACCTCAACGGCGCATGAGATTCTTACGCTTGCCCAGCTCTACCGTGACCGGGCCGATGCTGAAAACAACTTCGACGAGTTGAAAAACCAATGGGGCTGGGGCGGCTTCACCACTCAGGACCTCGCACGCTGTCGACTCATGGCACGCAGGGTGGCGCTCGTCTATAACGGGTGGACGTTGTTTGTGCGGCTGGCGCACCCGGATAAACACTTCGAAGCAATCTCCAGCCGACCGCTGTTACTGCACGGCGTGGCCACGCAAACCAAGCACGCCGGACAAACCCGATTGACCATCACCAGCACGCACGCCAAGCAGGCCACCATACAAGCTGTTTTGACCAACCTCGCCGAGTTCTTGAGTATGTTGAAAACCACTGCGGAGCAGTTGACGGACACTCAACGACTGCGGGCCATCCTCACCCGTGCGTTCGAGAAATTTATGCTCGCAACAGCGGGTCCGCCGCTCCGGTTGGCAAACGAGACCGCAGGTTAACTGCCGTTTTTAGGATAAAATCCCCGGGTTGAACGGAAGGGTGTGTGGAGAATTTCGCACGGAATGGGTATATGAAAAAATTAGCAGCGATCTGGCAGGCGCGTGCCACGTGTTTCTGGCGTGAGTGGTTACTGTTCGCGGTGGCGGTGTATTTAGTTTACCCATTATTTGCGGAAGGCTACTTTGTAGGTCACGAAACACTGGCGCCGCTGGAGCGTGTATATGGTATAGATTTAGCCGTGGCCAGTGGCCAGTTTCCGCCGAAAGTGCTGCCCAATTTGGTCAACGGGCTGGGTTACGGCTGGAATATTTTCTACTCGCCGCTCGCATACGATTTCACCTGGTTGATCAGCGCGCTGGGGTTTTCATATACCACCTCGCTGAAGCTGGTGCACTTTCTCGCCATCTTATTCTCTGGCGCGTTCCTCTACTTGCTCGTGATGCGACTCACGCGCCACAACACGGCCGCGCTGATAGCCGCCGTGTTGTACATGGCGGCGCCGTATCGTTTGGTCGATCTCTACGTGCGCAACGCCTATGCTGAGTCGTTTGCCTTCGTGTTTTTGCCGGTAGTGTTTCTGGGGGTGTACGAAATTTTTCACGGCGATCCGCACCGCTGGTGGATCTTGGCGGCAGGAATGTCAGGCATCGTGTTGACGCACAATATCAGTGGCATGTACTGCGCGTTGTTTGTTATGGCCTATGTGATAACGCAAGCGCGGCGACTGCTGAAAGAGGTGGTGTTGCTGCGTTCACTGGGACTCGCGGCCTTGATGAGCACCTTGCTGATGGCTTATTTCGTCGGACCTTTGCTGGAACATAAGGCGACCAACAACTATGCCATCTTCAATGCCGACATGGTTAGTGACTTGTATATTTCGGCCGAAAATATACATGATCATGCCATAAAATTTTGGCAGTTATTCAGTCACAACTTTGATTTAGGGGGCAGTCTACCGCTTGCAAGTGACCGGCCGGAGATGCCTTTCCTAGTTGGCATTCCGTTGATGTTGTTTGCGGCGCTGGGTGCCTACGCAATGCGGCGGCACCCAGCGCGGAGTCTAATTTGGTTCAGCGTTGCCGCCGCTTTGCTGTCGCTCGTCATGACGTTGGACGTATTTCCGTGGGAATTCATGCCTGGGTTTTTGTATTACCTTCAATTCCCGTGGCGGTTGTTCCTATTTACAGTGTTTTTTTTAAGCTTAGCCGGTGGCTCGGCGGCCTTATTGCTGCCAGGGCACTACCATCGTGCACTATTCATTGTGCTGGTCGTGGCGCTGTTGTGCCTCTATGTCTTCAACTTTATACAGCCCGATTACCAAGCCGCAATAAGTGACGCAAGCATTCCGGCGGTGGAGGACGTGCGGGTACCCGATTCAATGATCGGAACGGGATTTGCTGAATATCTACCGACGCAAAGTTTCAATCGTCGGTCGTATCTACGTGCACATGGCATTGCTCCGGTCGTGTTGAGCGGTGCGGCAACGCTACAGCAATTGTCGCGTTTTGGCACTAACCTGACCCTGAGCGCGGAAATCAACGGCACTGAAGCGTTGATCGAATTGCCGTTTGTTCATTACCTGGGTTACAAAGCAACGTTGCGGACCAAGGATGGAGTGACGCAGGCATTGACTGTGTTCGAAGGACCGAATGGACTGAGCAGTGTGGTATTACGCGACAGTGGCGTGGTTGTTATGTGGTATGGCGTAACATCGTGGTCTGCGCTTGCATATGCGATGACGCTGGCGGGATTACTATGGCTGGTGCTCATCGTAGTTCGCAACCTTTGCCTCCGTAGCGTCATTCAGCAATAGCCCATATCGTTCAGATATTCCGATAAAATCCTCGGGTTGAACGGAAGGGTGTCTGGAGAATTTTTCTTGGCCACTTGCGTACATCGCACTTGTCTCCGCGCATGTGATACTTGCTCGGCATTGATATCTGTTAGCGGCTAGAGATCAAGACGCATCTATGAAAATTGAATACCTGTTATGGCATCGCTAGCCTTACGTTTTCCCGGCAACAGCCAAGCGCTCTTGGATCGCAGCTTCCTGATGTGGGTGGTCGTGCTGACCTTGGTTTGTCTGTGGCCGCTCTGGTGGTATCGGTTCCTGCCCATGCAGGATTATCCGCAACACCTGTTCATTGCCTACGTGCTGTCAACATTCGGCTCACCGGATTTTAATTGGCAACAAAATTACGAGTTGAATTCCAACTGGAGTGCGTACGCGCTGACCTATGGGCTGCTACGCCTGTTTGCGGCGTTCACTAATATCGAAGTCGCCGGAAAATTACTGACTTCGCTGTACATATTGCTGATGACGGCGGTCGTGCTGCGGGCCGCTCGCTATCACTCGGTAGCGCAGATTCCATGGGCGCTGTTATTGATTTTTCCGTTTACGTTTAATCAGACTTATTTTTTGGGCTTCCAAAGCTACCTACTGTCCATTCCTTTGTTGTTTTTGGCGTTAATGGGTCTGGGTGACTTCGCATCACGTCCCGTAACCCTTCGCTCGGCGCTTTATCAATCTGGAATTCTCTTTTTATTGTTCTTAACGCACCCCTTCAGCGTACTGACCTATCTGGTTTTTGGTTTGGCTCTCGCACTTTTTAATTTCTCCAACCGTGAAGTCTTCCGGAAAACCGTTATCCCGCTGTTACTGGTTACGGCGGTGTTTGTTGTTTGGTACTTCATCAGCGCCATACAAGCAAACACGCCTAAGTACGATTGGGCGCTCAGATGGTGGGAGGGAAAATATATCGCCAGCTTTTATTTCACCATGTTTACCGGCATGCGTTGGTTCAACGGCATCGATTTTTACGCGGTGGCGCTTTGGAGCGCAGTGTTCGGGTTGCTGCTTTTTTTTGCTGTGCGCGCTTGGAAGCACGTTCAAATCTCGGCACCGATAGCCGCGTTCCTGGCGCTGGCATTATTAGGCTTCATCATGTTGCCTTTTTGGATGGGCTACTACGCGTACTTCAATCTACGTCTTGCACCGGTCAGCTACGTGCTGCTCGCCTGGTTATTTTCCAGCGTGCGCTTGCCGCGTGCAGCAGGGCATATTTGTGCCGCACTGACTGTGGCGTTAGTCGTGATCTCGATCAACCTGCATGCAAAAATTAACGGGGAAACCGAACAGATTCTGCCGATCCTTGCAAAGATGGAAAAAAATTCAGCGGTGTTGCCGCTACTGCTGGACAGCCGTACTGCGGTGCTTGATGCAGATATATTTTATGAATTGCACTCACAGGATCACTACTATTACCACTTGCTCGTAGGCGGTGGAGTCAACCCGCTGCCGTTTCCAAATCCGATGCTCCCGTTACATCTGCGTCAAGACCGCCCATGGCCAACACCGAAAGCCTTGGAACAGTTAGTGCCGTATATCTGGCAGGAAGTGATTTCAAAATATCGCTATGTTCTGGTTCGGACCGATACCACGCAGCCAATACAGCAGCTATCGCAATTTGCAACCGTCGTTATTCAATCCGGACCGTGGACACTGCTTGAGACTGGGAGATCAAATTCGCATTATTGATCCGGCCCACAAACAGTTTCAAGCGGCATACGTCACCCGTGAATTCTGAAAGTAGGATTTAACACGCTCAGGTTGAGTGGCGAGGTCATGCATGTGCGCCTCGGTTGGGGCGTGCAGCTTAGCCTTGGTACGAACCGGCATCTTAGATCGAATGACGTGTTTGAGATCCGCGTTGAGCCGTTCTTC
>JANLTU010000170.1:0-1601 GCA_031363085.1 Gammaproteobacteria bacterium
AATGCCGTGCAGCACATGGTGACGCAGAACATCGAAGGCGTGGATTTCATTATCGCCAACACCGATGACTTTGATCACCGCGTTTTGTGTAGCAGATTTTACGAAAGTAGAAATACAATTACGCAAGCCTGACTCGCCTCTGACCCGCCTCAGGAGGTCGCGCGAGGTGGCGTCGTGATCGGTGCTGCTAGTGCCGTCCATGGCGGTGCGTCTCGTTAAGGATTACGAATCCCGGCGTTTTTACTTACTGATCGGCGGATACGCGCTGATCAACACGTCGTTGGGCATCAACCGGTGCTTGGTGTGCAGTTTCAATCCCGCCCACAGGCCGAGGTTGGCCAATGCGATGGCTTGGTCGCAGATGAATTCCTCGTCGGTGCCGTAGTTTTCGCTGTGCGGGCCGATGTCGTCGCGCGCGTAGAGTTCCAGGTGCGCTGCCAGCCCGCCGTTGAAGCGCCGCTCGTTTTTTTCCACGATGCCCAGCAGCGCTGTGCTCAGGGTGTGGTAGTTGGTCACGCCGCCTTCTTCCTGGTCTTCTTGCGCGTCTTCATCGCCGTCGTGCAGACGGGCTTTATGTTGCTCGAATAATGTGAGGTTAGCGCGCAACAGGCGTGTCGCCTCGGCCGAGTCGTTAAGTAGGTAGGCTTGCAGTGCATCGACGTAGTTGCACACGTTCGCGTCCATGCGCACGCCGTCGGGCGGCGGGCGCGGCCACGGGGCGAAACGCCGCGCCAGCGCAAAGTCGCTCGCCATGAAGGCGGCGTTGAAGCCAGAGATGGCGTACACCTCATCAACACGACACCAATCCGATTTGTCGCCCAGATACTCCGGTAGCGTGGGATCGTAGGCCATGCAGAAACTCATCTCGATGCATTCGGCCGCCTTCTGGAACGCGGCGCGTGCCTCCTTCACGGCGGCGCGTGTTGACAAGCTCTGGAACCAGAGGCCGTGCAGGTAGCGGGCGCGGCCCAAGCGCATATAGCTCAGATACATCGTCGTGTAAAACGCTTGGTCGCGCTCACCCGCCTCGATCCTTTTTTGCCGCTTGGCAATGGTTTCCAGACTGTGCTGTATCCACCATTCGGCATCTTCCCGGTCGGGACCCAGACGTGGCGTAGTCATTTTAGGGATAGTCCTCCATGAGTTTTTTCTTGAGGGCTGCAAAATCGTCCAGCTCGAATTGGTTGATGGGGTTCTTCGGATCGAAATTTCCCCGGCTATCCTGCTTGAACACCCGCACCACGCCGGTCTCGCTGTTGGTGTGGACCAGCATGTGCTGTTTGCGCCCGCCGTTGTCCGCGATTTCCTGCCACAAGTCCATTTCCTGCGGCGTGAGCGGGCCACCGACGATATTGGTCGGTTTGCCGACTTTCTTGTGTTGGCCCAGCATCTTCTCGGCGTAGGCTTCGTTCTTTGGGGCAGAGCCCTGCTTGCGATCTTTCTTATCCGTCGCCACCCGCACCCGGTTGTCCTGGGTAACTTTAGATTCCCATTCGGTGAGTTGTTTGGTGTTGGTCATGTCGTCCGGGCCGGGGGTGCGCGGTGTAAAGCGCGGGTCGCGCACTTCGCCCATGTCCGCCTGCGCTTTCTTCTGCGACACC
>JANLTU010000197.1:0-45877 GCA_031363085.1 Gammaproteobacteria bacterium
CAGTCATGGCGCGCCGCTGTGTGGCGTGTCGTGACGGACGCAGGACGGCTCGGGCCGCCGCAGGCCTACCCGCCGCCGAGCGCAGGCGTTTTGGGACTTGGATGTCCCAAAAATGTATACCGAGCACGGCGGCGCAATCGATTTGAAGACAAACCAAAATTGCAAGCAGCGGCACTAGCCGCTAAGAAGGAACTTGAGTCAAAGGTGACCTAACAAATCCCTCAACACGGACGGCATGAAGCGTCGCTCCTTCGTCGCGTCGCCTCATGCCACTAGTTACCTCAAGCGTTGACGCTGTAGAAAAGGCAAAGTTGCAACGCCCGTTTTTTCGAATTGCATTGAAGGGCAGCTCTTGGCCGAAAGCACACTTTCCAACACTCAGATAGAGGTGAGAGAGCACCCTGAAGTCCGAGCAAAATAAATGCGGTCAGGCTTGATTAATTGCATTAATACTTCTCTGTGAACGACATCAAAATAATGCAATCGATCAAGCCTGACCCCGTTTCGTGTGTTTCTTCGTGGTGGCATATTGAAGTTGTAGGCTGGGTTGATCAACCCAGCCTACCGCGCTGATTCCAGGTGTTACGGCTGATTTTTTAGCGTGTGCGCATCGACTGTTAGTAAGTAGTCTGCCAGAACCTTGTTATATTTTTCATGAAACTCCCAAAACAACAGATGATTACCGAAAGATGCAACTTTTGCACTGGGGGTATTCTGCTTTGCCCAGGATTCGACAACATCTTTCACTTCGGCTCTCACTGTATAAAGTAAAGGTATCCTACCCTCCAACGATTTAAGCTCCTTTGTAAAATTCAGAAAAATGCCTGCGGCATTTAACATACCGGCAACAGTGTCAGAGGTGTGATTGGCAATATCAGTCACCCACCGAATTCGTTCTGGCGTAGGAGTTACTAGCATCCACTGCGCGAATTCCTTGTTGAATTTCTCTCGGTTACGAACCGGTCCAAGAGTGAAATATTCCTGCGCGCCATCCGCATCATCGTACCGATACCAGACCCACTCTTTAAGATTATCGATGCTCGTAGATTTCGGCGGCGAATCGATCATGATCAATCCTAACAAACGATCTGAACCAAATTGTTGTACGTAAGACAACATATCTAATCCACCATACGACCACCCCCCGATCACAACAGAATGTAGATCTAAAGCGTCCAGGAAATTCTTTAAGTCTCTGCCATGTTGCTCGTAATAATGGCCACCCTCGGTCTTAGTGCTGCGCCCCTGCCCCCGAGGATCATACGTAATAAAGCGCCATTCATTGGAGTTTTTAAAATAGTCTAATTGATGCTCATAGACTTCGGTACTCATTGTCCAACCGGGAATAAAAACTATCGTTTTTGTCCCATGACCCGCCTGTTCGTAATATAGAGTTAAGTCATTGCTCACCTTAACGTAGCCTGATTGAATCTGGCTTTGCTTGAACGTCGAAACCTCATGCGTGACGTCGATAAAATGCCGTGGCTCGGCACTGGTTTGCGACAATGCTTGAATCTCCGCTGATAAATTGCAGCCGTGCAGCGCGATGGCTGAAATAACCACCAGAGATAGTTTTGCTAGGGGATGGCTCATGGCGTTTCCTTGACATTAGTTTGTAGGTTTCTTGGCTTTTTTCAGTCTAAAGGGAAGACTTGACGTACTTAAAGAGCCATTTCTTCCTAAATATATGGAGCCATTCATGAAGCCAGCGACCAATCTGAACGATGTCACGACCACAAGGCGGGGTCAGGCAATTGAGTAATTGCACTTCAACACTCCATTGAAATAACATATAAATAATACAACTACTCAAGCCTGACCCCGTTCCGTACATGACCCCGTTCCGTACAGTCTTTCAATGAGTCACCCAGTGTTCGATGAGTGTCGCCGAACTGCTCTACTGCAGAACGGCGTCGTCCCGGTTCTTAGGTTTCAATCGCTGCATAGCACCGTTGGAATAACGGCAAGCCAGCAAGCCGTGGTCTGTTAAAAGCAAGGTGTGTAAAGGACTACGCCAAAACTTATTCATGACAGGAGACAGCCTATGCCGCTGCCCCCTGTCCAATAAATTGTTACTGTTATTTTCCTGCGGTCATGCCGCCGTCCACGGATAAGACCACGCCGGTGGTAAATTCGGCATCCGTTAAATACATCACCGCATCCACCACATCCTTAACCCTGCCTATCCTGCCGACAGGTTGCAGTGAATTTAAGAAGTCGTGCATGTCCGGGGTATACAACGGGGTGTCGATGATGCCGGGTGCGACCGCATTGACTTTGATATTTTTGGACGCAAATTCCAATGCCAACGCTTTAGTTACGCTATTCAGACCGCCCTTGATCAAGATCGGGATCGACGCCGGAACGTTTACATTCGGTTGCATCGCAATGGCAGCGGTTATATTGATGATGTGCCCCTGACCCTGCTTTGCCATCTGCGTCGAGGCAAGCTGGGAAACATAAAAGAAGCCTTTCAAGTTGGTGTTAATAAGATTGTCCAGATCTTCCGGAGAATAGTCCGCGAAAGGTTTTGCGTTAAAAATTCCGGCATTATTGATCAGAATGTCAACTTGCCCGAATTTAGCTACCGCCTCCTGAATGATTTTTTCAGCGGTGGACTTTAGCCCGATGTCACCCGCGACTGGAAGAAAGTTTGCAGGCGCACCTAAATGATCGGCTGCTTTTTTTAAGCGTTCCTGGGTTCTGGCGTTTGCCACAACATTGAAACCTTTTTTTAGATAGGCATCCGCTAACCCCAAGCCGATTCCACTGGAAGCGCCTGTGACGATGACTGTTTTCATATTTACATTATCCTGTGTTGATGTTGGTTAAAGGGCATTGTTTTTGCGATACACATCTACCGGGACGCCCGCAATTCCCCAGTCTTCTTTCTCAACCTCATCAATGACGACAAAGGTGGTTTCTGGGTTTTTGTCAAGAACGCGCACCAGAAGGTCGGTCACACCTTTCATAAGCTCAGCTTTCTGCTCGGCCGTTGCACCTTCTCTGGTGATTTTGATATTGACGTAAGGCATCTTGGACTCCGTGGGTTGTGGTTTTTTCGATAGAGCGGCTTGCAGTCGGGCTTATTCCCGAAGGTCGTAGTGAAAAACCTTCGAGATGATCTGCCACCGCTCGTTGATAAAAACGCAGGTCAGAAAATCCGTAAAGAATTTCGGCCCGATGGAACATTCCACGCGTGCCAGGGCGGTGACCGGACCGGCGAACTCGATCGAGACGATGCGATCATGGCGCGGTTCGTTACGGCTGGCGGGCGACGGGCGCTGATCGACAATCGGAAAGTACTCGTCCATGGTGAGGCGCAGGAATGTGCCATCCGTTACACATACATAATGCGCCATGGGGTGGAAGGCTTTGGAGAGTTTGGATGTATCGCTGTCGTATAAACCATCGAAGTAATCCGATAAAACACTCATCACATCGACATAACGTGAATCCATGGGCGTTGCTCCTCGTGTCGTTTTAGTGATAACGCGAGCAACCGCGTCAGTGAGAGAATCCTAGCAGTCGATAGTTACATTTTGATACCTAATAACCATGAGTTAGTGATATTTTGTGGTATCCAATCGGTTACCGGAGATAAGCTGATGTCGTTACGATTGCGGAAGAACAAAGCGTCGCCACCACCACCGGTGTGCCCGCTCACCGAATGCATGGCCATCTTAGGCGGCGCCTGGACGCCCAATGTGATCTGGTATTTGAGCGAGGGTCCGCGCCGCTTCGGCGAATTGCGGCATGACATTCCGCGCATATCCGCCAAAGTCCTGAGTGCGCGTCTACGAGAACTTGAGGGACAAGGCGTGATCACGCGCCGGGTCATGCCGACGTCACCGCCTTCGGTCGAGTACACGCTCACTGAATTGGGGCGGGAGCTAATCCCCGCGATCAACGCCATCGTCGGGGTCGGATTAAAACTCAAGAAAAAACGTTAAACGAAACGCGATTTTGTTTTTTTAAAGGACTAATAAACCAGGTCAGGCTTGCGTAGTTGCATTTAAAAATTAATCGAGCCGATACAGGCAATCGCTCAGAACCGTAAGACGAGGCTATGAAGAAAATTGTATTCGCTATTCGCTGGGCATGATCAAGGCCAGCCCTTCAAAGAGCAGCGGATGCGCTTTGGCAATGGCCGGTTCGATAAAGTCGGGATTCAGGCGCGCCATCTGCCAGGCATGCGGCGATGAGCGCGCGAGCAGCGCGTCGCGCTGATCCGGTGCTTCGGCGATGTGCGCGATGGTGTCGGCCAGATGCACCAGCGCGGCTTCCAGGCAGTCGCGTGCGGCGTCGGGTTCGTGATGATAACGTAGGGCGCCATAGAGTGCGGCTGGCAACGCCCACAAGGTGGCCAGCGCACCGCCCACGGCGCCGTGGTCGACCCCAACCAAGGTGCGTTCGGCCAGATATAAAGGCTCGTCCAGCGCAACGCTGCGGCGCAGCGCTTTTTGCGCTTGCTCGGGCATTTTGTGGAAGATCAATAACTTTCCCAGATCGTGCAACAATCCGGCGATGAACAAGCGCTCGGTATGCAACACGCCGCATTCTTGCGCGAGCAATTTCGCGACGATGCCGGTGAAAATGCTGTGCCGCCAGAAGCTCGCCATGTTGGCAAGCTCAACCGGAATTTGCGCGAAGGTGCGTACCGCCGACACCGCGAATACCAGGTCGCGCAATTCGCGCTGCCCGATCACCGTGACCGCACGTGAAATGGTGTCGACACGCGAACGAAAACCATACAGGGAGCTGTTGGCGATTTTAAGCAGGCGCGCGGTCAAGCTGGCGTCTTGCTGGATCACGGTGCCGATGTCGGCGGCGCTGTGGTCCGGATCGCCCACCATCAAGTTCACGCGGATGCACACGTGCGGCAGCGACACTAACTTGACATTGCCTTGCACTAACGCCGTCGCTGCCTGGTCGGCGGCGACAAGTAACGGATCGCTTGAAACAATATTGATGCTCATCGGCAGGCCCAGTGAACTACGTGGCGCGCGGTTGCGACACCTCTGTGAATTACTTCATCGGATATTCGGAACACAAGATTAGCGATATCGCACTTGGCGAGCCGGCGTAAGCTGTGCTAGTTTTTCCGCTGCGTCGGATTGGTCCGGCGCGTTAGCTCACATTCGGGGAGGAACACATGGATACGCTGGATCTGTTACAGGTAATGATCGGTTCGATTTCGTTGTTGGTTACGGTGCTGTGCGCGATTCTGGTGGCGAACATCTACAGTACGCCTGCCCAAACCAACCAAAGCTAATTTTTCCTACGGCTGTTTCGGTGACGACACAGCCGTATTTTTTTCCTGCGCCTCAATTTGTTCGCGATTGTGTCGATAACTCAAGCGTTATTCAGCCGTACGGCTCGTGGCTTGAATTTCGACTGCTACACTTGAACGTATGATTTAACGGTAAGCGATTCGAAATCGCGCCGACTAAAACATATCTCGGGCATCGTAAAAAATAGAGGACACCCATGAACTCCTTCGCGCGCTCCGTTGCACTCCTGGCAGGATTGAGTTTTGGCTCATACGCAATGGCTGCCGGCCCCGCCGCAACCAATCACTATTTCAGCGCCAGTTACTACCAAAATTCCACCGAATTCACCACCACGGTCGGCAACATTAGCTCTGATCTTGACAATATGATGTTCAGCTACGGCTGGGTTTTCGTACCGTATTTGAATTTGAGTATTGAGGCGCGCGCCGGATGGTCCGCGACCAAATCCAGCGACACTAAAACCAATGGCGCCACCACCAGTGCCGTCAACGACTCGTTGTATGCCGTGTTCCTGCGCGGCAGCCTGCCGTTAGCGTCGCACAATATCGCCTTGTACGGCTTGCTGGGCACGAGCCGCGCCAGCAATACCTACACCACCGAAAGCCTCGCCGCCGGCAAATTGTCGTACACCACCACCGCGACCGGTTTGTCTTACGGCATGGGCGCGGAATTATTCGGCACGCCGTCCACCTCGTTTCACGTGGAATGGACCAAGTACCTGAGCGCAACCGAGCTTGCCTCCAAGGGCTTTGTGCTGGGCATCACCCACCATTTTGCGATGTCGAAGCCGTGGTAAGCCACGCGCGTCCGTCTTAGATGTATTCGTGATTCGCCGCGCCCTCGCCTCTATCGGTCACGCGTCGATTCGGCTGTTAACCAGCAGCGCTATTTGTTTGCTTTTACTGACGGGTTGCGAACGCCCAAGCTGGGACTACCAGTGGCAGGAACAGCCGCCGCTACAAACCGCGCGCCGCGCGTTGGCGGCAACCGCATCCGGCGATTATCTGTACGCCCTGGGTGGCGTCGATGCCGTCGGCCAATATGTCAATACCGTCGAATTTGCGCATGTTTTGTCCGACGGCCGGCTTGAACCCTGGCAATTCACCACACCGTTACCGGCGGGTCGCATCTACCACGCCGCCGTGGTGGTACAAGGCGATCTCTACATTGCCGGCGGTGGCCAAGGCGAACTGGGCGACAACAACACCCCGGTTGCAAGCGTAGAAAAAGCCCACATTCTCGCCGCCGGCCAGTTGGGTGCATGGCAATCCGTAAGCCCGCTCACGACACCGCGACGCGGCTTGCAAGTGGTGGCCTATCGCGACGCCCTGTATGCCATCGGCGGATACAATGGCAGCTTTCTTAAATCGGTCGAGCGCGCACAAGTGTCAAGTCAAGGTGCGTTGTCGGCTTGGCAACTGGAACCTGCGCACGCAGTCGTGGATCGCTACATTCATTCGGCCACGCAATTGGGCGACGCGCTGTATTTACTGGGCGGCCATGTGCAAGGCTCGCAACGCATGAGTTACGGCGATGTCGAGATGGCCCGAATTGGCGAAAAGGGCCATGTATTGACATGGAGCGTGGAAAAAACCAACCTGCGCGCAGCGCGCTTCATGGCCGCCGCGTTCGCACTGGGCCAGCACCTCTACATGCTGGGCGGGCACAGCGGCGGCAACCGTTTGGCCAGCGTGGAATTCGCCCCGGTCGAGCGCGGCGCTCATGTCGGGTTATGGCGCCTGACCACCGCGTTACCCATCGGCCGCAGCGCCACAGCGGTTGCGACGCACGGCGCGGATGTGTATGTGCTCGGCGGCGTCAGCGATGCCGGCCTGCTCAATTCGGTGGTGCGCGCCCGCGCCGACAGCCACGGACACCTGGGGATTCCGCGCACGGTGACGCAATGAAAATTCATTGCAACTTGCGCACGCCGTAGCAAGCGGCCGCTGCATGCGTGTTCGCGATAACGGCGTCCACGCGCCAACCGCATCGCAGATTTGATAATTATTTTCACAAGTTCCAGCAACTTGCGGACGCTACGCTTGCATGCTCGTAGAGCACTCACGTTAACGCTCTTTCGCGGACTTTGTTTTGCGTTGTACCATCCGCGCTAGGCACCGAAACTTGCGACGATAAACCTATGGCTCTCGCGGCACGCCCTCCGTTAACGCAAACTGACATGGCGAAAGTTGTCGCCGAGACCACCACGCTGGTCTCGCTGCCGTCGGTGTGCGTAAAAATCAACGAACTCATCGAACGCAACAACTACACCACGGCCGAAATCGGCGCGCTCATTTCCAAAGACGTGAACCTCACCGGGCGTCTATTACAGGTCGCAAACAGCGCGTTTTACGGGTTTCCCGCCAAGATCAATACCGTGTCGCGCGCCGTCACCATCATCGGCAGCCGCGAGTTGCGCGACTTGGTGTTGGCGACCTCGGCAATTGAAGCGTTTAATAAAATTCCCATCGACATGGCCAATATGAACAGCTTCTGGATGCACAGCCTGGACTGCGCCATCCTCGCGCGCATCCTGGCCGGCCGCGCCAAAGTCCTGCACAACGAGCGGTTATTCGTGTGCGGCATGCTGCATGACGTCGGTCATTTGATGATGTACCTGAAGTTGCCGGAACGGGCCCGCGAAGCCATGGTGCATGCGGCCAAAACGCATCAATACATCGAAGCCGCAGAACGCGAAATCATCGGCTTCGACCATGCGCAACTGGGCGGCGCCTTGCTGCTCGCCTGGCAGCTTCCCGAAAGCTTGGCGGAACCGGTGCTCTATCATCACGACCCATTGGCCGCACCGAATTTCCAATTGGAAGCGAGTATTATTTATCTTGCCAACACTTTGGCGAAAGCCAGCCGTATCGGCGGCATGCCGAGTCATTCCACCGAAACCGACCAACGCGTGTGGACGGCGTTAAACCTCACCCCCGCTTTGGTGCCGGAAATATTGCAGGAAGCCAAACAACAATTTGCCGAAGCCTTGTCGGTGTTCCTGCCGCACTTGGCGCAGGCGCAATAGCTTTTAGCGGTCGGGCTTTGCGCTCCTGCGCTCCTCGATTTTCACCTGATCCCAAAGCGCATCTTGCTGCGGCAAGCTCAATTCCTTAATGTCATGTCCCTGCTCTTTGGCAAGCGTTTCCATGCGCCGGAAGCGACGCTCGAACTTTGCATTGGCGTGACGCAACGCAGACTCGGGATCAACGTCGCTGTGGCGTGCCAGGATGGTGGTGACAAACAACAAGTCGCCGATCTCATCGGTGATGCGTGCATGCGACGCGTTGTTCTGGATTTCAACCCGTAACTCTTCGACTTCTTCATCCAGTTTTTGCAAAACATCGGCCGCACGCTTCCAATCAAAACCGACGCGCGATGCGCGTTTGTGCAACTTCAGCGCGCGCGTCATCGCCGGCAGTGCGCGTGGAATGTCGTCCAATAATCCAGCTTCGGCGCCCTTGGTTTTTCCGGCACGTTCCTGCGCCTTGTGCTGCTCCCAGGCATGCGCCTGCTCCTGCGCGGAACCAACTTTGGCAGCGGCGAAAACATGCGGATGGCGACGCAGCATTTTTTCGACGATGCTGGCGACCACGTCGTTAAAGTCAAAACGTCCCGCCTCGTTCGCCATCTGCGCGTAGAACACGACTTGAAATAGCAAGTCACCCAGCTCCGCTTTCAGTTCGTCCAGGTCGTCACGCTCAATCGCATCGGCGACTTCATAAGCTTCTTCGAGGGTGTAGGGCACGATGCTGGCAAAGGTCTGTGCGCGATCCCATGGGCAACCTGCTTGTGGATCACGCAGGCGCGCCATGATGGCCAACAGTGCGTCGATATTTGTCATGATTTATCCAAATCGCTAAGCGCGCTTGGCGCTGATGACGCTGGGTAATTGAGCAATTTGCGACAACAAGCGGCTCACCTGCGTGACATCCTTCATTTGCAATGTGAAAGTGATGTACGCGGTGTTGGCCTGGGTGTCGGAAACCGAGTGTGTGCCGGTAACGTTAATGCGCTCGTTGGCCAGCGTTGAGGTAATGTCACGCAGCAACCCCTGCCGGTCTGAAGCCACAATGCTGACGTCAACCGGATAGGTCGACGCCGACGCCGTGCCCCAGGTCACGCTGGTCACGCGTTCGGGCGAATCAATGCGATAGTGCGCAAGTTCGGCACAGTCACGGCGATGCACGGTCACGCCGCGTCCGCGCGTGATGTAACCCATCACGTCATCGCCCGGCACCGGCTTACAGCACTTGGCGAAATGCGTGAGCATATTACCTTCGCCTTCGATATAAATATCCGACTTTGATTTGTCAATACGTGGCGCGGCGACGATGCGCGGCGCCACTTCCGCCGCCGGCGCACTTTGCTGCAACGCATGCGCAAGCTGCGACGCCTTTACTTCGCCACGCCCGACCGCTGCGAATAATTTGTCCGGCTTGCCGTAATCGAAGCGTTGCGCCAAGCGCTCGAAATTCACCTCGATCAGCCCGACGCGGTGCAGTTCTTTTTCCAACTGGGTACGGCCGTGCGCCACGTCTTCGTCGTAATTCTGCTGTTTGAACCACTGCGCCACCTTGTCGCGCGCCTTGGCACTTTTGAGATAACCGAGATTGGGATTGAGCCAATCGCGACTCGGCCCCCCCTGCTTGATGGTGAGTATTTCCACCACATCGCCATTGTGCAGCTTTGCCGTGAGCGGAATGATTTTGTCCGCGACTTTCGCACCCCGGCAACGGTGACCGACCGCACTGTGAATGTGATAGGCAAAATCCAGCGGCGTTGCGCCGGCGGGCAGATCAATAATTTTTCCCTTGGGTGTGAACACGTAGATACGCTCGCCCGCCGCATCGTCAAGTGCTTCCGCGCCGGTCGCGGGGCTTGCCACCACGCTGTCGCGCCAATCCAGCAATTGCCGCAACCATGTGAGCTTGCGCTCCAGCGTCAAGTCGGCACCCGCGCCCTCTTTGTAACGCCAATGCGCAGCGACACCCCGCTCGGCGTGTTGATCCATCTCCAGCGAGCGGATTTGCACTTCCACAACGCGCTCCTCCGGACCTAACACGGCGGTGTGCAGCGACTGGTAAGCATTCTCCTTGGGCGCCGCGATGTAATCGTCAAACTCCGAACGCAGATAGTTCCAGCGACTGTGCACCACGCTCAGCACCGCGTAGCAATCCGCCACCGACGTGGTGATCACGCGCACCGCGCGAATGTCGAAGATCTCCTGAAAATCGAGATTCTTACGCTGCATTTTTTTCCAGATGCTGTAGATATGTTTGGGACGGCCCTTCACGTCGGCGTGAATGCCCGCGTCGTGTAACGCGGTTTGCAAGCTTTCGATAAAACCCGCGATGTAACGCTCGCGATCCACGCGGCGTTCTTCCAGCAAGCGCGCGATTTCCTTGTAACGCACAGGCTCCTGGTAACGCAGCGCCAGATCTTCGATCTCCCATTTGATTTGCCAGATACCCAAGCGGTTAGCCAACGGCGCATACAAATCCAACGCCTCGCCTGCTATCGCTTGCTGCTCCGGCAACGCTTTCGTTTTCGCCGCGCGCAGATGCGCCACGCACCAGCCGAGCGTCACGATCACCACGCGCACGTCGCTGGCCATCGCGAATACCATGCGACGCAGCGCCTCCCATTGGTTTTGATCGGCGGAAAGATCACCCTGGCGCTGACGCAGGTCGTGAATCACCCGCATGCGCTGCACGCCCTCCAGCAGCTCCGCGACCGACGGATTGAGTTGCGTGCGAATTTGCTCGACCGTCACCGCCGCGCTTGCAAAGTCGTGCAGCAACAACGCCGCCGCCAGCGTTTCGGAATCGAAACCGACATCCGCAAGCAACTCCGCCGCGACAAACGCATTGGCGTCGTCCTCACTACTGCCTATAGTCAACCCCTGACGCCGTTGCGCGAACAACGCCACGGCGGCCTCCAGCAGCGGACGCTGCTGCGCATCGAGTCGCGCCATCAACGAACGCGCCCACCCGGCAAGATCACTTTGCGGCAGCGGCGCGGAAACAAGTTTGTCTTTGTGAGCGACCATACGCAGATTAGAACGCAGGTGGGCGATGAAATAAACCGGCACGCTACATTTCCGAATCACATCGCTTATCTACACATGTGAAGCGGATGTGGACGCCGGGCGCGCAGTCACACCCACCGAAACAAAGAAGAAACTTGGAATTATAAGTAGGGGCGTGGTTCGTCCCGTTTACTTTAATGAAGTGCGCCGTCTACACTCGTGCCCCATGGATACCGCCACGCTACGTGCCTTTCTCACTGTTGCCAAAACCTTGTCGTTTTCGAAGACGGCGTTGCAATTGCACATCACGCAGCCAGCGGTCAGCAAACGGGTCGCGGCGCTCGAAGTCGAGCTTAAAACGCGTCTGTTCGACCGCGTCGGGAAGAAGGTTGCCCTCACCGAAGCGGGCACTGCGCTACTGCCACGCGCGCAGCATATTCTCGATGAAATCGCCGACAGTCGCCGCGCGATGACCAATTTGTCCGGAAACATTTCCGGGCTGTTGAGCATTGGCACCAGCCACCACATCGGTCTGCATCGCCTGCCACAAGTGTTGCGTGCGTTTCACTCGGCGCATCCCGAGGTGGAGCTCGACCTGCACTTTATGGACTCGGAAGTGGCATGTACAGCCGTTGCCAAAGGCGAATTCGAACTGGGCATCGTTACCCTGCCGTTGGAGCCGGTGAAAAATCTTGTCATGACGCCAATTTGGGACGACCCGCTGGGAGTGATTGTGGCACCGCATCATCCGTTAGCGAAGTCGCAACGCGTGCGCCCGGAAACGCTGGCGCAATATCCGGCGGTACTGCCCGGGCAGGGCACCTACACGCGCGAGATTCTGGAACGTGCATTCGCGCCGTTAGGAATACGCGTGCCGGCACGCATGTCGACCAACTATCTTGAAACCATCAAGATGCTGGTCAGCATCGGCTTGGGCTGGAGCGTATTGCCGTTGGCGATGGTGCGTAACAGCGAATTACGCGTGTTAAAACTGCAAGGCGTAAACCTGCACCGCACCCTAGGCACGGTGCGCCACCGCGCGCGCACCTTGTCGAATGCGGCGCAGGCGCTGATGGCTTTGCTGCCGAAAGAAAAGTGCTGAACTGCGGCCGACCAGAATTTGTCAACACTTGGCTGAAAATGATGACAAATCTCTAATACGTCGGCTATCCGACGGAAGTTATTATAATAAAAAATTTATTTACTTGACCACGACCCGCACCGCCAGCTAGCTTATCGGCCGCCGCTTGAAACTCCGATGTCATAAATAATAACTAGTATGTTAGTGGGGGCCCGTCGAGGTGTATTTGTAAACGGGAGTTGTGTATGGTTCAGGAGTATTTTTCGTTCAGCGCTTGTTCTCATCACCGTCATGCGCAATGCGCTTGCCGATTTTTTCTACCGAATATTCCCTCATCTTGCGCTGTGTTAAGCGCGCGGCGCATACGCATAACGCGCCGTGCTCCCGAAGTTGTTGATCAAGAAAAATTACGCACATGATTTCCATAACAAGAGACGCGTTGGGTCGCGTCATGCCGCCACAGAATATTTCAAGCCACGTCTCAATACTCAAGGAGGAAACACGGGTGAAAATGGACAACGCTGCAACGTCACATTATTTGCGTCGACGCGGTTCCCTGGTTCTTGGTTCGATCCTTGCCGCAGTTGTTTCACTCAGTCAGGCTGCACCGCCGGACCCGTATTTACGCCCGACCATCATCCCTGCCGCATCCGACAACCAGTTCAGCCAAGCGCGCGTGGAATTAGGCAAGACGCTGTTTTTCGACCCGCGCCTGTCCGGCTCAAAATGGATCAGTTGCGCAACATGTCATAACCCGGCACTGGGCTGGACGGATGGCTTGCCTACCGCGATCGGCAAAGACATGAAAGTGCTGCGTCGCGCCACGCCAACGATCTTGAATGCCGCCTATCAAAAGCGACATTTCTGGGATGGCCGCGTTAAAACTTTGGAAGAGCAAGTACTGATCCCGATCACGTCCGAAGCGGAAATGAACGCGAACCTGTTTGAGGTGCTGGACCGACTCGCCGCCATTCCCGGCTATGTGAAGATGTTCGACCTTGCCTATCCCGGCGAAGGGATTACCAAGGGCACGCTGGCCAAGGCGATTGCAAACTTTGAGCGCACAATCGTGTCCACCGAGTCTGACTTTGATCGCTGGCGCAAAGGTAATCGAACCGCAATCAGCGAATCGGCAAAGAACGGTTTCAGAATATTTACCGATGAAGAAAAAGGCCGTTGTGTGCTGTGCCATCAGGGTTTCAACTTCACCGACAACGGCTTCCACAATATCGGGCTGAAGGGCAATGAAGATCTAGGCCGCTTCGCGGTTGTGCCGGTGAAAATCTTAAAAGGCGCGTTCAAAACCCCCACCCTGCGCGATGTGGCGATGACCCCGCCGTACATGCATAACGGCGCCTACAAAACCTTGGCGGAAGTGGTCGATCACTACGATCGCGCCGGGGAAGACAAAAACGAAATCGCGGATCCCAACTTGCGACCCCTCCAGTTGAGTACTCAGGACAAGGCGGACTTGATAGCGTTCCTGAACTCACTGACCGGTCGACCGCTCTATATTTCCGTGCCCAAATTGCCGCAGTAACCGGAAAGCCCATGCGCGCATGGACTGATAATTTGGCTATTTTTATGCTGTTCACACTGCTATCGGCTAACTCTGCCCGCGCCGCTGAATACGAAGTGGGGCAAAACAAAAAGCGCTTCACGATCAACGGCAAGAAAATCGAAATGCTGTACATCAAGGTCGGCGACACGGTGCGCTTTAAAAACGAAGATCCGTTTTATCACGGCATCTATTCGGTCTCTGAGATCAGCACTTTCGAGCTGGGTGCGTTTCGTAAAGGCCAAGCGCGCAACGTGACCTTTAATACACCCGGCCGGGCCGACATTGAATGCGCAGTGCATGCGGACATGCACATGGTCATTGAAGTCGGCGCCAGCAGTGCGGCGAAAAGTGCGCTGAAAAACCTCCGGGTGTCGAAATAACATGCGAACGTGCCTTCCCTGCTGCTGCGACCCGCTGCGTATTGCCGTGCCGAATGCCGATGTCTAACCCTGTTAATTCTGGAAGGATCCTATGACCCAAGCTACTCCCGCTCACCTGCTAATTTTGGCCGCTGGCATATTGTGTGAGTTCTGTTCCCCGGCAGGCGCCAGCGAATACGAAGTGGCACAGAATGCCAAACGCTTCATGTTGAAAGGTGCACAGGTCGAGAAAATATCCATCCAGGCTGGCGACACGGTACGCTTTAAAAATGAGGATCGTTTTTTCCACAACATTTTCTCAGCATCGGAAATTAAAACCTTCGACCTGGGCTCCTTTCCCAAAGGCGAATCGCGCACGGTAATCTTTGACAAGGCTGGGATTGCCGAGCTGGAGTGTGCTATCCATCCGGAAATGACCCTAACCGTAGAAGTGAAGTAACGTGCTGCCGCTTTGCTTTGAATTTTACTGGTGCTCACGCGGTACAAAACGCCAAACGATGAGACCAGCCAGCGCACTGAATACCCCGGCGCCGGCGAAGGTTGCTGCTCCGCCCAGGCCCTCCCACAAGTAGCCCGCGTACAGGCTCCCGACGGCACCGCCTAAGCCGAAACTCAGGCTGGTGTAAAGCGCCTGCCCTTTGCCTTGATGTTTGCCAACGAAGTAACGGTGGATGAGCTCGATGGCGACGGCGTGATAAATGGCGAAGCTGGCGGCGTGCAAAGTCTGCGCGAGCACGACGATGGTTAAATTGTCAACGTACGCGCCGATGATAATCCAACGCGCCGTGGTGAGCACGGCGCTAAACAGCAACAACGAACGCAAGTTATATCGCCCGATGAGCCGGTGCATCACCAAAAACAAGGCAACTTCGGCAATCACCCCCAAGGCCCACAATTGCCCGATCAAAGTGCGCGAGTAGGCGTGCTCGTCGAGATACAACGTGTAGAAAATGTAATACGGCCCGTGGCTGGCCTGCATCAAAAAGCACACCAACAGCAGTGCCAATACCTCGCGCCGCTGCAACAAGCGGCACAACGGTTCATGCGCAACCTGCCGGGGTACCGCAGCGTTGTCCCTCACCCATAGGCTCGCCAGGAAAATCGCGCCGAGCAGTACGATGACCACCCTCGGCAGCAGGCTCTCGCCGTAGTGTTGCAACACCGGTCCAAGCGCCACCACCGCCACAATGAAACCAACCGATCCCCACAAGCGGATGCTGCTGTAGCGGTGGGTCGAGTCGCCCAGATGGGTCAAGGTAGCGGCTTCGAACTGCGGCAACACGGCATTCCAGAAAAACCCGTATACCAGCATCACCAGCAACAGCCACCAGTAACTGTGCGCGAACAATACGCCGATAAAAGCCAACAACGCACAGATACAGCCCACACGCACCACGACCATACGTTTGCCGGTTTGGTCAGCGAGAAAGCCCCACACGTTGGGTGCGATAACCTTGGTGAACCCGATGGTCGCCATCAACTCGCCGATCTCGACCGGCGAAAAACTCAACGCGTGCAGATACAAACCCCAATACGGCAAGAAAGCGCCAAGCACGGCGAAATAGAGCAGATAAAAGCCGGAGAGGCGCCAGTAAGGCACCGAGCTTGGAGGCATGGTTAAAAACAGGCGTCAGGATAACTGCAAAGATCAGGCACGTCGGGTTACGCGCGCATAACCATCAATCGGGAATATACAGAATATCGGGATCGTGCGTATCCTTCACATCGTCCGCTTTCTTTTTTACACGCGGCGCTTTCGGTTTGGTTTCTTTGTACGCCTCAACCGGAATCGCTTTAACAAACGCGGCAGGGCTATCGACTTTCGCGCGCCTGTCAACAACGTCGTTGGTTTCAATCACGCCAGCATCTTCGGGCTCGTCGTGTAGTTCGAGATCGTCCACGACCTCAAAGACCTCGGCCTGTTCAACGGGCACGTGCACATCGACTTCGTCTGCGCCGTCAAATAGGCCGATGTTGTCAATGGCATCGTGCGTGTCATGCGCCTCGTTGGCGCGGGCCGGCACCACTGGTGTGGCCGACTTTACATCCATATTCTGGGCACGATGGCGCAGCGCGTGATCCATCAACACCAGCGCGAGCATCGCCTCAGCGATGGGCGTGGCGCGAATCCCGACACACGGGTCGTGGCGACCGGTGGTCACCACGTCGACCGGGTTGCCGTGCATATCGATGGTTTTGCCCGGGATGAGAATGCTGGAAGTGGGTTTGAGCGCGATGCTCACGGTAATGTCTTGCCCCGACGAAATGCCGCCGAGCACTCCGCCGGAATTGTTGCTCAGGAACCCTTGCGGCGTCATCTCGTCGCGGTGTTGCGAGCCTTTTTGTTCAACGCTGGCGAAACCCGCGCCGACTTCCACACCTTTCACTGCATTGATCGCCATCATGGCGTAAGCGATGTCGGCGTCGAGCCGGTCAAACACCGGCTCGCCCCAGCCGGGCGGCGCGCCGTAGGCAACAACGTTGACGCGCGCACCGATGGAGTCGCCGCTTTTCCGTAACGCGTTAATGTATTTTTCAAGCTCCGCCACCTTCGATGCGTCCGGACAGAAAAATGCATTATTCTCAACTTCGTCCCAGTCGAACGCTTCCGCCTTGATCGGACCGATTTGCGCCAGATAACCGCGAATCACCACACCATAACGCTCAAACAAATATTTTTTGGCAATCGCACCGGCCGCCACGCGCACGGCAGTTTCACGCGCCGACGAACGTCCACCGCCACGGTAGTCGCGCACACCGAATTTTTGCTGGTAGGTGTAGTCGGCGTGGCCGGGGCGAAAACGGTCCATGATTTTCGAATAATCTTTGGAGCGCTGGTCTTCATTGTGGATCAACAAACCAATCGGCGTGCCGGTAGTCCGGCCTTCGAAGACACCAGAAAGGATTTGCACCCGATCATCTTCGCGGCGCTGCGTGGTGAACTTGGACTGGCCAGGCTTGCGACGGTCGAGGTCGTGCTGCAAATCAATTTCCGATAATTCCATGCCGGGCGGGCAGCCGTCGACAATGCAACCCAAAGCGGGGCCGTGACTCTCGCCGAAGCTGGTCACCGTGAAAAGTTTTCCAATCGAGTTACCTGACATAGTCTTGTATTGTAGCGAGTTACGGCGCGAACCAAAACTACTGTCAACGATGTTCGGCAGGCGCCGTTTTGGCCGAAGCGGATTTTTTCTGTGGACTCGTGCTATTTGCAGGCGATTTGAGCGGTAACGCCGGCAGTTGGACGGCGGACGGAAGCGTCGGCAGCTTCAACTCAGAGGCGCCCGCTTTGGCCGGTGCAGCGGGCTCCGCCGGTAACGCCTCCGGCGCCGCTTGAATGGTTTCTGCGGTCACCGGTGCGTCGCTGGCCACGCGTTTTTCGTTTTCCTCTTTACGCAACATCGCGTCTTCGGTTTCCTTGTTCATGACCACAATGCTGATGCGTCGGTTGATCGGGCTGAGTGGATTGGATTTATCAAACAACGCAGTCGACGCCAGTCCCACCACGCGGGCAATTTTTTCCTCGCCCACGCCGCCACGCACCAATTCACGACGACAGGCGTTGGCGCGATCCGAGGATAATTCCCAGTTGCTAAACTCCGCACCGCTTGCATAAGCGCGCGCGTCGGTGTGCCCGGCGATAATAATGTGATTGGGAACCGAGGCGACCATTTTGCTGATTTCGCGCAAAATACTGCGTGTGTACGACTGCAAGTTGGCGCTGCCGACGTCGAACATCGGGCGATTTTCCTTGTCGACAATCTGTAGCCGCAGCCCTTCGGCGGTAATGTCAAGCAACAACTGATCTTTAAACGGCTTCAGCGCTTGGCTCGCGTCGATGGCCTGTTTTAATTCTTCCAACAACGATTCGAGCCGCTTCTTGTCTTTTTCGGTTTCAATCATCTTTGCGTCTGCGGCGGTCACCGCCACGGCGTGCGCGGCGCTTTCTTCCGGAACATCTTTTACGCTAACGGATGCTGTTTCCTGATTCGGTTTTTTCTGGTTGTTGCGCGGCGAGTCCATGCCCTTGCCCATGTCGATGAGGCTGGTGCTGGACCCGCCTTTGCCTTGAATGGCACTGGGGTTCTGAAAATAATCCGAGATCGCCTTACGTTCGCCTTCGGTGGTAAAGCCCATCAGCCACATGAGCAGAAAAAACGCCATCATGGCGGTGACGAAATCGGCGTACGCAACTTTCCATGAGCCGCCATGATGCGCATGCGCGGCTTTTTTTATTCGCTTGATAATGATCGGTCGTTGTTCCACCGGCAGGCCCTGCTAGTTAAGCGCGCTATTTATTTGCGCTTCTTCACGTGCTCTTCCAACTCCAGAAACCCGGGACGCTCGGCGGAGAACAACACCTTGCGCCCGAACTCAACAGCGATCTGCGGGCTGTAGCCATTCAAGGTGGCGAGAAAACACACCTTGATGCACTGAAAAAATTTGGCCTCTTCGTCGACCATGTGTTTGTAGTAGGTGCCCATCGGGCCGACAAATCCGTAGGCCATCAAAATGCCTAAAAATGTACCCACCAAGGCCGCCGCGACATGGCCGCCGATTTCCGTCACCGGCCCACCCAAGGAGTTCATGGTAATCACTACGCCCAACACTGCGGCGACGATGCCGAAACCGGGCAAGCCATCGGAGATATTAGTCAGCGCGCTGGCGACACGCTCGCCCTCCTGATGATGCGTCTCAAGCTCTACATCCATAAGCGCTTCAAGCTCGATCGGGTTCATGTTGCCGCTGACCATCAGGCGCAAATAATCGACGATGAAATCGGTCACGTGGTGATCGTGGGACAGTTTCGGATATGCCTGGAAGACGGGACTTTCGGCGATGTCGTCGATGTCTTTTTCCAAGGCCATGATGCCTTCCTTGCGCGCTTTGGAAAACAAGTCAAACAACAGTGCCAGCACATCCATGTACGAACTCTTGTTGTACTTCGCGCCCTTGAGAAACATCGGCAAACTGGCCAGCGTTTGCTTGATGACCGCACCAGGATTTGCAACCACAAATGCGCCTGCCGCAGAGCCACCGATAATCAGTAATTCATAGGGCTGCACGATAGCCATCAAGTGGCCGTGCGATGCTAAATAACCGATGATGATGGACGCGAATACCAAACCGAAGCCGATCAGAAGTTTCATAGTTGTGTGCGCAGCCAAGGAATAATGGACGCAATAGCTATCGGTACGCAGACGGCGCACTTAAGCACACGACAAAAATTATTTTTTTGCTACGGGGAAAAATTAACTGACGTGCAACCCGCGCTTTTTGAAAGGACGCAAGGTGGTGCTGACATTCTGTTGCACGAAGCGCGTGCGATGCGGATTTTCGCGGGCAATTTTGGCCCAGTATTCGCCCGGATACAGGCCGGCCGATTCGTACACGCTGGGGGGCGGATAAAATAAAGAATTAACCTGCTCGCGAAAAATCCGCCGCACCACGAAGCGCATCAGGCGCATGCGCCAGCGTGGCATGACGTTAAGCGCGTTTTCCAGGTTGTCATGCGCATGCGACAAATGCCGCGAGGCATCGACCAGATGCGTGCGCACCATTTCATCAATGACCGGACACAGCCCGACGTGATTTTTGCGCAAGCCGCGAAACATGCGATTAACGATTTCTTCACCGGCATACATCACGGTCCAGAACGCGGCGGAATCCAGCGCGCTATGCCGCGCAATAAACCGGCTCAACTGCGTTGCCACGTAACCGCGCGAACGTTGCAAACCCGAGCGGCGCAGCAGTTCCAACATCATGAGTCCATGCCCGATGTGCTCACGCGCCATATGCAAACGATAATTGGCATGGCTGAGCGGCTCGCCGGGACGCTGCATCACGCGACTGACACGTTCGATAAACACTGTCTCGAAACGTTGCACCGTCACCAGCAAATGCATGAACTCGTGGCGTGACAACATGCGGCGCTGATCTTCCGGCAAGGACATAAACTCGGCCCAGCCAAACAACGATACCGCGCCTTCCGGCAACCAAAATGCGCGTCGCTCCATGCGGTCCCACGGCACCCGCGCCAATGGATCGATGTAGGGCGTGCTGGTAGAGCTGAGATGTTCAACCAGTCGCGATGAGGGATCGTTTGTTCCAAGCATGCGGACATCCTATCTAGAAGCATCATGCCAAGTAAAGATGAGCGCGGTGATAGTTTCGTGTTTTGCCAACTCCACCGCTGACACGCACTGCACGCGCAAGTAAGCGCAACGCAAATTGCGCCACTGTGGGTTCTAGTTTAAGCTTCCCGGTCCTTGAAAGCAGCACTTCCTTGAAGTGGATTAATTCGCTGAATTATTTTTATTTGGAGAGGTGGCCGAGCGGTTGAAGGCGCACGCCTGGAAAGTGTGTATACGGAAACGTATCGAGGGTTCGAACCCCTCCCTCTCCGCCAATTTTGAGATGTACCCAGTTCCGTTTTATGGTGGTCTGTCTTGGTCCCCTCGCGACGGTATGCCGTGAACCCCGTCAGGCCCGGAAGGGAGCAGCGGTAACGGTGGACCCGGGCGCCGGGGTGTGGCTGGGGCAGACCGCCGCCAATTCGATCTTCACGCGCACATGAGGACGTGGTCACGCGATGAGTTATCAAGTCCTGGCACGTAAGTGGCGGCCGCGCAATTTCGCCGAGCTGGTCGGGCAGGAACATGTGTTGCGCGCGCTCATCAACGCGCTCGACAATGATCGTCTGCACCATGCATTTTTATTCACCGGCACGCGCGGTGTGGGCAAAACCACCATCGCACGCATCCTGGCCAAATCACTCAACTGCGAAATCGGCGTCACCTCCAAACCCTGCGGCAGTTGCAGCGCCTGTCGCGAAATCGACGCTGGCCGTTTTGTGGATTTGATCGAAGTCGACGCCGCCTCGCGCACCAAGGTTGAAGACACGCGCGAACTGCTGGAAAACGTGCAATACGCGCCATCACGCGGCCGCTACAAGGTTTATCTGATCGACGAAGTGCACATGCTGTCGACGCACAGCTTTAACGCGCTGTTGAAAACACTGGAAGAACCGCCGCCGCATGTAAAATTTTTGCTGGCCACCACCGACCCGCAGCGCTTGCCGATCACCATCCTGTCGCGCTGTTTGCAGTTCAACCTGAAGCGTTTGCCGCAAGTCTCGATTCAAAACTATCTCGACGCACTGTTGCACCGTGAAGCCGTTGCGTTTGAACCCGAGGCGGTGCAGTTGGTCGCGCGCTCCGCCGACGGCAGCATGCGCGATGCGCTTAGCCTGCTCGACCAAGCCATCGCCTATTGCGGCGGCACGCTGCGCGTGGCCGAGGTGCGCGCGATGCTGGGCAGCATCGATCACGCCGAAATTTTTACCTTGCTCGACGCGCTCGCGCAGCGCGATGCTGGCCTGTTGTTCGCCCGCGTGCGCGCCATGCAGGAACACGCACCGGATGCTGCTGGCGTGCTCAACGAAATCAACGCCACGCTGCATCACATCGCGCTGGTGCAACAGGTACCCGACGCCCTTGACGACACCCGCAACGACCGCGAGCAAATCATGCGTTACGCGCACACCTTCAGCGCTGAAGATGTGCAGTTGTTTTATCAAATCGGTGTGATTGGCCGCCGTGATCTACACCTGGCGCCTGATCCGCAAAGCGGCTTTGAGATGACGCTGCTGCGCATGCTAGCGTTTCAGCCGCAAGAGGCGAACGCCCACCCGCCGAGCGCGCGCGCCACTCACACGTCGGCACCACCAGCGCATGCCGCCGCCGCGCCGGTTATTCAGGCAAGCCCCGCGCCCCGCCCGCCACCGCCCAGTGTGCCGGTAGCCGAACCGGATTGGAATCACATGGTTCTTGAGCTTGACATTAACGGCTTGTGCAGACAACTCGCCGCCAATTGCATTCTCAAAGAGCACACCGCCGACACGCTAAAACTGGAATTACATGCGACGCACGGCAAGCTGCTCACCGACAACACGCGCGAGCGCCTGCAACAAGCGCTACAAACTTATTTAAAGCGACCGCTGCGCCTGCACATCGACATCGGGCACGAGCCACAGGCAGAATCACCCGCACAGTCGCAGCAACGCCAGCGCCAGGAACGCCAAACCGCAGCACAGCAATCGGTCGCCAAAGACGCACGCGTGCAAAGCTTGCTGGACACCTTCAACGCGAAGATCGACACCGACTCCGTGCAGCCGCTGGACTAACTCCGTTATAATCCAGCGTCTCGCGTCTACAGCAACGAGGTTTTTATGATGAAAGGCGGCTTAGGCAATTTGATGAAACAAGCACAGCAGATGCAAACGAATCTGCAAAAGGTGCAAGCAGAGTTGCTCACGATTGAAGTCACCGGTCAGGCCGGCGGCAACATGGTCAGTGTGGTGATGACCGGCAAACACGACATCAAGCGCGTGAGCATCGACCCGGCCTTACTCAAGGACGACAAGGAAATGCTTGAAGATCTGATCGCCGCCGCAGTCAACGACGCGGTGCGCCAGGTGGAAAAAGTCACGCAGGAAAAATATCAATCGGTCACCGGCGGTGCCGGTCTGCCCGGCGGCATGAAACTGCCGTTTTCATTCTGATGAATGCTAGCAACCTGATTGAAAGCGTCATCGACGCGCTGCGCTGCCTGCCCGGCGTCGGCCCGAAATCGGCACGCCGCATCGCGTTTCACTTGCTGGAACGTGACCGCGATGGCGCACGCAAACTGGCGCACGCGCTGATCGGTGCGATTGATGGCGTCGGACGTTGTCAACAGTGCCGCACCCTCAGCGAGTCACCGGTGTGCGCGTTGTGTGCCAACCCGCAGCGCAATCGTCAGTTGTTGTGCGTAGTCGAAACACCGGTGGACGCGCAAGCGATTGAACGCTCGACGGCCTATCGCGGAGTGTACTTCGTGCTGATGGGTAGGCTGTCGCCGCTGGACGGCATTGGCCCCGCTGAAATTGGCCTTGATCAATTGGAGCTGCGCCTTGATGCGCAGCCACCGATTCAAGAGGTCATCCTGGCCACCAACCCAACAGTGGAAGGTGAAACCACCGCGCACTTCATCAGCGAGCTGGTGCGCAAGCGCAATATCAAAGTCACACGCATTGCGCACGGCGTACCGCTGGGTGGCGAGCTCGAATATGTCGACAGCTCAACCTTGTCGCATGCCTTTAGCGGCCGTCACGAAATCTAATTCCGGTTCTAGCTCCAACGTACGCGTTGTCGGCGTCGCTGCTTGCAGCATCTACTGCCTGCGCGCCGCTTTCATGCCCACGTTGGATATAGAAACGGGATGCGTTGCACGCTGCACGGCAGTTTGCATTTTCGATCTAAAGTTCTGCGCTGCATTGCCGTAACTCAAGCCCAGTTATTCCGTGTTTTTGGCCCGCCTAATTTTACTGCGTCGCCCACTGAATGACCCCGGCTTCGAGGCGCGCGCACTACGTATGTCTGACCACAAACCCCAGGACCGCGAAGCACAAACCAGCCTCGTCGTGCGTTATGCACCACTCGTCAAACGCATCGCTTACCACTTGATGGCACGGATGCCGCCGATGGTGTTGGTCGACGATCTGATTCAGGCCGGCATGCTCGGGTTGCTCGATGCCGGTCGCAACTACGATCCTACGCAAGGTGCAAGCTTCGAAACCTACGCCGGTATTCGCATCCGTGGCTCGATGCTGGACGAGCTACGGCGCAACGATTGGGCGCCGAAATCCGTGCATCGCAAGGTGCGCGATGTCACCGAGGCGATCCGCAAAGTGGAAAACGCGATGGGCCGCGACGCACGCGATCAGGAAGTCATGAAAGAGCTCGGCATGAATCCGGACGAATATTACAAATTGCTGCAAGAAGCCGCTGTGTTCCGTATGACCAATCTGGAAGACGTGGGCATCGACGACGACGCCATCCAGCAAGGGCTGGGCGAACCGCCCTCAACGCCGCTGACCGAACTGCAAGACGAAGACTTTCGCAACGGCCTGTCACGCGCCATTGCTGCGCTGCCGGAACGTGAGCGCCTAATCGTGACTTTATACTACGACGACGAATTGAATCTGCGCGAGATCGGCAATGTACTGGGCGTCAGTGAATCGCGCACCAGCCAATTATTGAGCCAAGCGCTGCTGCGACTGCGCGCACGCATGAAGACCTGGGTAACCTAAGCGCCGGTTCAAAAACTCATTGGAGGAATGCAGTGCAAGGCAAAATCGGCAGTATGTGAGCATTCGTAAATTCGATTTTAACGCCGCAATGTGCCCTCCAATGAGTCCTTAAACAGGCTCTAACGAGTCGGTCACAGAATTTGCCTGTATCGCACGCACAATGGGCCGACATACTTATGGGTACTAAGTCAACGTGGCGAAGCTACCGTAAACATGTTTATGATTGCATCGCGAGTGAAACAGGAAGGAATCCGGCCATGACTTTAGTCTGCGCGTCCAAGCATTACTACAATCAAACACCGTTGTACGAAATCAACTACGGCAAATTGCTGCATTTGTTTCGCAGCGTGCCGGGGGTGTGCCACCGCATCCATCATCCCACCGGATTACGTTTTGAAATCGCGCTGCAAGAAGATCACCGCTACACCAGCGTGCTGGGTATCGTCGTTGCGCTCAATGCCCAAAGCACATCGACGCTGAATTCGACCATGACGGTACGCATGTACCACGACGCTAAAGTAGCCGAGGTGGTGAATTGCTCGGGGCGAGGAAGCTTCGAGCCCGAATACGGCTACCCGAACAAGCTCATGTTGCAACGCGACGAAAAACGCCAGGTCAATCAGTTACTCGGCGAATGGCTGGACTTCTTCGTACACCGCTCGGAAACCCCGCTGGCAGAACCGCAAGACGCCGCCTGATTCAGCGCTCGTTCACCCCACGATACCCCCCTCGTACCATGCAGAATAAGAATTCTAAATTTACCGTCGCGACGGGATTCTCCGCACTGATCGCTATCATGATCCTGGTCACGCTGGCAGGCTTTTTGCGTTTCACCTCGATTCACAGCAATGTCAACGACATGACCTTGCAACACTTTACAAAAACCAATTTACTAAATGCCATGCACATCGCGGTGCGTGAACGCGCGATCAGTTTGATCCTGATGGCAAACATCAAAGACCGCTTTGACCAAGACGCGGAAATGTTGCGCTATCATCAACTCGGTAGCGACTTTGCGGATGCGCGTACCACGCTGCTGGGCCTGCCGCTGTCCGACGGAGAACGCGCGCTGCTCGACAAACAAAGCCATTTGACGCTTGAGGTGCGCCCGTTGCACGAACGCTTAATCGAATTGTCGACCAGCGGCAACTTCGTTGGCGCACATGATTTTCTTGCCCAGCAGATCATCCCAAAACAAAACGAGATCATCGATACCGTCAAGGAAATTCGCAAACTCGAAGACACTGAATACCAGCATCTGGTGAAGGCCGGCAACGAAGATTATCGCTTGGCCTACGTCATGTTCATGGCCTTGCTGAGTCTCAGCACGGTTGGCTTCGGCGCCGTCATCACCGTGCTGGTGGTGCGCAAGATCGACGCGACTGAAACCGCCTTGTTCAAGGAAAAGGAACGCTACTCACTGGCGGTGCGTGGTGCGAATGACGGACTGTGGGATTGGGACACCGTCAGCAACGACGTATTTTTCTCGCCGCGCTGGAAAGACATGCTCGGCTACGAAGACCACGAAATCGAAAACCACTTCGATGAGTGGGTTAAACGTCTGCACCCGGACGACGCGGAAAAAACACTGGCGGCGCTTAAGGCACACCTGAACGGGCAGTCGCATTATTTCGAAAGCGAACATCGCCTGCTGCACAAAGACAGCAAATATCACTGGTTCCTGATGCGCGGCTTGGCGCTGCGCGACGAGCACGGCAAGGCGTATCGCATCGCTGGATCGAGCACGGAAATTACCACGCGCAAAGCCTATGAAAAACATCTGCATCAAAACGAATCACGCATGCGTATGGTGCTCGACCACATCGTGGACGCCATCATCACGACCAACGACACTGGCGTGATTGAGTCGGTGAATACGGCCGCCGAGGCGATGTTCGATCTCAGCGCCGAACAAATGGTGGGGAACTCATTCAGTACCTTGCTGGCGGACCCGTATCGACAGCAATACGAGCGCTATTTCATTGACTACGCGCAAGGCAGCGCCGTTGTTACACTGGGCGTTAACACCCAAATACGCGGCCAGCGTAAAATCACCGGCTCCTTTCCGCTCACGTGCATGCTCACGGAAATGCAATTCGGTAACGAACGCAAGCTGATAGTCATTGCGCACGATGCCTCTTTATCGTCGCTGCAAGATCAAAACAAACGCAGCGCCTAGCGCCAGCGCCGATGACGCAATCTAACGACAACGTTAATGCGCGCCTCAACGAACTGTATGCCGATTATCGACGGCAGATTCCCGGCAGTATCAATAACATCGCCCAGCTATTTAACGCCTATTGCGCACAACATGACCCCTCAACAACATTAAAAAAACTCCATTCTGCATTGCATAAACTCGCAGGCTCTGGCGCCACGTTTGGACATACTGAAATGGGCCACCTCGCTCGCCGTTGGGAACACCTGATCAACGACCTCATCAACTCATCCGCGCCACTGTCAAGCGCACAGCAGCAGGAAATGCGCGCGTTGCTGGAACAATTGTCACAAGCCGCGACCTTGCCGGATAAAACCTGACGCCATTAACACCTGTTGTGCCAATTTTTACCGTGTATTCAGTGTTGCCGCCATTAAATCACTATAAAGTTTCGCCCCTGCTCCGACGATAGCCTGAGTAACAGTTGCATATTTAACCCTTGGCCCATTTCAAGCAGGTTGGGAGCCGCCATGAATTCACAATCACTCACGCGCATTTCTTGTCTACTCGCCGGAATCTTTCTGGCCTGGTCAACGGCATCTGCTTTTCAAGACGACTACGTATGGCAGGAGCGTTTCAAAAAACAGATCGTCCTGGCTGATCAGGGCAACGCGGAAGCGCAATACGATGTCGGCGAAATGTATGAAAAAGGCAGCGGGGTTGCACCTGATCTCAAAAAAGCATTTGCCTGGTATGACAAATCAGCGGCTCACGGGCATGTCAAAGCGCAATTTAAAGTCGCTTACATGCATTACAAAGGACAGGGCGTTGAAGCTAATGTCAACAAAGCCTACCTATTGATGGAAAAACCCGCCAACGACGGTAACGTACGCGCCCAATATTACTTGGCGCAAATGCTGGTCAACGGCGATGGTGTAAAACCGGATCATGACGAAGCCTTTACGTGGTATAGCCGTGCTGCGCTGGGCGGCTATAAACCAGCCGACGAAGCACTCGCCGAACTAAAGCGAAACATGGCCGACAAAATGCGCAAAGAAGAAGAACGTACGCGCAAGGACGAAGAAGTCGCTGTTAAAAACTTAGCCAAAGCGCCAAAAGCGACCGGCAAATCGCAAACCGCCAAAGCCGAAACACCGATAAAAGCGGAAACACCCGCAGCACTATCTTCAGCACCGGCGGCTCAGCAGATCGCCAGCGTGGAAGGTATGCAACCCGCCATGCAAACACAGCCATCAACCGCCGGAATGCTGTTAAACGGCACCTGGATGTCGCTGGCAAAAACACCGGCTGAATATTTACCGTCGAAAATTACCGCCTGCCACAAAACCAGCGACGCGGTGATCGAATGTCTGTCGGAAGAATTACAACGTAACGTTGCCGGTACCGAAATTGTTTACCAAACCAAGGCCATCGTTTACGCGATGAAAAAAGACGGCGATTTTAAAATCGCCTACCGCAATAACGTCACCAAAATTCTCAGCGCCAAAGAAGGCGGCGAAGAACAACCCAGTGGCTCGGGCGACACCGCCGGCATCAAGCTCGGCTGGCAGGAAACCGAACATCGCATGGAATGCAAAGTTGACGCCGAGCAAAGCGTTAATTGTCTAAAAAACAAAACGCAGAGAATTACGCTGAAGAACCAGACCATGCTGTAACACGGTTGCTCAAACGAGCCCCTGCTACCTACCCATCCGTGTATACGCTCGGTAGTCCAGGGCGTAGTTAACGTTGAAACGAGTGCTTCTCAATGAGGTTATTGTGTAGCTGACGTAGGGCAGATGAGACGCAACCGTTGTCACTATTTTCGGTGCTTAAGGTGGTCCGGGCTATTTATTTACCATCGGCACTTTGTCGTAAATCACATCGATAGGAATTGTGTGATTCACCGAGAGTAGCTGCGCGTGCTCGCCACCCTCATAGACATGCACACTCCACGAGTTGTCTGGTTCGCGACGATAAACTTCCACGCGCACAGCGCTCTGAGAAACCAATACGTATTCACGCAGTGAATCCGCCTTTCGATAAGCCAACAATTTCTCCCGCCGGTTGATCGCTTCCGTCGCAGACGACAATACCTCGATTACCAAACAGGGCCTGGTTTTGTAGTCAGGCTCAAGGTCGGCCGCGTGAATGTTTAGATTGACCAAAATCTTTCAATCAGTGTTCACACTGATTGAAAGTTAACTTACCTAATGCAACTAAACAAGCCTGACCCCATTTTGTAACCAGCAGTATCACCATTTCGACCGTCAACCCGAGGCAACACGGTTGCCAGCTACCAGCGGCTGTTGAATATCAACACTTGTAAAAAAATGTTCAATCGATCTTATGTTCGAAACTAACCTCATGCGTTTAGGCAGGCGCTATTATCGTGGCATTATGTGAACTTACAGGCTTCAATCGTACGCTTCTTCAGCGGCGCTTAACGCAATCGACGTGAACTGTAACGCAACAGCGTATGGCGTAAAAATCCTTCGTATCAGTAAACTTTCTTCGACTTTACAGGGGATGAAAATATGCAGAAATTGCGCGCTTTTGCAGTAATCGCCACCGGTCTGTTCACTTTAGCCGGATGCAATTTTGGCTTCGGTGACAAGAGTAAACCGACGACACCGCCGCCGCAGTCGGGTCTGGAGCAGCGCCCGGCGAACGACAAATGCGTCGCAGGCAAACGCCCAGCAGTCGGAACTGATCTGGCCCAACTGCAAGCGGTATTTCCGAATCTCACCTTCAATCAGCCGCTCGCAATGGTGCAAGCACCGAACAGCAACGAGCGCTGGTATATGGCGGAAAAGCCCGGCCGCGTGCTCGCCTTTGCTAACACTGCCGCCACCACCCAAACCACACCCTTCATCGATTTGACCGCACAAGTGGATGATCGCTCCGAAGGTGGTTTGCTGGGGATCGCGTTTCATCCCGACTACGCTGCCAATGGTTATGTATTTTTGTCGTACACCAGCAGCGATTCCGGCGGCGCAAATTTCCGCTCTGTGATTGCGCGCTTCACGGCCAATGCTGTGCGTACCGCACTGGACACTTCCACCGAACTGGTGCTGATGACCGTGGCGCAACCCTACGACAATCACAATGGCGGCGGCATCGCATTTGGTCCGGACGGATTTCTCTACATCGGTTTCGGCGACGGCGGCAGCGGTGGCGATCCGCAAAATCATGGCCAAGACAGCGGCACATTGCTCGGTGCGATGCTGCGCGTTGATGTCAACGTTGGTTCCTCTGAGCTTGCCAGCGGCCTTCGCTACAAAATCCCCAGCGGTAATCCGTTCAACGGGTCGCCGATCTGTATCAATGGCAGTTGCCCGAATCAAATCAACAAAGCATCACGTTGCAGCGGTAGCGGTTGCCCAGAAATTTTCGCGTGGGGTTTGCGCAACCCGTGGCGCTGGAGTTTTGACCGTTTAACCGGCGATTTGTGGGCGGGCGATGTCGGGCAAAATGCATGGGAAGAAGTCGACCTGATTCAAGTCGGCAAGAACTATGGCTGGAATTGTTACGAAGGTTCGCACGTTTACACTCCAAGCTGCGCGTCAATGCCCAACCTTGTCATGCCAATCACTGATTATGATCGCAACGTCGGCACTTCAATTACCGGCGGGTATGTCTATCGCGGCTCCGCAATTCCCGCACTGACAGGGACTTACCTATTCGCGGACTTCGGCAGCGGCAAAATACTTGGCCTGTCGGACCCGAAAGGCGCTGCGACTCGCAACGAGTTAACAACAACGCCGATGTCCGGCATCGCAGCGTTCGCACAAGACAGCGACGGCGAGGTTTACGCGATTAATTTGTACTCCGGGAAAATATTTAAATTTGCGCCGGGGACCAAAGTAGCGACACCCGGCTTTCCGCAGAAGCTGTCCGACACGGGTTGCGCTGCGGGCACCGACCCGAAGGAAGTCACTTCCGGCATGATTCCATTCGACGTCAACTCGCCGCTGTGGTCGGACGGCGCCGATAAAAAACGCTGGCTCGCATTGCCCGACAACACGACCATCAATATCGACAGCAGCCATGACTGGACGTTGCCGCCCGGCAGCATTTTGCGCAAGGATTTTTATCTCGACAGTAAAATTGTCGAGACACGCCTGCTCGCCCATCACACCGACGGCGACTGGGCTGGTTACAGCTACGAGTGGAACGCCGACCAATCAGACGCCGACTTGCTTGCGGACAGCAAGAGCGTCGTGATCGGCACGCACACTTGGTATTACCCGAGCGGCTCGGACTGTCTGCGCTGCCACACCATCGCCGCCGGCCGCAGCTTGGGACCGGAAACCGCACAATTGAATCGTGACTACACTTACCCCACCACCGGCAAAATCGGGAACCAGGTATTTACTTTTTCAAGCATCGGCCTGTTCGACGCCGCGCTGAGCGCCTCGCCCGCCAACCTGCCCGCTCTCGCCGCGCCCGACGACGCGAGTAAAGCGCTTACAGCGCGTGCCTACCTGCACGCCAATTGCAGCCATTGCCACCGCCCCGGCGGGCCGGGACGCGGTGAAATCGACCTGCGTTACGATGTGGCGTTCAACGCTATGGGGGTGTGCAACAAGCTACCGGACACCGGCGACCTGGGCGTCGTCGACGCGCGCGTGTTCTCCCCTGGTGTGCCGGAAAAATCCCTGGTCTCGCTGCGCATGCATACAACCGACGTCACCACGCGCATGCCACCGCTGGCACGCAACCGTGTTGATGAAGCCGGCGCCGCGCTGATCGACGCATGGATTCGCTCGGTTGCGAGCTGCGGGTAATTTGCCTCGCCGCAGCGCTTCTGAAAATGTCACGCAGATGCACGATTCGGTCAGCGACAGGTAGGGCGTGGAAACGATTGCGTCACCATTTTTCGCAAAACCCAACGTGACACCCAAGCCTCCTACGCCTCGGCTCTTATGGCTACACGGAGGGCGTCGCACCCACCTCCCTCCAGGGGCTCCGTCAGCGCGCGTACATCTCAACCATATTACGCAGGCGTTCCGCGACCTGCGTGCCGATCTGCTCCCAGGAGAAGCGCCAGCGCCAGTTGCCTTCCACGGTGCCGGGTGTATTCATTCGGTGCGCGCCGTCGAGTGCGAGCGCGTCCTGCATCGGGATCACGGCCAGTTGGGATACCGATGCGAGCGCGGCGCGAATCAGGGGCCAGGGCATGGCTTCATGCGGCGTGCCTAGATATTGGTACACGCGCGCCTTGAGTTCGTCGGGCAGTGCATTGAACCAGCCCAGCGTGGTGTCGTTGTCGTGTGTGCCGGTATACACCACGCTGTCAACCTCGTGACAGTGCGGCAGATAGGGATTGCGCGCGCCACCTTCAAAGGCGAATTGCAGTATTTTCATGCCGGGAAAGCCGTGCTTGCGCCGCAACGCGGTGACTTCTGGCGTGATCACTCCCAAGTCTTCTGCAACGATGCGCAACTGCTGGCAGTGCGCGCGCACGCTGCTGAATAACACGTCGCCCGGCGCACTCACCCAACGGCCGTCAATCGCAGTGGAGGCGCCGGCAGGAATTTCCCAATACGCTTCGAAGCCGCGAAAATGATCGATGCGCACCAGATCCATTAATTCAATCTGGCTGTGGAAGCGTTGATTCCACCAGCGAAAGTTCTCGGCCAAGTGGCGTGGCCAGTGGTAATGCGGATTGCCCCACAGTTGCCCGGTGTTGGAAAAATAATCCGGCGGCACACCCGCCAGACTTTGCAGTTGCCCGTGCGCGTTAACTGCGAACTGTTCGCGTTGGGCCCACACGTCGGCGCTGTCGTGCGCGACGAAAATCGGCAAATCGCCGAACAGCAGCACGCCTTTGCGGTTGGCGTAATCCTTGAGTCGCTGCCACTGGCGAAAAAATACAAATTGTTCGAAGCGCACTTGCTCGATGGCCGCGACCAGACGAGTGCGCGCGGCGTGTAAGGCGCCGGCGTCGCGATCCCGCAATGGCGCCGGCCAGTCGACCCAATGCTGCAACTTTTGTTCGCCTCGCAGCGCCTGATACAAGGCGTAGTCTTCCAGCCATGGTGCGTGCACGCGCCGAAACTCCGCGTACTGCGCGCGCTCTTGTTGAGATGCGGCACGGGTGAAGCCGTCGTGGGCATGCTGCAAACGTTGCACACCGGCAGCGGCCTCGGCGCCCAACCAGCCGTCCTCAACCAGCCACTGCGAACTGATCAACTGTGGATTGCCGGCATGCACCGACAGACATTGATAAGTCGAACCGAACTCGCCGTGCGTCGGACCAATCGGCAAAAACTGCCACACGGAAAAGCCGCTTGCGACCAAAAAGTCGACGAAGCGGTAGGCATCCGCGCCAAGATCGCCCGCCGGCAGCGACGTGGGATGTAGCAACATGCCGGCACGACGACGATCAAGAAACGCAACTGTGGACAGCGACGGAGCATTCATCTGAGGCCATCCAAATCGAGAAAGGGGTGGACCTTTCGCCATCCATGGTGGTCGCATGTACTGCGCCGGACTCCATCGGCTGTTGCAGCAAAATATTTAAGTCAAGCAAGGCGCAGCACGCGCTGCGCCTGCGTAGATTCAAGCCGACCCAGTCCGCATCACACCGCCCATCGATGGCGCGCCGCTACCGTGGGTGAAGGCATGCGCCAGATACTCGGGCGGCTCTTCGCCCAGCAGTTGGTACAGGTTGGTCAAATGACGGCGAAATAACCGTTCGAAGTCACTCACCGCCATTTCTGGGTTGTAACCGCCGAACCACCAAAACCAGTCGGAGCCTTCGCACACCGCCAGTTGCCGCTGCGCCAACGTGAGCTTTTCACCCGACAGGCGCCCGCTGGCGGTGACGCGATCAAACACCCGCTTGGCGTCGACCAGCATGTCCCAGCCGCGATTTTTTTCCGGGTCGCCGATCCAGGTGGAAAACGTTCCGTACACCCAACTGCCGGCCATCAACGCCGGCAGCTCCACGGTGTTGACTTTTTGATCCAGGCAGTCGGTGTAGGTGGTAAGTTTTAGCTGCGGATGATCGGCGAGTTTTTGATAAAGCGCACTTAAAAAGTAGTAGCCATTTTCCGGAAAATATTCCCAGGCGTTTTCGCCGTCCAGAATGATCGACACCACCGTTTTGGCCGGATCGGTTTGCGCCTGCGCGATGTTGACCAAATGGTGAATGAGATTCGCCACCGCATCGTCGGCATGCCAGTTGGAATAAGTGAAACCGATCAGGTCGGACAAGCCATCGTCGCGAAAAAATGTCGCGATCTGGCCCGCGCCTTTGACCTGAAACGCCTGATGCGGATGCAGCGCGGGACCGCCGCCGCTTTTGTGCACGCTGTTGTTGAGCACGTTGGCGCCGCTCGCCGCCCAGCGAAACCCCGCTTCGCCAAACAAACGCAGTGCCGCCACACTGACGCTGCCTTCGGACGGCCAACAGCCGGACGGACGAAAGCCGAAATATTTTTCGAACACGCGCAGCCCTTCCTGAATATGCCAACGCGCGCGTTCCTCGCCGCCGGGATAACGCTCCGCCACCGGCAATGGCGCCGCCGGCATGGCGTCGAGCGCGCTGCGTAAATCAAGCAACAAAGGCACAATGGGATGCGCGTACGGCGACATGGCGAGCTCCACTTGACCACGCCGGGCCAACGCACGGTAGCGCGGAATCACCGTCGCCATCAGATCACCCATGGTATGCAGCAGCGTACGACGATCACGCAGGTTGAAACCGGTGCCTTTTTCAAGCAAAGCTTTCACCGCCGCGTCACTGCGACGCACGGTTTCTCCCAGCCAGGCGAGGTGGTACCACATCAATAAGTCAACCACGAACTGTTCGGTGACGTAAGCAAGCGTCTCAGGATTTTTGGTAAACAACGCAGCCATATCTGCCAGACGGCGATACTCGGGAAAGCGGTTGATCAGCCGTTCACGATTGGCGCGCAAACAGGCGCCGATCAAGGACATGTTCGCCTCGATGGCTTTGGGCAATACGGTACCCGCAAGCGCCGCCAGCAGCGGATCGCGCAACGCGTCACCATTGCTCAGAAAGCCATGAATCTGGCGCGTGTAGTCGTCAATTTGCTCCAGCAAGATGGGCGCAAAATTCACCACCGCGCGCCCCTGCGGCTGCGCTTCCAGATGCGCCGCCATGTCGACGTAATCTTTAATTGCGTGCAGGTAGGTCCAGGGCAGCAGGTATTCGCCGCTCAGCAAGTCTTGATACTGCGGCTGGTGCATGTGCCAGCACACCACCACCTTGAGCTTTTTAGCGGACATGATGCCATTCCTGCCCGAGCATCGCCGGCGTGACCAACACTACCCCGCCTTCGCTGCGATGAAAACGGCGCGCGTCTTCCACCGGATCTTCGCCGATGATGGTGCCGTCGGGAAGGTCACAGCTTTTGTCGATTACTGCGCGCGTGATGCGACAACCATGACCGATATGCACGTCGGGGAGGATCACGCTATCTTTGATGCTGGCAAACGCCTCGACACGCACGTTGGAAAACAACAACGAGTGCCGCACCAGTGCGCCGGAAATAATGCACGCACCCGACACCATGGAATCGACCGCCATGCCGCGCCGATCCTCGTCGTCGAACACGAATTTGGCCGGCGGCAGTTGCTCCTGGTAGGTCCAAATCGGCCAGTCGCGGTCGTACAGATTTAGCTCGGGGGTGACGCCGATCAACTCGATGTTGGCCTGCCAATAGGCGTCGATGGTACCGACGTCGCGCCAATAACCGGGGTTGTTGCTGCCCGCACCCAGAAACGGATAAGCCATGACCCGGTACTTATCGATCACCGCAGGGATGATGTCTTTACCGAAATCGTGGCTGGATTTTTTATTGTCGGCGTCCTTGATCAATTGTTCGTACAAAAAATCCGTATTGAAAATGTAGATCCCCATCGACGCCAGTGCGATACCGGGTTTGCCCGGCATCGCTTCGGGGTTTGGCGGCTTCTCGGAAAATTTACTGATACGCAGATCGCTGCCGGCACTCATCACGCCGAAGTCGCTCGCCTCGGCCACCGGCACTTCGAGACAACCGATGGTCATGTCCGCCTTGACCGCGACGTGGTGCGCAAGCATCGGGCCGTAATCCATTTTGTAAATGTGATCCCCCGCCAGCACCAGCACGAAACGCGGGTGATGCAAGCGGATAATGTCAAGATTCTGATACACCGCGTCGGCAGTGCCGGAATACCACTGCGCCTCGATGCGCTGCTGCGCCGGCAACAACTCGACAAACTCGCCGAATTCACCGCGCAAGAAACCCCAGCCACGCTGGATATGCCGCAGCAACGAGTGCGACTTATACTGCGTCACCACCCCGATGCGGCGAATACCCGAGTTCAGGCAGTTGGACAATACAAAATCGATGATGCGGAATTTTCCGCCGAACGGCACGGCAGGTTTGGCGCGCCAGTCCGTCAGATGTTTTAGTCGAGACCCGCGCCCGCCGGCCAAGATCAAGGCGAGCGCGTCGCGCGTTAAGCGATTGACGAAACGTTGCGAGGTTTCCGGAACAGCCATGTTGCAGGCTCCAAGGGTCGGTTAGATTGCAAGTGTCTACCACCACTGCACGCAGCCGCGTCGGTATAGTAGCATCCGCTTCAATTGTAGTAGAGAATCGCAAACCGTAACCATCGCTTCGAAAAATTCACTGTGAACCTCCTATGACACCCGACAACACCACCAGCTCAGCCGCGCTTCCCGAAGAACTACTGCGCATCGTCGAGGCGCGCCACCATGATCCGTTCGCGGTGCTCGGCCGGCATACAACCAGCGAGGGTGACTGCCTTCGCGCGCACTTGCCACTGGCAAGCGATGTGCGCATTGAGGAAGGTCAGCGGCGCATGGAGCGCATCCCCGGCACCGATGTGTTTGAGTGGCGCGGGCCTAAAGGGCTGTTGCCGGATCATTGCACGCTAACGTGGCGCGACGACAGCGGTGCGACGCAGCGCCGCGTCGATCCGTATTCGTTCCTGCCGCAACTCTCCGACTTCGATTTATATCTGTTTGGCGAAGGCCGTCACTGGCATGTGTACCGCATGCTTGGCGCGCACCTGCGCAACATCGATGGCGTGCCCGGCGTGCTGTTCGCGACCTGGGCGCCCAACGCGCAGCGTGTCAGCGTGGTCGGTGACTTCAATCGCTGGGACGGCCGCGCGCATCCGATGCGGGTGCGCGGCGACAACGGCGTGTGGGAATTATTTATTCCCGGCTTGGGCGTCGACACCGTGTACAAATTCGAAATTCGCCATCGCGATTCCGGCAGTTTGCATCTGAAAGCCGATCCCTACGCCAACCGCTTCGAAGTCCGGCCCGCAACGGCGAGCATGGTGTGCGCGGAACCCAATTACACCTGGCGTGACCGTGCCTGGCTGGACGCGCGCAACAAGTGGGACTGGCAGCATGCGCCGATCTCAATTTACGAAGTGCATCTGGGATCGTGGCAACGTGACGAACACAATTTCTTTTTAAATTATCGCGAACTGGCCCATCGGCTTGCCAACTACGTGAGCATGATGGGTTACACGCACATCGAGTTGCTGCCGATCACTGAGCATCCGCTGGACGCGTCCTGGGGCTATCAAACCTTGGGCAATTACGCGCCCACCAGCCGCCACGGCACGCCCGACGACTTCCGTTATTTTGTCGATCATCTGCACACGCGCGGCATCGGCGTGTTACTCGACTGGGTGCCGGCGCACTTCCCCAAAGACCAGCATGGTCTGGCGCGCTTCGACGGCTCGGCGCTGTATGAACACGAAGACCCACGCCGTGGCGAACACCGCGACTGGGGCACGCTGATCTACAACTACGGCCGCAACGAAGTCCGAAATTATCTGATTTCAAGCTCAATTTACTGGCTGGAAGAATTTCACATCGACGGCCTGCGCGTCGACGCAGTGGCGTCGATGCTGTACCTCGACTACTCGCGCGAGGCCGGCGACTGGGAACCGAACACCTACGGCGGCAATGAAAATCTGGAAGCCATCGCGTTCTTGCGCGAGATGAATGAAGTCACGCACGGGCTCTTTCCAGGCGTATTGATCTGTGCAGAGGAATCCACCGCGTGGCCGCAAGTTACGCGCCCCACCTACGTGGGGGGCCTGGGCTTCAGCATGAAGTGGAACATGGGCTGGATGCACGACACGTTGGTCTACACGCAACTGGAACCGATTTACCGTCAGTACCACCACAACGAACTGACCTTCGGCATGTTGTACGCGTTCACCGAAAATTTCGTGCTGCCGTTCTCGCACGATGAAGTGGTGCACGGCAAGCAGTCGATGTTCAATAAAATCCCCGGCGACGACTGGCAAAAAGCCGCCACCCTGCGCGTGCTGTACACCTATATGTACACCTACCCTGGAAAAAAGCTTTCCTTCATGGGCAACGAGTTTGCGCATGGACGCGAATGGGATCACTCGACCGGCCTGGACTGGTGGATTTTGGATTACCCGCACCATCAGGGCGTGCAGGCGTTGGCGCGCGACTTGAACCATTTGTACCGCAACACGCCCGCGCTGTACCGTTACGAATTCGAAGCACAAGGCTTCGACTGGATTGATTGTCACGACTCGGCACAATCGGTCATCAGTTATGTGCGCAAAGCCGAGCACGAACTGGTCGTGGTCATTCTCAACTTCACCCCGGTAGTGCGACACGACTACCGCATTGGCGTGCCGGAGGCCGGCAGCTACCGCGTCGTGCTCAATTCCGATTCTGAATTTTATTGGGGCAGCAATATCGACGTCGGTATTGTGCTGCACAGCGAATCGCTGCCGTGGATGGGCCGGCCACATTCGCTGCTGTTGACGTTGCCGCCGCTGGCGGGGTTGGTGTTGCGGAGGGAGGTATAATCCAAGGAATAATTATTGAATATTTAATGCTGAATGTTTAATTCGGGTGTGCGCGAAACGCACACTTGAATTGGGCACTTTGAATAAAGATAGGATAGGAAAGGTAACCGACCCGCCATGCGTAGCGTGCTTTTCGTCAGTAGCGAAGTTCATCCCTTAATGAAGACCGGCGGCTTGGGCGATGTGTCGGGCAGTCTGCCAGTGGCTTTAAGCCGACTCGGCACCGATGTGCGCGTATTGATACCCGCCTACCGCGACGCGCGTGCACGCGCCGGAACACTGCGACCGGTGACGACCTTGCAACTCGCCGGCGCGCCCGAGCCCGCCACCTTGCTTGAAGGCACGCTGCCCGGATCAAATGTCAAATTCTGGCTCCTGGACTGCCCCGCGTTGTACGACCGGCCCGGCAATCCGTACATGATGCCGGACGGGCAAGGCTGGCCCGACAACGCGCAGCGCTTCGCGGTGCTGTGTCGCGCCGCAGTGGAAATCGCTACCGACCGCGCACGTTTGAATTGGCAGCCGCAGATCGTGCATTGCCACGACTGGCAAACCGGCTTGATCCCGGCGCTGTTGTCGCGCGAGCCGCAGGCGCCTGCCAGCGTGTTTACCCTCCATAATCTCGCCTATCAGGGCTTGTTCCCCGCGCCTACGTTTGCAGCCTTGCAACTTCCGCCAGCGTTATGGGGCTCCGAGGGCTTGGAGTTTCACAACCAGCTCTGCTTTATCAAAGGCGGCTTGGTTTTTGCCGACATCATCACCACCGTCAGCCCCAACTACGCGCGTGAAATCCAGACTACTGAATTCGGCTGCGGACTGGACGGCCTGCTGCGCCATCGCAGCACCGACTTGCGCGGCATCATTAACGGCATCGACGCAAAAGAGTGGGATCCGGCGCATGACCCGGCACTGACCGCGCTGTTCAGCGCCGACGATTTCAACGGCAAGGCGGCCAACAAACGTGCCTTGCAACGTGAGTTTGGTCTACCGTTGCTGGAGCGGCAACCGTTGATCGGCATGGTCGGGCGGCTCGTGCATCAAAAAGGTATTGACCTAGCACTTGATGCGTTGCCCCAGCTCGTCGCCATGCCGCTGCAATTGATATTGCTGGGCAGCGGCGAGGCGCAATACGCGAGCCGATTGCAAAATTGGGCGCGGCGTTTACCGCAGCAAATCGCCGTGCGCATTGGCTATGATGAAGCGCTCGCCCACCGCATCGAAGCCGGCGCAGACATGTTCCTGATGCCCTCGCGCTTCGAACCCTGCGGACTCAATCAACTCTACAGCCTGCGCTACGGCACTGTGCCGATTGTGCGGCGCGTCGGCGGCTTGGTCGATACCGTCGTGGACACCACCGTGGTATCGCTTGCGACACGCACCGCCACCGGCTTCATGATTGAAGGTGAAGGCGCACCTGCCGTGGTCGAAGGCGTTGCGCGTGCCTTGCAACACTACTGCGATGGCGCCACGTGGAGACAAATAGTCACGACCGGTATGCAACAAGATCACACTTGGCCGAATAGCGCGCGCAGTTACTTGGCGGTTTACACCGAAGCCCTGCAACAGGGCTGATCGCTATCACAATGCAACGCTTCCTCGGCGCGTACTCAACGCCTTATGAAGTCGCCGAACGCCGATTAGACAGTAGTAGGGGTTTGCAGATCTAGAGAAGCGCGGACTGCAAGCGTTCAAGATCGTTGATGACTTGCCATTGACCACCGCCGGATATCACGCGCTGTTTCCAGTAGTCTTGGCGCTCTTGGAAGTCGCGCGGGTCGATATTGTCACTGCGCAGTTTGGTGACGTTCACTGCGATCACACGCACGCCATTGAAGTCGATGGGAAATTCGCGAATCTGGCGCTTCTGCAAATCTTCCTGCAAGTCGGAGAACAACAACACGATTTTTTGCGCCGCGTTGGCCTCGCGCACGTATTCAAGCGCTTGCAGCACACCGCCAGTGATGTCGGTGTACGCACTGCCTTTGGCGGTCGCCTCAATGAATTGTTGCGTCGTGTCGAGCACTGTACGTTTTTGAGCGTTGGTTGTGGACGGACGACTGTCGAACGTGGCATGCACGATGATGTTCTTCTCGGTAAAGCTCTCGCTGTTAATCCGCGCGACCGCGAAGGAGTCGCCCGCTTCGAGCGTGCCCAACAGATAATTCACGATGCGTTGCGCGTGCCCCAGCTCAGTGGTATAGGTGCCTGAAGTATCAAGCAACAACACCACGGCCTTGCTATTGGGGTTACCGCTGGTGCAGGCGGCGATAGTTAATGCCGCGAATGCGGCCATCCATTGCCATGAGGTTTTCATTTCTTTAACTCTCCAGCGGCTTCGAAGTTATATGCAACCTCTGAGGGCTGACTGTCCACCACCGCACGGCGGGATTTAGTTGCCGATTTAGTCGAAGGCTTGACCTCCGGAATAATTTCCGAGGCGACCAGCGGAATCCTTTCCGCGACAATCACCGGAACCTCTTCCGTGTCGGCATACTGTCGCCCGCTGCGGCGGTTGCTTAGCATCTGTTCGATACGCAGTGGAACAAAAATGATCGCGTCGTAAATATGCGTAAGGATAAAGCCCAGTTGGGCCGCCATGTTACCGAACACCCGCACCACAAAGATCATCAGGCGTAACGAGGCTTCGTAGCTCGCGCCAAATACCGAACGCGATGAATGGATGAAGGATTCAAGCGGAATCGCTACGAACACCAGCGCAAACGGGAGAATGAACCCCAACACCATTTGGCCCACCGAAGGAATCCAGCGAAACGCCGGTGTGACGACTTCGAGTCCCGACAGTTGCTGCGCCAACGCGGCGCGGTCGGCAGCGAGCAGGTCACGCATGTAAGCCAGTGCCGATTCCACGCACGCTAAGGTAAACAGAATGCTCAAAGTGACCCACAGCATGCGCCGACGCAGCTTGTCGTCCATCCCGCGTATTACCGGGAACAGACGCGTAATACCCAGGGCTTCCATGAAAAATAATCCCATCGCAAGTTCCACCGAGATGATCACTAACGCGGCGATGTCAGCGGTCTTCAGCGCAAAGCCTTTGCTGAAAAACAGGTAGCTATTGCCACCGACCATTTCTGACATCGGCAGCGCGATGAGCTGGAAGTTAATAAACGCGCCCAACACCGCAATGACCATCACCAGGCCCGAAATAAAAAACTGCGTTACGGCCGAGGTCGACAGCAAGCGTTCGGCGCGATCAGTCTGTGCCACGATTTGCAGATAGGTTGCGAACTGTTTGTCGATGGTCTTCGAGCGCTCCTCAAGCGACTCGATTTTTTTCTCCACGCGCTCCAATGCGCTGTCCACGCCGCGCCAAAACGGAATCATGCGCAGCAAGGTGTTATGACGGTCAGTGGCCGCGCTGCGGAATTCGTTGAGCGCGTTTTCGCTGGATTTTTTGAACACGCGGTTGATCTCGGAGAGCACCCGCACGTAACCGGGGTCGCCATTCGGCGGAATTTTTGCGACCGCCTCAACGGCGGTATGCCACTCCGGCGGCATGGGCGGAATTTCAATCGCATCGCGGTAGTCTTCTTCAATGCAGGTGATTTGCTGGCGCAACTGGCGTTCCAATGCGGGAAATCCGGCCAGATCGCGACCGACGATGGTCGATACACGATGAAATTCACGCTCGATATTGCGCTCGGTGATGTCGCGGCCATCGCCTAATACCACGGCACGATTGCGCTGCTTGGCGCGCTCTTCCAACTGGTACAGCGAGCGCGCGGCCAAGCGTGCGTTATTGCGCAGTAGGCGTGCAAAACTACGAATCACACCGTGCGCGGCAGGCCGTGCGAAGTACAGGATCGTAATGATCAGAACAAGCCATATAAAGATCGAAAGGGCCCGATTGTCGGCCCAGATCATGATGAGATCACCCGTCGTCATGAAGATATTCCTCCCGGTTGAGTCACTCCGTATATTTCGGTGCGACTGCACGACTGGCGCAGTAGCGGCCTTCAGCGGCGTGAAAGTAAGCACAGTTAACACTGAATCAAAACAGCGCTACGCGGCTACGGTCACAGTTCTAGGAAAGCTTAAATATCAATAAGGAGGGACGCGCACGTGCGTCAGTACATTTCCTGCGGATCGACATCGAACGACCAACGCCTCTGGCGCGGCTTGCACGTCTTCGACACATAGCAGCCATTTATCCAGGCAGCGATGCCCGGTTTAAATCCTTTTTGCCACGTTCCTCCATGTCGCCTACTTTCCCTACCCATGACTTTATTATCGCAGCATTGTGTTGGTCCAGCTTTTTAGCTTGGTTGCTTATAATGTGCGATGCCGCCAAGATTAACACTGTTGCCGCACTCAGGGCAGATTAAGGATTGATCCGAGAAAATCGTGACATCCGATCCGCGTGCCCAGCACCACGAATTCATTTTTTTAGGAGCTCCAGACATGGCCAATGCACTTCAAGATCAACTGCTTAAAGCCGGGCTGGTGGATAGCAATAAGGTCAAAAAAGCCAAGCGTGAAAAACATCAGCAAGTAAAACAACAGCAACACGCGAATGCTGTAACCACCGATGCCGCCAAACTTCAAGCCCAGCACACCAGCGCGCAAAAGGCCGAGCGTGACCGCACCTTGAACCGCCAAAAAGTCGAGCTCGAAAACAAAAAGGCAATAGCCGCACAAATCAGGCAATTGGTGGAGACCAACCGTGCTCCAAAAGGCGACGGTGACCACGCCTACAATTTTCAAGACGCTAATAAAATTCGGCGCATCTACGTCGCCGACGCCACAAGAAATCAAATCGTGCGCGGTGAGTTAGTCATCGTGCGCTTGGGCAGCGAATACGAACTGGTACCAAAACCCGTAGCCGAAAAAATTGCCCAGCGCGACCCGGGCTGTGTAGTGGCCATTAAAAACTCAGCACCAACAGCCGCCGACGAAGGCGAGTACGCGAAATATAAAATACCGGATGATTTGATCTGGTAAGAGATGGTATTGCGGCATAGTCGACCGAAACGGGGCTGCGGAAAAAAACCGCAGCTCAGTTTTTTACCTGTACCGCACCCCGATTCTTCCGGTAGAGCGCTATTTTTTACTTGGAATATGCACCATGACTTGATTGCGCCCGCCATGTTTGGCGGCGTACAAACCTTGGTCGGCGCCTTCAATCCATTGCTTGTGGGTCTCCATGCTTTCCGCTATCTCCGCAACACCCAGGCTGATGGTGTAACGAATGTCCTTGCCGTCGTGATGCACCACCGACGCGGCAATCGCGAGGCGCAAACGTTCGGCCATGACTCTGGCCCCTTCGGCTGCGGTATCGATTAGAATGATGCCGAACTCCTCACCGCCGTAACGCCCCAAAATATCCGTTTCGCGCGCGGCTTGGCGCATTAACGCAGCGGTGTTGCGAATCACTTCGTCACCGGCCGGATGCCCATGGGTGTCGTTGATTTTCTTGAAGTGGTCGATGTCGAACATGATCAGCGCCGCCGGCCCCTGCGTGCGGCGCACGCGCCGGAACTCGCGCTCCAAACTTTCTTCCCAGAAACCGCGGTTGTTCAATTGTGTGAGACGGTCGGTGCGGCTTAACGTTTCCAGCAATTTGTTGGCCGCTTCGACATCACGCTTACTGAGCGCGACATCGGTCACGTCGTAAATTACCACGCCCACATAATCGACCTCGCCGTTGGCCGCCACCAACGGAATGAACGACACCGACTGGTACATGAACTCCGCATTACCGGTGATCGGCCGGTAATTCTTGAAGCGAAACAGATAGGGTCGCTGTTCCCAGGTCGTGAAGGCGCGGCTCTTGAGCATCACCACGGACTCCACTTTGCGGCGGAACCACTGCTCGGGCAATTCCGGAAACAAGCCGAACACCTTGCTGCCGACGACCTTATCACCGGACTGGCCGCTATGGTTGCTCATGAAGCCGTTCCACACATGCACCTGATACTGGCGGTCGAGCACAATAATGCCCACGTCGATGGACTGAAACATGTCCATCAACCAGTGAATTTCACGAATGTCGATCTTGCCCAGTTCCATCGCGTTATTTAATCACTCGGTATTATTCAATCAGGTGCCAAACATGCCGACGCAATGCGTCCATCGAATCTTCGGTAAACAGCAGCAACAAATCGCAATTGATTTTCCGGTTTTCAATGCGGTAACCCATCTCGATCGCAAAGGTCTGCTTCCACTTCATGGCGTTACCCTTAAGCAGGTCGGCGACCTTGATGTGCCGTCCCAACACCATCGGATGTCCCTGGCTGAAATTAATGTCAAGCTGGTCGACGATGCCTTTTAGACACGCGCCGATCAGTACATTGGAAATATCCATCAACAATTCCAGCTCGACGCTCTCGTCGATTATGCCGTCGTATTTCATTAACTCGGCGATATCCTTGAAGCTCGATTCGTTAAAGATCAGCAGCGCTTCGCCGGCCACGCCCGCACCGATAAAGCCCTGGCACACGGCAGTCACGTTATCGCCGGCGGCAATTTCGTCGAGTGCCATGCGCAGCTCAGCAACTTCAATCATATTCACGTTCGGAATCGGCATCACCACAAACGCGCCAAGCAAACGCGCTAGAAAATCCGCCGCGCGCCCCATCGCCACGTTGGTGATTTCACGGTAGACATCGCGCAAATCGGTTTTTACCTCAACCTGCTGGACTTGGCTTGTGAGAACGCCGCGCAGCCTGTGCGTGTCTAACACTTCGCCCAACTGGGACTCGATAATCGGCTTCTTGATAAACGCCAGCGCGCCCAACTTCATCACGCGCTGATAAGCCTCCGACTGGATATCCCCGGACACGACGATGACCTTGGTTTTCATTCCGGCGCCGTACAGCGATTGCAGCACCTCGTAGCCATCCATCACCGGCATGTTCAAATCCAGAAACAGAATGTCGCCCTTGCCGGCCTCAATGGCTTTCAACGCCTCGACACCATTGCTGGCGAAACTGAGGCTCACGTTCCAGCCCTTGGGCAGCGCGCGCGCGATCTGCTTCTGCGCAAAACTGGAATCGTCGCAAATTAAAACCGGAATGGTCACAAGCCTGCTCGTTTTGATGTTGAAGCCGCGCTAGGCATACTTAGATCCGAATGACAGCGCAGCCTGTGCAACGTATCGGCATGCGCTTACGGAAACTTAACCGCCGCAGTCGAGCGATCAAGCACAGCGCATATTGCCGTTTAAACAAGATGCTTTATACTTGCCGCCTCATCCGCACCGGCGCTGTTTTTGCGCCGGGCGGTAGAAAGCCGGGATGGCGGAACTGGTAGACGCGCTGGACTCAAAATCCAGTAGTGGTGACACTGTGGGAGTTCGATTCTCCCTCCCGGCACCATCCAAATATTGTCAATACATGGCCTTTTGTGCGCGCCATTCTTA
>JANLTU010000204.1:0-20080 GCA_031363085.1 Gammaproteobacteria bacterium
CGGTTTCGCGGTACTGCACGCAGTATTCGCGTGCTTCATAGCTTGCGCTGAAACTCAGCTTGTAGTGATCAGTACCAATTTTTGCGTCTTTAAATATGCTTTGTACGATGTCTGGAACAGTGGTGTTTTGAAAAATACGGCTGTTTTGGCGCAGCCTGAGCAAGTCCAGTTGCGCGGTCAGTTCTACACCGTAAATAGTAAATCGTTGAGTTTGGCGAATCTGACGCATATGCAGCACGATGCCATGCACGTGGCGTTCGGTGTTGTCGTGATCGCCAATCAAGGTCAGTAGTGCGGGCTTGCCAATGCAGTTATTAAAATCAAGCGCGGCATCTTCGCAGACCAGTTCGATGGAATACCGAAACGGCGTGGAAATTTTCTCATTGCCTGTAAAGCCCAACACTTTCAGTTCCTGACTCACGCCCGGGATACTGAAAATGAAGTGCTCAATGTTGCCGGTTAATTTTGCCATGCGGAACGCGTCCCTGCCGACACTAAACCGAAGATCAAAAGGCTCCGCCGGCGTACCGGCGGAGTGTGACGTTACAGCCCCCTCCGCTGCGCCTAAGCAGCGCGGCGGAATTCATCAACTACTTTACTTGGCCGGTGTGCGCCAGTCATCCGAACCCTGGGTGCCGCCCGCTTCGTGCGTCCAGGTGATTTTACGGTAGGTGAAGCTGATGTCTTCCAAGTGCGTGAAATGCGCTTGTGTCGGGTCTTGGCAATTGGGCATGCGGGCCTTCACCTGCACGACGATTGCGTCTTCCAGATCGATGGTGAAGTAATGTTCCTGCGTGCCGCTCACCGAGGTGCGGTACCACTTGATCTTGCACTTGGTCAGCTTCTCGCCTGAGGTCAGCGCGTTGTAGATCAGCGGCGATGCTTTGTCGAACACCTTGGTGATGGTCAAGGGTTGGTGCACGCGCTGGCCGGTCGGCTGGCCGCTTTGCGGATCGCGCGGAATCAAAATATTGTGTTCGAACGCTTGCACCAGCACTTCGTCTTCGTGGCCTTCCACGTAGATGTTGCCGACGCTGGCTTCGGTAAAGGCACCCTTGGTAATGTTGCCTTGTTTGGTTCCTTCGATGGACATAAATGCAGGTGTAGGCATGGTCGTATCTCCGTTGTGGTGTGAAAATTAAATTTCTGGCCTTGGTGTTGCCTTGCCGCTTTGCGGAACCTTGCTCAAGCGTTGCAAGCACTTGCCTAGCTATTCCAGCTTCTGTGCCAAGAATTTTATCCAGCCCCGAAATACGCAGCTAATTAATTGTTATAGTTCTATTTTTTATTTTTTCGCGATGCGTTCGGCCGGCGCGACTGCACACTGCAGAGCCATTCCAACTGCGCGAATGAGCGCGCACTGAGGCGGGCAACTGTGCCGGATACCGCGCGTTTATGCCGCTTCGAGATCGGTGTTCCAGTGGATATGTTGGCGCTTACGCAAGGTGCCCCCTAAAATGGCCGCCGCCGCACTGAAAACAAAGCATCAGGGGAATCGCAGTCTATGCAAACAGCAACCAAACGTGCGCTGATTAATACATTATCTACAGCGCTGATCATCGCGACGTGCCCTTTATCCACGTCCGCACACGCCGCCAGCAACAAAGCAAAAGAATCAGATCTTTATGTTTACGGCGGTATCACCACGGTGGTACAAAAAATCCAGAGCAGCGCACCCGATGTGATCGGAAATTTCGGCTCGGCATTATCGGCCGATTTGTTCCTTGAGAAAGCCGTCTACGATGGCAAAGCGTTGCTCTACATCAAGCACTCGCAAGGGTACAACCCTCTACCCAGCACCAACGGCAACTATGAAGGGTCGTCTGGCGGCGTGCTCGGCGACAAGACTTACGATCCGGGATTTTCCGACACGCGTATCGCCGAAGCGTTTTACGAAGCGCCCCTCACCCACACGCTGACGGTCACGGTGGGCATGTTCAGTCCGCAACGCTATTTTGACAACAACCGCGTCGCCAGTGACCAGACTCGACAATTTTTAAGTCGCCCGCTGATCAACAATTCCGCGATTGAATTCCCCGGTCATCGATTAACCCACGCCTATCCCGGCGGTGTCCGCCTCAGCGCACCGTTAGGCACGCGCGTCACTTTGCAAGGCGCGCTGTTTGAAGATGCGAAGGATTATTCCGGCACCTTCGGCCACACGTTCTTAATCGCCGAAGCGGGTATTGTTTTCGGAGCGGACGAGGCAACCACCATCCTGCGCTTGATCACCTGGAAAAGTAACACCAACAAAACCAGCGGCATGGCCGTCAGCGCCGACCGCAATATCGGCGCTAACTACGCCGTATTTATGCGCTACGGCAGCAAAACCTTTCCCGGCACACCGCCAGCAGACGCATCCACGGAAGACTTCGCCAGCGCACTTAAAACTGCACTGAGTGTCGGCGGCCAAGCCATCATCGGTGGCGACTTTACCGTCGGGCTCGGCTATTGTGCGGAAACACCGAACGCAACAACCTTGGCGAAAGATACCTGGACCGAGGCGTATGTGAGCTACGCCGTCAACGACAGCGTGCGTCTCGCGGCGGACTATCAAGCAATCAAAAACAAGGTTTTTGGTCTTCCTATCAATAGTCTGGTGGACAGCGCGACCGTGATTTCCGGACGCCTGCAAGTCGATTTCTAACCGCAAGGAGGCGTTAACAATGAAGATGATCTTGCAACAATTAAGCGCGACGTTGATCGGCGCGACTTTCGCCGTAGCCCCCGTGTATGCAATGAATTTTGACAACTACATCGAGATTGCCAAACAAGCTGCAAATACCGTAAAAAAAGGCAAAGCCAAAGATATCGACAAACTCATCGCGCAACAGGAAGAGCTGATCCGCCTCGCCGTGGAAGGGGCCTTGAAATACGCCGAAGAACATCCCGCTCACCGCAAAATGATGCATCTGCTGGTGCTCAACTCCGAACGCATGAAACACCTCACTCCCGACGCCATGGAAAAGCTATGGCAAAACGGCGACTACCTACGCCGCAACGGCATCGACATCGGCAATCTGGCGCACACCGATGCGGCGATGAACTACTACCACGCCGTCATCCACCCCGCCGCCGTCTACATTGTGCTGACCGAGTACAAAAACTCCAAAGACCCGGAATTACTGCGCCGGGCCGAAGATGAGCTGAATGAGGTGGTGGTGCAAGTGGAGCAGTTAAGCGACAGTGGCAATGGGAAAAGCAAGAAGTAACATAAAAAACGGCGGAACATGAATGCGCCGCCGTTTGCTAATTTCTGCTCGTAAACAACTTTGCGACTACGGGCAGCCCCCTTGGCCAGGCGTCGCGGAGCAATCGATCAAAACCCGCAGCGGAAAAGCGGCCGACACGCCAGAGCAGACAAAGGTTGTCGAACTGCATGATGCGCTATCCGTTACCCCGATGCGGTCGAGGTATTCATAGGTTGTCGTAGAGTAACCCGCCCCGTACAACGAATTTAGTGATCGAGCACTTGAAGGCAATAAAGCAGGTATCTGGTATTTTCCGTAATTAGCCACACAAGCAGCGGGCGATCCAGTTGGCCCACAAGCAACTACGGTCCCTTTATCAGATGAATAAATGTCATAGGTGCTATCGGCAAAATTTGGAACCCTATAGGTAATCCCACTGGATTTCTCCACAGCGTATTGGGTTGAATTTACCGACAGCACCCCGCCCAAGGTCAGCACAAACGGAGAATGCGGCATGATGCACGCCTCGCCGTCTGCAATCAGATAGCGCAGCCCAAAATTTAACGTGCCGGTCGTCTCCGTACCTTGTACTTTGGTACGGGCACGGGCGCGCACATCGATCCAGGGTGTGTATTGCTTTAGATAAGTTAGCTTAAATGCGCCAATGCCCTTGCTGTCGGTCGTTACCGTCCCGGGTGCTGTACCCGCTGCGGAATTATGCGGAGTTGCCTCACCGTCTTGGTTCGCATCTTCGTCTATCACTGACGCCGGCGGACGATCCAGAATCAAATCTTCGTCGATGTCTTCATTCGCAAATGGGCCGCCTGAATAATATGGCACGCATTTCTTTGTCTTCGGGTCGGGGTCTTCGTCGTACCAGACGCCGGTATAGTACGCCGACGGCCACAGCGACAGGGTCACGTTCGCACCCGAAACTGCGTTGCCATTCGAATCGGCCACTTGTGCGGCCATGTCCATGGTGTATTTTGCCGTGTTGTCTTTATCCAGCTCGATCAGCGTTGAGTGCCCCAAAACCACCGAGCCGCCGACTCCACCGATCACGACATTAATCGAATCGGAAATGTCGGGCGTAAAGGTCACCGTTGCGCCGGACAAATGCGCAGCAGGATTGGTGCCGCCATAACCCCGCGTCACGATCCAGGAATTCGTATTCGGCGCCGCATTCACTAGCATTTTTTCGGAGTCAACAATCACGATAAAATTCGAGGGTGGAAATGCCGTATTGCTCGCAACAGGAACCGTGGTTGAATAAAAATCCACGCTTGCTCCTGTCAAATGTGTCGCAGCCGTAGAACCGTTATAGCCACGGACTACAGTCCAATTGGTTCCCGCGATATTTGTCACCAACATTTGTTCTGCCCCGATGACAGCGATGAAATTTGGTGGAATCGCAGGGAATCCTGCGGAGCTCACGACTGTGAGGGCCGTAGTGGTCGTCGTGGTCATATCCGCTGCCAATGTTGTAGAAGCAGGCGGTGCTCCCAACGCCGCAGACAATGTCGTTGTCACCACCGTCGGTGATAACACCGTGGCTTTGACCGTCACCGCATTTTGCCCGGAAGGCGACAGTCCAGACTTCAAGGTTGACTTGACGACGCCGTACACATCGGTCAATCCAAAACTCTTGGTAATCTCTTCGCCCCCCCCGGTCGCATGTTGCAACGTGAATTGCACCGGCACTTGGTAAATTGGGAAATTACCACTGGCGTTGTTCGTCACCACCGTGGCGGTAAGATTGGCCTCATAATCCGTGGTTGTGGTTTTAAGCGGCAATACGTTCAAATCGCTTTGAATAAACGTTTGTGCCGCAGCAGATACCGGCGGCGACATGGCTACCGACATGGACGCGAACGTGTCGGTATTATTGATATCGACGATGTATACCGTGGCAAAGCCGTGGTCGCCAGGATTGGACACCAGCGTGGCGGATGCCGTGCCGCTCCCCGTGCTGCTGCTGAATACCACGTCGGTACACGCCGACCCGCAGGATGTTCCTCCAGTCCAAGACCCGATCGTCGTAACGTACCGAACCGTGCGTATACCCGCAGCCGCAGTTAATTTGCTGGCGTCGGCGGTCACGGTAAATAGCGTCGTGGAACCGTTCGCGTACATGGTGGTGTAGTTCGTTCCGGCCAACGGGGTGGGCGCTGTGATGCGGAACGGATTATCGAGCGCCACGTTCTGCACGGTAAATTTTTGCTGCGTGGATGTTCCCAAGCCCGCAGCCGTGACATATACGTCACCCGAACTTACGCCGGTGAGCGTCACCTTGACGGTGCCACTGGAATCGGTAACCACTTGCGCCGCTGACAAAGCTGCGCCGGAGGGCGCGGTAGTGGTCCCACCGCTATTGCCCGCGATGGTAAAATTGATCGGCACGTTGCGCACCGCCAGACCTGCGGCATCCTTGGCGACAACGCTGACCGATTGCGTGATGTTGCTGCCGGTGACGATGAGCATGGTTTGCGTTGTGCTCAACGTCAGTGTCGTACCCTTAATCGTAACCGGTACCGAAACAGCACTTAAGCCCGTAATCGCAGCGCGAATGTTGACCACCCCGTTGGCAGGATTGTCCGGCGACGCAGTGAAATCCACCGTGGCCATGCCTTTTTCATCGGTGAAGGCCAGCGGCGAACTCAATTGACCCGCCGAGGTGTTACTGGCCGACACCGCAGTGAAGGTGACTTGCACATTTTTGATGGCCGCGCGACTTTCATCCAACACGGTGACGGTGATTTTTGCAGTATCTTGCGTGTCGGATTTAATTTCTTGCACCGAGGAACGAATAGTCAAATAACCCGCCGTGGTTGTGCAGCCTGCAGCGGTTGGATCGGTCTTGCACCCCGGTGCGGTACCGCCGCCGCCTGTGCCCGGCTTATCGCTCGACGCACTCGCCACAAAACTATCGCCGCTGCACGCCGACAAAAATGTCACGACACACAGCAGCCCAGCCAGTTTAAAAAAGTCATGCATGGCTTGTCGTCCTCGATGTCGTGTTGAGCGGAGCTTGGTTGCGATGGGGCGCAGGGTTTTCATAGGGCGTCCTCGAAAAATCTTTTGACCTGTGGTTCACCGGATTCAAGTTGAGCGGCGCTATAACATTCGCGCGTCACGTTATCGGATCAAGTGATGGAGCACTTTAGCGGTGGGTATTCGGATGACGGACGTGCGTCACCTGCGACCCCACGCGTTACGGCGGGATACGGGTAATTATTGGGCGGTCGCGGGTTGCTGGTACTGCTGATTAATCTGCGGGTATTTTTCTACGCGTTATAGTCAAGCATTGGAGCTGCGATTCTTTGCAAACAGATTGCCGGGCGCAAAACCCGTCACCAGCGCGGTGCCGATGATCACCGTGAGTGAGCCTGCCACGGTGTGCCAGCCGACGGTTTCGTCGAGGAACAAAAATCCCCAGAACACGCCGAACACCGGAATGAGAAAGGTCACCGTCAGTGCGGATGCCGCACCCAGATCGGCCACCAAACGGAAATACAGCAGGTAGGCAATGCCGGTGCACAGGATGCCCAGCGCCACTATGGCCGCCATGATGCCAAGCCCTGGCACACCGCTGGCGGGAAAGAACGGCAGCACCGGAGTAATCAGCAGCGCGGCCGCCCACATGCTGCCGTGCGCATTGGCAAACGGTTCGACCGATTTGGCGGCTTTGGCGTAGAGGTTTGCAATGCCGTAGCAACAGGCTGCACACAACGCGGCCGCAAGCGCGACGCCAGCGCCCGGCCGCAACGTGATCTCGTCAAACCCGACCAGGATGGCCACGCCGATCACGCCCAGACACAAACCGAAAATCGTTTTTCTCGACAACGCATGCCGTGTCCACACTGCGCCGATGATTGCGCCCCAGATCGGCGCGGTCGCGTTAATGATGGAAAGCAGCGATGCCGACAGCGTTTGGGCGGCGAAACTGAATAATAAAAAAGGCAATGCGGAATTGAAAAGACCGAGCACTAAAAAATACTTCCAATGTTTTTTGATCTCCAGGCGCCGCTTGAACAACACGCTGATGCAGGCGAGAAACAGCGCCGCGAGTCCCATACGCCACTCCACCAACAACGCTGGGCCCAGTATCGGTACGCTGATGCGCGTGAACAGGAAGGAGGCGCCCCAAATGGCCGCCAATACCACCAGGCGGATCAGGCTTGCGGCGTTCACTTGCGTAAGTATTAACAGAATATCAAGCCGTGGCACCAAACAAGCTAAAGAAATTCTGCGTCGAGTGGTGTGCAACGTCCTCGTAAGCAATGCCGCGCACCTCGGCAATTTTTTCGGCCACGTGGCGCGTATAGCCGGGATAATTGGGCCGACCGCGATGCGGGATCGGCGCCAGATACGGTGAATCGGTTTCCACCAGCAGACGCTCCAGCGGCACTTTGGCAGCGACGTCACGCAGCGTGCCGGCGGTTTTAAACGTGACGATGCCGGAGAACGAGATGTAAAAGCCCAGATCCAGCGCGCGCTGCGCCGCCGCCCAATCTTCCGAAAAACAATGCATCACGCCGCCGGCATCGCGGGCATTTTCTTCGTCGAGAATGCGCAACGTGTCGTTGGTCGCTTCACGCATGTGAATGATCAGCGGTTTGCGTATCTGCTTCGCCGCTGCAATGTGGCGGCGCAGCCGTTCTCGCTGCCAGTCCAGATCGCCGTCGCTGCGAAAGTAATCCAGGCCGGTTTCGCCAATCGCCACGATTTTCGGATCGGCAGCCAGCCGCACCAATTCTTCGACGCTCGGATCCTGCCCGTCGCGTTCGTTGGGATGCACGCCCACCGACGCATACACCTGCGCATGCGGCCGAATCAATTCCATCATCGGCGCCCAGCGTTCCAGCGTCACCGACACGCACAGCATATGTGTCACGTCCTGCTCCGCAGCAGCGTCGAGTACGCCACGCAGCTCGCCGTTCCACGGCGCAAGGTCAAGCATGTCCAGATGGCAATGAGAATCGACGAGCATGGAGGTTTGTTTCCGCAGTTTAGAATTCCGTCGCAACGATAGCGCGGAAAAGCAACTTCTTCCACGGGAAAAACCCCGGGCATTGCTGTACGTTGAATCGTAACGCTTGACTTCGACGGCCCGAATCAACCACTATAGGAACAGACAGGTCTGTCTCTTTTATCGGGAGTGCCACCATGCAGGACAAAGCACGCTGGATTCAACCCATTGTCATGAGCGGGTTTATGGCATTTATGATGACCGCCGTGATCACCTACATGAACATCGGCTGGGTCACCGATTTTGTCACCCGCTGGCTGCACGCGTTCGCCGTCGCGTGGCCGCTGGCGGCGCTCGCGGCCTTCGTCGCGTTACCGGCCTCACAGCGCATCACCCGCGCGCTGCTGCTGCAATTCGACCGCGCAAACAAACCGGGAGACTCGCAATGACGGTGCACACGACGCGTGCGAAGCGCACGACGCCGGCGGAACGAATCCTCAAAGTCGCCGACAAGCTTTTTTATCAAGACGGCATCCGTGCGGTCGGCGTTGACCGGCTCATCGCGGAAAGCGGTGTGGCGAAAGCGTCTTTTTACCGCGCGTTTGCGTCGAAAGACGACTTGGTTGCGGCCTGGCTCGACCAACGCGATCAACAGTGGCGCATCTGGCTGCAAACCAGCGTCGATCAGCTTGCGCCACGCGCCCAAGACAAGCCGCTGGCGGTTTTCGACGCACTGGATGCGAGGTTCCGGCAGTCAACTTTTCGTGGCTGCGCCTTCATCAACACCATCACCGAATTGGCGCGACTCGACCATCCCGGTGCGCACGCGGCGCGACGGCACAAGGAATCGGTCCGGGCACTGCTGGCGTCCCTGCTCAAAGACGCCGGCTATAAAGACTTCGAAGCGCTCGCGCTCATTTTTTTACAACTCATCGACGGCGCGATTGTCGCGGCAGTCCGCGAGGGCAAGCCCGACGCCGCCCTGCGCGCCCGGCAGCTTGCGGAACTTGTGCTCGCCGCACGTTCGAAAAAAACGCAATAGCTTTTTAATTTTAACATCCACAGGAGAGTACCCCATGCTACACATCAACCTGATCGACCCCGCACACGCCACCGGACGCACCAAAGAGTTGCTCGACAAAACTCAGGTGCAACTTGGCCGCGTGCCAAATCTTTACAAGGCCATGGCCAACTCGCCGGCGGCGCTCGATGGCTACCTGAGTTTCCGGGGCGCTTTAGTTCAAGGCAAATTAACGACGGCGCTGCGCGAGCAAATCGCGCTGCTCGCCGCCGCATTGAACGCCTGCGAATATTGCGTTTCCGCGCATGCGTTTCGCGGACAAAAACTGGGCCTGCCGCCGGCAGAACTCGCGCTTAATCAAGCGGCGCTGGCAAGCGATCCAAAAACCCATGCTGCGTTGCTGTTCGTCAAGGCGCTCATGACTAAACATGGCGCCATTGATGCAGCGGAATTCGCCGCGTTAAAGTCGACCGGTTGGAGCGATGAAGAAGCGGGCGAAATCGTCGCGCACGTGGCGCTGAATGTCTTCTCGAATTACTTCAATCACGTCGCGCAACCGGAGCTGGATTTCCCACGCACCGCGCTGGCGTAAAATACTGCGGAGGAATACCGGGCAGGTGGTGGCGCGATGAAGCGCGCCGCTACGACCATGCGGTCTGACCGATCACATCGTATGCGTCGGACGGTCGGACCGCAGCCCACCGGCGAGGAAGGCTTCGATCTTGTTGCGCACCGCGCCGTTATCTTGAATGGAGAATTGCACGCCGATGCCAGCGACGCGATTGCCCTGCGCGCCCTTGGGCGTGACCCAGACGATTTTTCCGGCGACCGGAATTTTTTCGGCGTCTTCCATCAGCGACAGCAGCATGAACACTTCGTCGCCGAGGTTGTAAGTTTTGTTGGTTGGAATAAATAGCCCGCCGTTTTTGATAAACGGCATGTAGGCAGCGTACAGCGACGACTTGTCCTTGATGGTCAGAGACAGGATTCCGCCCTGACGCAGCGGCGGCATGCCCGGCGGGGTACTCACGGCGTTGACCTTGCTTCTCGTATTGTCACAAACTGGCGCTCCCAGGCAATCAGCACATCTTCCAGAACCATTTGTTGATTGAGCGGCAGGTCGGCTTCCTGCTGCGCCTGCTTGACGCGATCCGACCAATGAAACAAGGCTTGCACGTCAATTTTACGCGCCAACTCGTCCAGCAACGGCGCGGCGTCAACGTTGTTTAATAACGACACAGCGGCATCAAACTTTAACCGCAGCATGTCGTTCGCGCACGAACTGATCCACAGCCACGCCTGCTTCATGCCGGCCTTGTGCCAACGCTCGGCCACCGCCACCGGATCGCTCTTCCCCAGCGCCACATCGCGTAAATCAGCCAGTAATTTCGCACGCTGCTCCAGCGCGCCATCTTGCTGCAATTGCAGCGCACGCAGCGGCGCGCCCTGCGCCAGCGCTAACAAGGTCGTGACGTCGTGGACGGCACCGGCTTCCAGATGCTGTTGTAACCACGCGGCCCCTACGACGCGCGCCGGCACCGAGAAATCCAGCCGCTGGCAGCGGCTGCGCACCGTCGCCGGCAAACTGCTCGGGCGCGTCGTGACCAGCATCATCAAGGTTTTGCCGGCCGGCTCTTCCAGGGTTTTCAACAAGGCATTGGCGGCCGCCATGGTCATGCGCTCGGCCGGCTCGATCACCACGATTTTGTGCCCACCGCCGTAACTGCTCAGCGCATTGAACTCACGCAGCGCACGGATTTGATCGATGGAAATCGCCTTGCCTTCCTCTTCGGGAGCCACACGCGAAATGTCGGGATGCGACCCCGCTAGAAACAACCGGCACGGCGCACACGTTCCACACGCAACACCCTGCGCATCCGGCTGCGCACACACCAGACTGTGCGCCAGCGCGTTGGCGAAGCGCAACTTGCCTAAGCCCGCCCCGCCGCACAGCAACAGCGCGTGCGGCAACTGGTCGCTGCGGCGGCGTGCTTGTATGCGCTGCCACAGCTCGGTGTGCCAGGGTAAGGGTAGATCTATAGGTTGCGACATAAATCCTCCAAAAACTTAATCACCCCGCCTGCTGCACCATTCACTCATCCATGTAGCGCAATGACGACTGCGGGGCTCGGAGAAAACCACTTGCCTGAGAAAATATCTTTGAACCCCTGTTTCAGTGCGCGCTCGGCCGCCATGAATTGACCCACCAAAAGACGTTTTGTTGTGAATGGGTCCGAGGCGACGATAGTCATTGCTGCTTCTCCTTCCTCCAGCAATTGTAAGAACAAACCGGTTCTCGTAAACTTTGACGTAAATTGCTTTGGTTAGAAATTTCTCAAACATTTCGTTTTAGTGCGCATAACGTCTGGCATCTGCTGCGGCTTGAAGCCGGATGATGCCCGCTTGATGTAAGGCTTAGCGCAGTTTGCATGTGTATCTCCCAGCTCGCTAGCGAGCAAAGAATAAGGTTTGTAGAAAGCGCATCCCTGCCAAAACCTCCTCGATCCGCTTCCGCGACAGTGTTCCGATCCGCTTGCCCAGGCGCGCCTTGTACAGCGACGAGACTTGCGAGACAACGATCACGCTCTGCTTGTCGAGATTGCCTTCGTTCGGTTCCAACAAAACGTTTCCTGGCTCACTTGCACAATTCAAGTTCGAACTTAGCGCGCAGACGATTACGGTGCTGATCCGTGAGTGATTGAAAATGTCTTCTTGAACTACAACGTGCGGGTGAGGATGGCCTGGTATTGATCCGCGCGTTTCGTCCGGGCCGATCCAATACAGATCACCCTGAGTGATCAGTCCGGAGTAAGTGAGCAAACGTTTGTCTTCGGTCCTGTCCATCGTCGGCGCGTTTTTCTACCAGAACTTACGATTTGCGGCAAAACTCTTCTAACGTCTTTTGGATGCTGTCCTGCACTTTTTCCAGCGGCTGTGACGCGTCGAGCACACGATAGCGCGCCGGGTGGCTCTTGGCCATGTCCAGGTAAGCTGCGCGCACGCGTGCAAAAAATTCCGCGCGTTCGCGTTCGAAACGGTCCGGTGTGCTGCGTTGACCGGCGCGTTGCAGGCCAATGTCTTCGGGCACGTCCAGCAGCAAGGTGAGGTCGGGACGCAGTTCGGCCTGCACCCAGGTTTCCATCGCGGCAATGCGTGCGGCGGCGATGCCGCGACCACCGCCTTGATAGGCATAGGTCGCGTCGGTGAAGCGGTCACACAGCACCCAGTCGCCACGTGCCAGTGCTGGACAAATAATTTGCGCAAGGTGTTGCGCGCGCGCGGCGAACATCAGCAGCAACTCGGTATCGGCAGCCATCGCGTCGTTGCGATCGTCCAGTAACAGCGCGCGGATTTTTTCGCCAAGCGACGTGCCGCCGGGTTCGCGTGTGAGCACCACGGTGTTGCCGGCGCGCTGCAAATAGCCCTGGATAAAAGCCAAGTGCGACGACTTGCCTGCGCCTTCAATGCCTTCGAGAGTGATGAATTTGCCGCGCGTGGTCATGCTGAAGTTATTTCCTTTTCTGCGCGGCGGCCAGCGCCGGTTTGATCTGATATTTCTGCACCGCGCGATTGTGCTGTTCGATGCTGTCCGAAAACTCGTGGCTGCCGTCGCCGCGCGCAACGAAGTACAGCGCATCGCTATCGTCGGGATGCAGCGCGGCGTCGATTGCATCTTTGCCCGGCAGGGCGATGGGCGTGGGCGGCAGACCTTTGATTCGATAAGTGTTGTACGGTGTTTCTGTTTCCAGATCGCGACGGTGAATGTTGCCGTCGTAGCGCTCACCCAAGCCGTAAATCACGGTGGGGTCGGTCTGCAAACGCATGCCTTTTTGCAGTCGACGCACGAACACCCCGGCAATCATCGGTCGCTCATACGCGGCGCCGGTTTCTTTTTCGATGATCGAGGCTAACGTCAGCGCCTCGTCCATGGATGCAAGCGGCAGGTCCGCGTCGCGCTCTTGCCAAGCATGTGTCAGGTAATCGTGCATGCTGCCGTAAGCGCGCCGTAAAAAGTCAACATCAGACATTCCTTTTGGAAATGCATAGGTGTCCGGCAAAAAACGCCCCTCCGGATGCAGCGCGGGGTAGCCAAGCTTGACCATGACTTCGGCGTTCGCCAAGCCATTGAGTGTGTGCGTGAGTTTGTCGTGTGCGGCGACCGCGTCGCGCAATTGCTGGAAGGTCCACCCCTCGACGATGGTCAGGCTGTACTGCACCATTTTGCCGGAGGTAATTTTTTCTAAAAATCCGCGCGGCGTGGTGCGCGCCGAAAATTCGTATTCGCCTACGCGGATGCGGCTCGCGTAACCCTCGGTGCGCGCCATCCAGCGCAAATAGTCGGGATGCGTCAACACACCCTGCGCCTGTAGATCGCGCCCGATGGCACGCAGGTTGGCGCCGGCCATCACCTCATAACGCCAGCCGTCGCTTGGAATGCTTAGCAGATTTGCACTAAACGCTTGGTAGTCCATCCACAACCAAGCGCCGCCGGTACTCGCGCCGATCACCAACAGACCTATCAGATTGAACAACAGCTTACGCATAGGCGGGACAACGTTGCTCCAGCAAGGCGACAATGCGCTGCGTGACCAGCCCTATTGGTTTTGAAATTGTGTCAAGCTCGCGCACCGGCCACACTCCAATCACACTGTTGGTGAGAAATATTTCGTCCGCGCCACGTACGTCGTCCAGGCGCAAGCGGCATTCGCGCGCCTGCAAACCGGCGGCGTGCGCCAGTTGCAAAATGACCGCGCGCATCACACCGGCAACGCCGCATTCGTGTAACGCCGGCGTGAGCAGCTCGCCGCCGCGCACCACGAATACATTGGCGGCCGTGGCCTCGATGACTTGATCATTGTCGTCGAGCATCAAGCCTTCCGCGATGGTGGCATCGTCCCATTCGGCGCGCGCCAGCACCTGCTCCAAGCGGTTGAGATGCTTGATGCCGGCTAGGCGCGGAGTGCGCGTCAAGCGCAGGCTGTTCACGCGCACCCGCACGCCTTCATGCCAGTTTTTTTCCGGAACCTCCGGCCACGGATGCAGCGCGACGATGCGCGTTGGCGCGCTCACGCGCAATGGCGCATAACCGCGCCCGCCGACCCCGCGCGTGATAATTATTTTCAACACGCCGCGCACCGCACCGGCGCATACCTGCCGTGCTTCCGCCTGCAAGCGCTGCGCATCCGGCGGCGCAATGCCTAAATGTCGACATCCGGAGCACAGGCGCTCGATATGTTGTTCCCACAATGCCGCCTCGCCGTCACGCACCCGCAGCGTGCTGAACACCCCGTCGCCATAGTGTAGACCGCGATCACGAGCGTCAAGCTGCGTGCTCGCGGCGCCGTTGATCAACATCATGCGCGCGCCCCGCTCAAGGCACGCAGCAAACCGCGCGCTTTCGCACGCGTCTCATCGAGCTCTCGTTCCGGAATCGAGTCGGCGACGATGCCGGCGCCCGCGCGCCATTCCACCTGCGTACCGTTGCGCACCAAGGTGCGAATTAAAATATTCAAATCCATGCTGCCATCGTGATTCAAATAGCCCACCGCCCCAGTATAAGCAGCGCGCGCCACCGATTCGAGTTCGGCGATGATTTCCATGCAGCGCACCTTGGGGCAGCCGGTGATGGTGCCGCCGGGGAACACCGCGCGGAGCACGTCGCCGGGCGTCACGTCGGCACGCAAGCGGCCGCGGATATTCGACACCAAATGATGCACGTGAGTATAGCTTTCGACACTCAGTAACTCGTTCACTTGCACGCTGCCGGTGACGCACACGCGCCCCAAATCGTTGCGTTCCAAATCCACCAGCATGATGTGCTCGGCACGCTCTTTCGGATGCGCGGTTAATTCACGCAGGTTGTCAGCGTCTTCACGCGCGCTCGCGCCGCGTGCTCGGGTACCGGCGATGGGGCGCGTTTCGATGACGCCGTCGCGCACGCACAGCAAACGTTCCGGCGACGAGCTGAGAATGGTGTGCTCACCCAGCACCGCCAGCGCGGCGAACGGCGCCGGATTGGCGCTGCACAGGCGCGCGTATAACTCCGCATCGCTGATCGCGGCGCGCAGCTCACACCCGCCGCGTCGCGACAGATTCACCTGGAACACATCGCCGGCGACGATGTAGTTTTTGATGCGCTGCACCGCATGCAAAAATTGCTGTGGATCATCTTCGTACAGTGGACTGAGAGGCAGCGCGCGTTCGGTAAACTCAGGCGGTTGGCGGTGCGCCCAATCCTGCTCCAACGCCGCGCGCAAATGTTCAAAACCTGGCTCTATCATCAACTCGATACTCTGCCGCAGGTGGTCTTTAACAAAAGCTGCCGGCACCCGCACCGCCTGCGCAATGGGCAAGCCGCCGGGCAGCGGCAAATGCGCCAGACGCGTTTCGATCTGCGCGGCCAGTTCGTAACTAAGATACAAAAACCAGCCGCCGTGAAACGGCAACACGCGCTCAACAGGCGCGCCGCGTGCCGCGCGCCACGCCTGATCCAACGCTGCAAGAAAATCCACAGACTCCCTCGCCTGCACGCTGAGCCGCTGTTGCGGAAACGCAAACAGAATGTCATAGCGCGCCTGGGCGCTACCGTGCGCCACACTTTGCAGCAAAAACGGATAACGTTGCGGATTTAAGCGATGCAGGTCGAGCAGGTTGCGGTGATAATCCATAATTCCCCGGTATGCTGCGCTTGCGTGCGCGCTGTCGATTGTAATTAACTTGCCGCGCGGGTTCTAAAACTATTACCGAGATCAGCGATGTTTCAATCCCTGCACAACAGTTTCACGGCGTGGCGGATGCGCGGGCATGTGCGCGTGACGCATATGAGTTTGCACCCGGCTGGAGTGATTTTTTAAGTGACTCTGCGCACCCTGCTGTTCGACCTCGACGGCACGCTCGCCGACACCGGGCCGGATCTCGCCTTTGCGTTGAACCGCATGCTGGCAGACGAGCAGCGCGCGGAACTGCCGTATGAACGCATCCGGCCGCAGGTGTCGCACGGCGGCGCGGCGTTACTGCATTTGGGCTTCCCAGAATTACGCATCGACAGCGCCGCATTCGACGCGTTGCGCCTGCGCATGCTGGCGGTGTACCGCGCCAACATCGCGCGGCGCGCCGCCTGCATCGTCAGCGGCGGCACCACCGCGCACAAGAAACCGCATCCCGCCCCCATGTTATTGGCCTGCAACCAAAGCGGCAGCGCTGCGCCGCAGTGTCTTTATATCGGCGACGCGCAACGCGATATCCAGGCCGGCCGCAACGCCGGCATGCCCACGCGGGTGGCGTTGTTCGGTTACCTCGGCGGCGAGGACCGCCCGGAAAATTGGGGCGCAGATGGCCTCGTCAATACACCGCAGGACATTCTCGACTGGATATAATTTATGCCCGAATCCTTCCCACTTGCATCGATCATTTTCGTCGCCCTGTTCGCCGCCTTGCTCGGCGCGGGGGTGATCGGCTTGATCACGCAACGCCGTATTGCCGCGCTGCGCGAACAAAATGTCACGCTCAGCACAACTCTTGATTTTGAACGCCGCGCCGCCGCTGCGAAGCAGCAGTCCGATCTTAACAATCGCGACCAGTTGATCGGCACCTTCGCCGCACTGGCCGGCGACGCGCTGGCGAAAAACAACGCGAGTTTTTTAAATCTCGCGCAGGAAAATCTGAAGCAGTTTCAGATCAAGGCGCAAAACAATCTCGACCACAAGGAAAAATCCATCGAGGCCCTGCTCAAGCCGGTGAAAGAGACGCTGGAAAAAACCGAGACGCAACTGCGCCAGATCGAACAGGAGCGCAAGCACGCTTACGGGTCACTGACCAAACATCTGGAATTAATGGCGCAAACGCAGCAACAATTACACAGTGAAACGCGTAATCTGGTGCAGGCTCTGCGCCGTCCCGAAGTGCGCGGTCAATGGGGCGAGATGACTTTGAAGCGCCTCGCGGAACTTGCCGGCATGGTGCAGTACTGCGATTTTTTTGAACAGGAACAGGTGCAGACCGACACTGGTGCGCTGCGCCCCGACATGATCGTGCGTATGCCCGACGGGCGCGAGATCATCGTGGATGCGAAGACGCCGCTGGATGCTTATTTAAGCGCGATTGAAGCCCCCGACGACGCCACGCGCGCGCTCGAATATCAGCGCCACGCGCGCAAGGTGCGCGAACGCGTGAAAGAACTCGCCGGCAAAGCGTATTGGAGCCAGTTCAAAAACTCGCCGGACTTCGTGGTGCTGTTTATTCCCGGCGAACAATTTTTAAGCGCAGCGCTCGACCAGGATCGCCTGTTGCTGGAAGACGCGCTGCGACAAAAAGTGATTCTCGCCACGCCGACCAGTTTTGTTGCGCTGTTGCGCGCGGTCGCCTACGGTTGGAAACAAGCGGCACTGGCGGAAAACGCCGAACAGATTCGCGGCATGGGCGAAGAACTTTACAACCGGCTGGTCACCTTCGCCGACGCCTTCGCGCGCGTCGGCAAAAGCCTTGACAGCGGCGTGGCAGCATTCAACAAAGCGGTGGGTTCGTTCGATGCGCGCGTGCTGCCGGCGGCACGCAAATTCACCGAGCTTGGCATCACGCCGAAAGAAGAATTGCAGCACCTGGAGCAGATCGAGAAAACAGCGCGCGAGGTGGAAAGCGCGGCGGAGAAATTGCCGCTGCCGGGTGCGCATTGATGCGCCTCACTTGAAAATATTCCGGGTGCTGTCGATGATTTCGTGCGCCCGGTCGCGCACACGGTCTTGCGCCGTCTTGAACGGATTGGCATAAAACGGCTGACCTTTGCCGATATTCACGCCCCACCACAGGCCGAATGCAACGCCGATCACCATGCCCAACAACAACGCCTTAATGAATTTCATAATGCCATGCCCCGTAATTTTCGCGTGCGTGATTATGCCGATGCGCCGCCCTCCAGAACAGCATTAACGGCACAGCCATGCAAAATCCAGACGTGCAGGCCGCCTATCGTTATTGCGTCGCGCTCGCCGCTGCACATTACGAAAACTTTCCGGTCGCGTCGCGCTTGTTGCCGCGCCGCCTGCGCGAACCCATCGCGGTAATTTACGCGTTTGCGCGCACCGCCGACGATTATGCCGACGAAGGTGAGCTTACGCCGGCCGCACGCCTGGCCTTGTTGGACCAGTACCGCACGCAACTCGACGCCACACTCGGCGGCGCGGCGCCGGCCGATCCGGTGTTCATTGCGCTGCATGATGTCATCACCAGGCACTCACTGCCGCCGCAATTGTTTCACGACCTGCTGCACGCATTTCGTTCCGATGTGACCATGCCGCGCTATGCGAACTTCGGCGAGTTGCTGAATTACTGTCAATACTCGGCCAACCCGGTCGGGCGACTGCTGTTGCATCTGTACGGCGCAGCGACGCCGGAAAACCTGCAACGATCCGACGCTGTATGCAGCGCGCTGCAACTGATCAACTTTTACCAGGACTTGGCGCAGGATATCGACGAGAACAACCGTATCTATATTCCACTCGACGAACTGGCGCGTTTTGCGGTCACCGAAGATGATTTCCGGCTGCATCACAACAATGCGGCGCTGCGCGCGCTGCTCGACTACCAGATCGACCGGGCGCGCACGCTGCTGCACAGTGGCGCACCGCTCGGAAATATGTTGCGCGGCCGCATCGGCTTCGAATTACGCTTGGTCATCCACGGCGGCCTGCGCGTGCTCGACCGCTTGCAACAGCGCCGCGATACCGTATTCGCCCGCCCGCGCCTGACGCGCGCAGACTGGCTGGCGCTATTCTGGAAAGCGGTTATTAAGCGCCTCTGACGAAACAATCCGCCAGGGAAACGCTGATCAAACCCGCTCGCCTTACGCTTGTCAAAATGCGCTCCCTAAACGCCAAGCGGTGGGCAACCGCTTCGACAGGCTCAGCCCGAACGGTTAGAATCAAGCGGCGTTTTCCCAGGACATGGTATGCCCGAGTTAATCGAGTTCGACACGGATCGTCTGTGCTTGCGCCCATGGTGTGCGGAAGACCGCGCGCCCTTCGCTGCACTCAATGCAGACCCAAAGGTCATGGAGTTCTACTTGGCCCCGCTTGATCGCGCTGGCAGTGACGCCATGGCCGACCGATGCCAAGCGCTTATCGTTGAACGTGGTTGGGGTTTCTGGGCGGTCGAAATCAAGAAAACGCGTGAATTCATTGGCTTTGTCGGGTTGCACATCCCCGCCCCCGAACTGCCATTCTCCCCCTGCGTCGAGATCGGTTGGCGCTTAGCGCAGCCGCATTGGCGCAAGGGCTACGCCACCGAGGCCGCACAAGAGGCCCTGCGCGTGGGCTTCGAAATTTTAGCCCTGCATGAAATCGTGGCGTTTACGTCGGTTCGCAACCTCCGGTCGCGCGCCGTAATGGAACGACTCGGCATGCGCGAAGCCGCAGACACCTTCGAGTATCCCAACTTGCCGGCGGGCCATCCGCTTCGGCAGCACTGCTTATATCGGCTGTCACGTGCGCAGTGGTATGCTTGGTGCGCAGCACAACATGCACAACAGTTGAAACTGTAGACCAAACAACCGTGCAAATTTTTCGCCGGAGCGCGGCCATCCTCGCCGCTTCTGGCGGGCTGGAAGCCCGCGCTCCCGTCTCGCCTTTTCATTTACTTGGATGGTGTTTCTTAATACGCATCAGCTTTTTCAGTCCCGTGTTTAGCATTAGCAACCTGCAAACCCTTTGAACAATACTGCAATTACTCAAGCCTGACCCCCATGTCCGAGCCCATTTACCGCCCAGCCGTTCTTAGCGATCTCCACGCCCTCTGTGTCCTTGGCCGCGAAGTCAATTTGCTGCACCATGAAGCGTGGCCTGACATCTTCGCCCCGTCGGCCGAACCCGAGCGTGACGCAGCGCACTGGTGCAAGGGCCTTCAAGG
>JANLTU010000260.1:0-15966 GCA_031363085.1 Gammaproteobacteria bacterium
TCGCCTGCTTTCGTGCCTACGCATCAAGCGCGTTGTCACCAACGCGCCTGCAAAGCTCGATACCCGGCCCGCAGCTCACGGTTACCGGGACGGGATTCGCACCCGCTAGAACTTGCAGCAGTGCCCAGCCGCAACCAAGACCTAACCCTGTTTTGTCGCTTCGACTACCTGCCACAAGTGTTTGAGACCGCGCGCGACCTGGCTGCGCTTTGGTTTTAGTGGGTAGATATACGCCGCGCCTGCTTTGGCAGGGCCTAGGATTCTTCAGGTTTACGCCCGTTCAGCCATTCTCTTGGCGGCATTCCCAGTTTCTTCGTAAAGACTCTCCTTAACGCAGCGGAGCTTCGGTACCCCACTGACAGGGCGATGGCCTTAATGGGGTTGCCGCGCTTGAGTAACGTTTGCGCAACGCACAGACGCCAGTCGGTGAGATACTCCAACGGAGTCGTTCCAACCGTTTCGCGAAAGCGCGCGGCAAAACGTGCGCGCGACATGCCGGCCTCCTCGGCCAATGTTTCCAGCGACCATGCTTGCTCTGGACGCTCGTGCATGGCCGTGATCGACTTGGATAAACGTGTGTCGTGGAGCGCCGCCAAAATGCCCGCATTCAGCATTTTCGAATCGATCACATGACGCAACAGCAGAATAAGAAAGTACTCGAGCAACCGATCAAGCGCCGCCTGCCGCCCATAACGAGCAGCGAAAGCCTCCGCGAACAGCAGGTCGAGCGTGGGCGCAATGGCGACAATTTCGTGCACGGGTACCACTACGACGTCTGGCAAGGCCATGACCAGCGGGTTGCGTTTTTCGCTGTCCAAATCGACCGTGGCACACAACAGGTTGGCGCCTTCGCCTTCGTTGGGCAGTAATCGGTGATTGCGCGGCCTGGGATAGAACAACACGCTGGGCTGGTCAATCGTCAGTAAATCAGCGGTCGGCGAACCGGTAGCGCGGCTGGACACCGACATTTGACCGCTGCGCAGAAGGTGCAAATGACCGACGCCGTCGGACTCAAAATAATCCTTCGCGCTGCACACGTTTCCAGAATAAAAAAACCGTGCCGTGGGCGCGAATCGGGCAAACAGCGGCGATAACTTATCCATTTCGATACCTTCGGCAACAACAACGAGACTATTTGATTTCAACAGTATCGCATAATGCGTTTCATGCAACTTGAACTGGAAGCTAAGGAGATTGTGATGCCTCGTATTGCTCCTATTGTCTCCGGCCAAACCGACGTTGCCACCAGCGCCACTCTCGCAGCCGTGCAGGCTGGGTTTGGCATGGTACCGAGTCTATTCGCCACGGTCGCTCGATCGCCCACTACGCTCGATGCCTATTTTTAGTTCGGCGTCACAGGGAGTTGCGCTGGAAGCAAGTGGAGTAGCGTAGTTCGTGCAGCGTAGGCTTTGCTACGATCGGGGCCACCGCAGCAAGCCCGTTTCAGAGTAGACCTACCGAGCAGTCCCACATAACGAAGAGGAGACCCAAGTGCAGAAACAACAGAGAGGTTCACGGCAGGCACGTAAGGCGGCGCTCATTCTTGGCATCGCGTTGGGCTTCGCCGGCGGACTATCCATTGCGCAGGACAAGCCGCTGCCGCCACCCTATCAGATAGCCGGGACGAATCATGTCCTCGTCGGTGTCGTTTGGAATGAGGCCGCAGTGCGGAAAGCTCTGCCACCCGGAATAACACCGGTCAAGGAAATGACTGGAGGGATCAACATTTATCAGGCGGGCAAAGGTTATGTCTTTGGCCCATACCAGTCCGCCTACTTCTGGGTAGACATCGAGGGCTTCGACTCGCCTGACGGTACCAAGGGCCGCTGGATGCTCGCAGGCATCTTTGGTGCTGAGGCAAAAATTTCGGCGGCGCTCAAGGAGTACTACGGAATGCCGCTTCGCGTGGGGACGTCGCGATTTGAACCTACGGCCCAGGGAAAGCGGGCCATTGGTACGCTCAACGGGCAAGACTTCATCACGGTCGAAATCAAGTCCGATCCCGCGCCGTGCGAACCCATGGCTGGCCTCCTGAACTATCTTGGGTTGCTTGCGAAAACGAAGCAAGTGGTCGTGAGCGAAATTCCGTTTGTGGGTGACTTCTGCAAAGCAGAGCCGGTGTCAGTTAACGTCACTGCACCAGCGGGCGACCTATTCGGTAAGTTTCCCGTCGCAAAAGTCGTGTGGGCAGCGGAGTTCAAGAACGGCGCCTTCTCATTCTCGCCCCCGAAGGTCGCTGGTAAGTAGTACGGTACATCCGCACTCGAAGTTGTGACGCCAAACAAGCGCATCAGCGGAGCGTTATGCCTCATGGGAGCCTTATGGGTGTTCATGACTTCCGGAAGTCCCCGCAGCTCTATTCCGATGGTTTGAGTCTGAAGGTGATCGGGCATTTGAACGGGCACGTTGGGAGGAATCGATCATGCAGTTAAGCAAGGGACATGGCGCGGACATCTTCTACGCCATCGCAGTGAATTGCATCTGGGGCCTCGCCTTTGTCATTCCCAAATACCTTGCGGATATAGATCCCACCATGGTGGCACTTGGACGCTATTTCATATATGGGATCCTATCCGCAGGCATCCTCTTAGCGGTTGCACGTACAGTCAGTTTCGCTCAAATTCCTTGGATACGAGCATTTGCGTACGCGTTTATCGGGCATGTCGGTTATTACATCATCCTTGTGTGGGCCATCTCGCTGGGCGGGGTCCTGGTGGTGGCACCCATCATGGCGACGCTGCCAGTGTCGGTCGCGGTGGTGGGCAATGTACTGAACAAGGAACTCAGTTTTAGGCGGCTGCTTTTTCCTCTGCTGTTTATCCTCGTTGGGATCACGTTTCTGCGGATTTACCAAAACAGCGAGCTGAGCGTCGATGGCGCGCAAGCAAGGAACATGATCTTCGGCGCCTTGCTGGCGTTCGGCGCGCTGTCGATGTGGACCATGTACGCAGTTCTCAATGCGAGTTACCTAAAGCGTAGCCAGATTTCAAGCGTGGTTTGGGCGCAGGCGATGGGTTTTTGTTGTCTGCTGCAAGTAGGGACTGCCATTTCGCTATGGTTCGTCCTGCACGAGCAGCCTGCGCTGCTGTTTCAATGGACGGACAGCAACGAGCTCATCGTGAAATTCCTGACAGGAATTCTCGTGCTCGGCGTTGTGGTGTCGTGGTTTTCAACACAGGTTTGGAACAAGGTTTCTCGTAGGCTTCCCATCACGGTAGCAGGACAATTGCTCGTCGTGCAAAGCCTTGCGGCAATAGCGTACGACAGCTGGCTGGATCGCCAAGTTCCACACGTAGTCGAGCTGATCTACGTCGCTCTGGTTGTCGTCGGTGTCGTCTGGGGTGTAAAGGTTGCCTATGAGCCGGACGCAAAAGCCTCAGTCGTCGTGTAAGAGAGGCATAACCCTTCGTTGCACCCGACGCGCTCCGGCCTGCGACCTCCGCGCGCGGGTGAACTCCAACGTTGACGCTATAGAATTAACCCCTAAAGTATTGTCAATACATGGCGCCATATGGCATAATGCATCGCTTAAATGAGATGCTGACAACGGGGACTCGCCATGGCGCGCTACAAACCGGTTCACAAAGGACTCAAAATGCTGGCGGTGGATTTTGACCGGCAAGTTCTTCCCGGCAGTTTCGAACACGCCCTGTGCCACTTGGTCGATCACGAGTTAGACCTCGGCCCGTTCCACGCCCGCTACCGGAACGACGAACACGGCGCACCCGCGTTCAATCCGGCGGCATTACTCAAGATTGTGTTGTTGGCCTACAGCCGGGGCATCATCGGCAGCCGCAAAATCGAAGCGGCGTGCCGCGAGAACATGTTGTTTATCGCGGTGTCGGGCGACAGTCAACCGCACTTCACCACACTGGCAGGGCAATCGCGCTATGTAGCGGCGTTGCCGAACAGAAGGCCAGCACGGTAATCATCGCTGAACGCGGCGCGCATCTTGCGGCGGCGTAGGCTGCGCTTCGTGTCGGGATCGTTGCGCAGTAAGTTGAGGGCCATGCGCCGAATCACAGCCAGATTCGCGGCCGAATGATCTTTACGGCTACGGTTGGCGTCTTCGCCAAACTGCACGTCCAGAGCACCCAGTGCTGTGAGTTTTCGATGCGCCAGTGGTCGCGCACGGTTCGGGCAAATCGCTCAAGGTCAGCGAAGGAGCACAGGAAGTAGCGGCGTTCAGTGCTGGTTTTGCCCTTAATTTCACGCGTTGATTCCACCACGCCGAGGGCTTTCAAGCCCTTCCACTGGGGCTGCGCATCGAGCCAAGCAAGATTCGCGCTGAACGCGTAGCGCCGCGTCTCGATCCGGCCGTGGTCCTTCTCCACAGTCACGTGGACCGGCAAGCGGTTTTGATCCAGTTCACTGTCCAGCCACAACGTCACGTCCTGGCACAGTTGCGGGTGGTTGTCTTTCAGCGCCAGCACATAGTCCGCGCCCTGGTTCACGATCTGGCGCGCAATGTTCTTCTGGCAGCCCATCGCGTCGCTGCTGACCACCGCACCCGCAAGTTCCAAACAACCCAGCAATTCGGGGATCGCCGTGATCTCGTTGCTTTTGTCCGCCACCGCTTCCTGCGCCAACACCCAGCGCGCGCGGGTCGCGAACGCGCTCATCACGTGCACCGCGCCCGCCTCACCGTCGCGGCTGCCGCGCAGCGTCTTACCGTCCAACGCCACCTGTTCTCCTGCCAAGTGGGGCAATGCCGTGCCCACCCACGCCGCAAACGCTTTACGGTTGATGCGTCCCAGCACATCGCTCAGCGTGTCGTGCGACGGGATGCCGCCCGGCAGCACCAGAAATCCCCGCAGCCACGCTTCTTTCTCGTAGGCGAAATCCCATCCTCACCCAATCCTTGATGTCGCTGAGTACCGCACACAGCACAATCATGATGATGTCCTCCAGCTTGTACAGCTTATTGCGCGTCTCACGGCGCGGGTCTTCTATTTCAGCAAAATACGGGCGCGCATCGGGCAGTCGCTTCATTCAGCAGGTTCCTCATGTTGGGTTCACCTGCAAAACTGTAGTCAACTCATAGCGCGATTGCCCTGACCTTACAGGAGAAAAGCAGTCAACGTTGCAATGACCGAATTGACCGTGGAATGGCTTAGGGTTCGGTCGGCTTTTTAAAAACTAGCGCCCGTTGGAGTGTTGCGGCAGACGGATCCAAAACGTGGTGCCACGGTCGCGGTTGTTGCGTGCGCCGATTTCTCCGCCGTGCAGTTCCACCAGTTGTTTGCACAAGACCAGTCCGACGCCGGAGCTGGTTTCGTGACCGGTGGGCAGGTTGCTCAAATGTGCGCCATCGACGAACAACTTGCGCATGTCGTCGTTGTTGATGCCCGGCCCGGTGTCGCAGACATCGACCTGCACGTAGCCTTCGGCGGACAGCGTGCGCACCACGGTGGTGCTGTTTTGCGGACTGAATTTGATGGCGTTGCCAAGCAGGTTGTCGAGCACCTGGGAGAGTTGAAATCCGTCGCCGTGCACCAGCAACGATTTATCGGCTAACACGGCACTGAGCTGGACACCCTTGCGTTGCGCGTAACCCTCGTTGGCCTGCACCGCGTGCGTCACCATTTCGTTGATGTTGACAGCGCTGCGGCGCGCGTAATTGCCGTCGATGAGCGCCGCGCTTTGGTCGAGGAAACCCTGCACGACATTTTGCATGTTGTCTGCGGTATCCACCAACAAGCTTAGGGATTCACGCGTGGCGGCAGAAAGCTCCGTATCGTCGCTCTCCGCCGAACCCTGCAACTCGCCGGCAATGTCGCGCAACAACATCAGCGGTTTCTTCAGGTCGTGGCTGGCAAAGCGCACGAACTCGTCTTTGAGTGCGGAAAGATAGCCCAGTGACAACTGCGTTTTGATGCGCGCCAGCGTCACCGGCATGCTGATCGGTTTAAGCAGGTAATCATTCGCGCCCTTTTCCAGCGCCTCGACCATGCTTTCTTCCAGATCGTTGGCGGTCACCATGATGACCGGCAAACTCAGCATGGAAAATTTGCGCCGCGCCTGCGTCAACACTTCGATGCCCGACATGCCGGGCATCATGATGTCGAGCAGCAACAGGTCGAACGACTCGCTTTCGAGCAGGTGCAAGGCACGAAAGCCTTCTTCGGCCAGCGTAATGTCGTAGCCGTGGCGTGTCAGCCGCGCCGACATGAACTGCCGCGTCATCGCGTCGTCGTCAACCAACAGCAAACGGAATTTTTTTCCATGCAACGCGGGCATAGGCGCATTTTTACCAGAGGCGGATCGTGAGAATTAACGGCGGCGGATGACTGAACTTAAATCCTGAAAACAGCAGTTGGCCGACGCTGGCATCAATACATATACATAATAGTCGACTTCTACGAATCGGCTGCCGTTTTTAAAAATAGTACATATCTGAATTCACAGGCAAAAAAACGCCGCGTCGGGGTGGGCGCGGCGGGTTCACTGCGGGGGCAGTGAACGGAGGATGTACTCAGGAGTCAGATGACGATAGCAAGGTGTCGGCGCAAAGCGAAGTTACATAAAGCTACTTTCAAATCGAATTCGCAGATAACGAAACTTCTCGGTAATCCACGGCATCACCATGCGTCGGCTGCACACCTCGCGCAACAGGCCGAGCATGCGCGGCACGCGTTGCAATCCGCGCACTGTGCTGCGTATCAACACGCCGACCGGAACCGTGCGTTGTTCGCGCACTTCGCGCAAACGCGGCAGGCACAGCGCCGCCACCGCCATGCGTGCGAGCGACGAGATCAGAAACAAACCGTACAGCGGTGTAAGCCAAGTGAAGTGATGCGTGCCCAGCGTGAACTCATGCGGCAAGGTCGTCGCCAATACTCCACCCAGCAAGGCACCGACACACACGGCGATGGCGCCCAACACATTGTGAAAGGCGAGGTACTGGCTGCGTTTTCCCGCCGGCACCGTGTCGTATAAAAAATTGGTGATCGCCAAACCAAAGCCGGACCAGCACAGACCCGACAGCATCTGCACTGCGATGATGAATCCGATATGTGTCGAGACCAGCCACAACAGTGGAAAGGTCGTGATGAGCGCGCCGGTAAACACGATGATCACGCGATTACCCCAGGCGTCGCTGATACGCCCCCAGGTCGGCAACGAGGCGAAGTGCAGCAGCACCGAGGTGGCCGTGACACACATGAATTCCAGGTAGGAAAACTTCAGCTCGCGCAGCATGTACACGGTGAAGAACGGTGCGGAAATCGATACCGCAGCCTGAAAACAGGCATAAAACATCGAAAAGCGCACTGCCGGTGAATTACGGAAGCGGCGCGTCCAGGCTTTGATATTAAAAGTTTTGGAGGGCAACTCCGCCGTGCGCGGGGGTTCGTACATGTTGCTCAGGTGATACGCCGACACCAGCCGCGCAAGCGCCGCAAAACTGAAAATCACGATGAATCCGCTGACCGTCGCGCCATGAGCGTCAAACCAGTGCAACACACTCCCGGCCATCACCAGCGCGGAAAATGACGCAACTGTTGCATAGCGGGTGCGCATGCCAAAGTAACGGCCACGTTTGCGCTGCGGCACCAGATCGCCCATCAAGCTGCTCCACTGCGGCGCAATCAAATGGCTGGACGCCTGATAAAAAACCGTCACCGCAATGAACAACGGCACCGCGTGTTGCGGAAACAACAGCGGCAAGGCCAGCAACGGCAACCACAAAAAACACTGCACGTAGGCGCCGAACAAAATGATCGAGCGGCGTTGCTGCACATAGCGCGCGCACCACACCGACACCAGTTGCGCCAGCGATGCCAGCAGTGGCGGGATCGACGCCAGCAACGCAATCTGCGCGTTGGTCGCTTTCAGGAATAATGCAAACGCGGAGAAAAAACTTTCGCCTGCACCGGCCATGGCCGAGTGGGCTACGGCGTCGCGCACCGAATGGCGCAGCGAGGTTTCAACTTGTGGATCTTTGGAAAAGGGACGACGCATGACTCAACGACGGTTCCACCGTCGACAAATTAAGTTGTTACTACTTATTACGGCGTCGGGGTAAAAAACATTACTGGCCGAGATAGTTTAAGATCAGCGGCCCCAGGCGAATGCCACGCGCATTCAACGCTTCAGTTCCAAAGCGTATGTTAAATTCAAACAGGTAAAAGTGACCATCAACCTGTGCGATGTCGAAGCCGGCATGATCCACGCCCAATTGCAGCGCCACGCACTCGGCCAGACGCAATGCGCCGTCCGGCACCTGCTCGAATGAAACCGTTCCACCTTGCGCCACGTTGTTGTGAAAGCGCCCCGCTTGCGCCTCCCGCCAATAGGCAGTCACGACCCGGCCTCCGAGTACCACAACGCGCAGGTCGCGATGAATCGCCAGGCGCTCTTGAATATAAAGCACGTCATTGGCATGCGCGTAGTCGCGCAACGCCGCCGGTGATTCAATTAAAGTCACGCCTTGGCCCATGGAGCTGCGCACCACTTTCGCGACGCATGGAAAACTGAATTCATCCAGCACTTGTTCAAGTGACGCCGGCGTCGATGGCAGGATGCGCGTGAACGGCACATGCGCCGGACAGACGGCCTCGAACGCGCGCGTCATCTCGATTTTGTCGTGGCCCAGATGGTAGCTGTTGATGCTGGGGAAAATGCGCCGCTGCCATGCGTATACCAGCGCGTTGACTTGCCAGTAGTCGGGAAACAACAGCGCGTCGGCGGCAAGAATTTCCTCTTTTCGGCGCAACCAGTGCTCGGGCTTGATATTAACTGTTCCGGGAATATCTAGCGTGCGCAACGCGTCGAACGAGATCAGGCGCATTGGTGCGAAAACGCAATCAGCGCGCGGCAACGCCGACAAAAATACCTCAGACCACGCGCCGCGCGTTGATGGCGCACGTGGCCAAGACGCAGCTCACCGGGGCAGGCACAGTGATACACAAACGGCGCGCGCGGGCGGCGCAGCATCGACACGTCGTAGTCGTGGGTGACGCGCGTCTCTAACCTAAATGCATGCATGACCGCTTTCCATTCCGGACCATGCGGCTTCATCGGCGTGCGATGGCGCGCCCACGCCACCAGATGCGCAACCTCATGCCCGACGGTTTGCAACAGAAAGTGCTCTTGATTGGCGCGTAGCAAAATCGGGTTGAATTGCAGATGCCAGCGTTGCAAATGCGCCTTGCCCGCCAGCACGCCGCGCAGGTGCGTGTCCCAACTGGGCATCTTGACCTGGGCGTTCAACAACACGTTGGCCAGCCCGACATAACCACGGATGCGCGCGTCCAGCTCCGCGCACAAGGTTTCATCCAGATAGTACACGTGACCGCGCGGAACAAGTTGTCGGAGTTGTGAATCAAGCATGTCGTGGGTGCGCACAGAGTCACAGGAAGGCTCTCACGATAAATCATCCGCAGCCCGACAAACAACCGCTGCATTCAGTTTTCCAACCGACCGCGATTTTTCCGGTCTTCATATCTCACGAGGACAGTCATGCCTAACAATTCAAATTCATTTCGCCTTGCCATCCTGGCTGCCGCAGTACTGGGCGTCACCGGTTGCTTGAGCGGCAATAGTTCCGATACCGGTAGCACCACGAGCGGCGGCACGATCAGCGGCTCCTCGGTATTTCCAAGCGGTCTTGCGGTTACCTCGCCTACCGCCCGTTCGACCACCGCAGCCGCACGTGTTGTCGCAGCGGCTATGCTATCGCCCACTGGAACTTCAGCCGTGAGCGGCAGCCACTACCAGCAGGCTACCAAAATCATTAGCGAGCTATTGGCCGGCACCGCTGACGTGAAGCTGGTACTTGATCCAAAAAATTTTTTCGAGATGGCCAGCAATGCCAACTGCTACGGACCCACGCTGAAATTTACCAATCATCCCGGTGGCAGCAGCATGCAACCGAGCATGCCCTCCGGTGACCTGGGCATATGGAAAGAGCTTGAAGGCGACCAAGCCTGCGCTGCGGTGGAATTCAACGCGCGCATGAAAGGTGTGAGCAGCCGCACTTTGATCGGCTTGATGGGCTTGGCCAGCATGATCGCGGTTGCGAACAAAAGCGGCTTGACCCTCCCCACAGCGGGTACTTCGCTGGATTTGAAGTCTTATATGACGGCGCTGGGTTTGACCAAAGTGACCTTCAACACCGCCACGCTCGCCCTGGATTCAACCGGCAAAGTGTGGAGCTACACCCTGGCCATCAGCGCCAAAGACATGAACGACACCGCGCATGACGTGTCGTTAACTTTGACCCACACGCCGGGCAGCAGCGATGCCGCCTATGAAGGCTTGTTCAATTACCGCGTTTCAGGCCAATTCGGCGGCGGCAATTGCAATAGCGGTGGCCCTGGCCCGGCGCCTCTGCTGGCCGGCACCGAGACCACGATGAACGGCACCTTGTATTACAAACGTTCAGCCAGTGGAGTTGTGGTCAATTCACGCGAAGGCGGTTATTGCGGCGCCGGCACTGTGGCCGCGACCGCTTTCGACACCGGGGTCGACGCCACCAGCACCTACAAACTGCTCGATCCTTCGGTCGTCTACGACACTACCAATTCTCCGTTAGGCTGGGCGGATAATTTTTCGATTCTGGCGGGCAAATTCGATCCGTCCACCCTGCAAGGAGACTATGTGTACGCGTGGCAAGCGGGCAAAGGCGATTCGCATAGCCGCACCTTCCAGATGCACGTGGCTGCCGACGCCGCCAGCGGCGACGCCTACTTCGGCTTCGGTAAAACCGTGGGCACGACCGACGGCAGCATCGACGGCATGATCTGTAACTGGGCCGGCCCGGGCAACAATCACGCCCCGTTGCTCTACGCACAGCATCAGCCCATCAAGTTCGATGCTGTGGTCAAAGGTTTTATTGTGGGAACTGGCGGCTCGGAAATCACCTTCGCGCCAACCACGAGCTGCATTTATGAAAACACCGGAACCTTTTGGTACGACCGCGATCTTGACGGCATGAATACCGGTGCGGATCAAGTCAATGTCTGGTCCAGCCCGAATGGTTCGGATCTGGTGTTGAAACTGCTGGGTGTAGGAAGCCAGAGCACGGTTCAAGCCAACATCAACATGAGTGGATTCGCACTCCCACCGTTCTGATGAGACCCACCGCGCTGGATCGGCGCGGTGGCTTAATGTCAATACAAACTCCCCGCGCTGCGCTGAGCTGCGCGGGGTTTCTTTTTCAACATCACCAAACTTCAGCTACGGAGTTTTTAAATACGTCGGCGCGACGCCTGCAAACGAAGCACTTCACACCTTAATACGCAAGCACGACCCAGGTATGAAACACCGTCAGCGCCACGGTGAGCACCGCCAGAGCAGCATGCATCACCATCCAACTCACGACATAAAGTCTCGACCTGATGCGTATCACGTCGGCATTGAACAGCCCTAAGATGCCATTGGCCAGAAACACGCTGCTTAACACCAACGTGTATGCATACCCCAACGTGCTCGAATGCAGGTAAAACAGCAGCGGCGCGCATACCCCTTGCCATTTGTGCCGTACCAGCAATATGGGGGTATTGGCGGTGCGTGGCTGCATTCGTGCCCATCCCAAACTGAATTGCCACGCGATGAAGAGCGCCAGCAACAAGCCGGTAAGTTGTTGGTACAGCGTGTCTGCTTGCAATGTCACAAGCGCTTCCCAACGAATCTCGAACGCGAGTTGCACTATTAACAATCCGGTCGCAATCAATCCGGCGATAAATTGCCGTGTCGCGACAAATGTTCGTGCGCGGGTCGAGCGCGCAAGCATTTCTGCGTCAATGGTTGACATCAATGCACTCCTTGCGGGCCGGTGCCGCCCATCAAAGCCGCAATCCGCTCAACGGTTCCGGCCGAGGCACGCATCGCGACTTCGGCCATGAATACATCGACGTTGGGAATGGAGTAGCCCTCGCGCGGCCAATGTTCTCCGATAGCGGGCGGCATTGGAAACGCTTTGGTCTTTTCGAGATAGGTCGAATATGCCGTGGCAATGGATGCGCGCAGTTGCGTGATCATGCGCCACATTTCTTCATTGCTGACGGTGGCGGTTTGATAAGTCCACGTCGTTGCCCCCATCACATCATTGGACACCCAATCAGTTTTCGGGCTTTCGGGATGTGCGTTGTGGCATTGATAACAGGCGGGTGCGCTGGCGACGTCGGGCGACATGTATGCATACCGGCTAGTGTCGGGAACAAAAAACGATACCGGCCGACGCGAAACACGCAGCGTCTTGAATTGTTCGCCCTGCGCACCCGTGAACAAATTCGCCGGATTGATCGGCGCATCGGAACCCAGATACAGGCCGATATGCTCGGGGCTGCGTTCGAGTGCAGCCGCAGTGAGGCGCAGGAATTGCGCCGGCAGCGGCCCGGCGGGCACATCAACATCGTGCCAGTGCTCGTCATATTTCAGCCCCACTGACTTGCCAGCGCCGACGATCTCGTGGGTGTACAGCTTGCGTGCAACCTGATTCTCGCGATCAAGAATTTCAAACACGCGCTCGATCGGCACACGCGTGCTGGTGGAATGGTCATCGGTCAGCGCAGGCGGTGCCGCGACGAACAAATAGATCCCCAAGTTCGCCAAGGCGGCCATAGTGATAACAAATTTCTTAGATCTCATGATCGTTGTCCTCGCGGGTGGATTTTGCACGTAACACTGCTTCGCCATACGGCGACGCGCCGCCGCGCAAATAAGTTGTGACCTGGCCCGTAGCCACTGCATCGTGCAATCGGGTCGGGCTTAAAAAGGCGTGATTGCCGTGGTAATCATGGCAGCCCAGGCAGGTGTCCCAACGCTGTTGTGCCGCCAGTGTTGCGTGCGGCACATCCAGACGATCTTTCTTGAGCGCTATCTTGTCGTGGCATTCGGCGCAGGCAAGGCCACCGGCCGTGACGCGTACACCGGAATGCTCTTTGTGGCATGAAATGCAAAGCTGTGGCGCCAATGTCGCGCGCACCGCCGCAAAGCGCGGCTCCATGAAGCGATACACTGCGTGCGCATCTTTTTTGTTCATCAGATGACATGCGAGGCAATCGGCATTGCCCACGGGGGTGTAACCAATGGTGCTCATTGAGCGGCGCTGATCATCCAGAAGCTGCGTGACGCGCGCCTGGACACGCTGGCGCAACGTGCCCTGGCTCACACGGTGACAGGCAGTACAGGCAAGCTTGGCGTGTCCGGTATTGCGCGGGCCGGGCTCGTGCCACGCACGTGTATCTGGCAATGCAAGCAGCACTGTCGCGATAAGACCGATGCTGCCACCGATGATGAAACCCGCTTTCTGACGGCCACGCGGCCCGTCGGATATTTTTGCTAACGTGCTACGTATCATGCTTATCTACCTACTAATGCGGTGCCGCGTGTATTGATTGATCCACCTGCCACGTGCAACGAAATCGATCATTCAAACGCCGACACACTACTTCACAATTGACTGCTCTCGGACGCCGTTGCTTTGACGTCACGGTGCATGTAGCAAGCACCATGCCTTCCTGAAATTTTTGCGATCTTTAAGAAGCAGCACCTGCCTTTAAATCGCTAACAATTCAAGCCGCAAAATGGCGCAAGCTTCAATGTGCCAGGCTCAAAATGTCGCGTGGGATTTTTTCGGCACGCGTTGGACGTGAAAAATAAAACGTTATTCTTCAGCGCACGGAACGCGACAACAACGAGCGTGTCGGTCCGTGAATTTTTTACAGGTGAATATCGTAATTATTAACACCGGCAAAACGGCGGCGGCGGTACGCTCGAAACGTGGCGTAAACAAACGCCTGCGCATGTTCAATTCGCAATTTCAATTTAAGGAAAGGAGAGACGCATGATTAACATCAACAGCACAAAAATTTGGTCGTTATTAAAGGTAGCGATGATCGCCGGCGCGCTAGGCTCTTCCTACGCAGAAGCTGCTATCCCTTCACCTGCCTGGGTGGTCGTCCCCGGATATGGGCCGGGCGTGGCCGGGCATGTGACGCTTTCACCGAGCGTTCCAGTGTGCCGCGTGGGTATCCCGTGCGAGCGGCCATACGATGGCGCTGTGGTACAAATTCTTGATCTCAACCGGCAAGTGATCGGCAGCGCGGTCACCAACATACAGGGCGCTTTTATCGTCAGCGTCCCGCCTGGGGACTACACCGTGCACATCACCACCCTCAACTATCCGCGTTGTCCGGAAATCAGCCTGACCGTGGGCAAAGCATTTTTTAGCTTAGCTTCACTGGTGTGCGACAGCGGCATTCGATAGGTAGAGGAGCGCAACCACAGAGGCGGGGCTACTATTAAACCCGCCTATTCAACCAGACCGAAAACAAAAGCAGGGTGGGCAGTGCTCACCCTGCCTCTGCGATCAACTGATCAAAATATTCGGTGCAATTTTTGCGCGCTTTTGCCATGTGTCCTCCTCGATTTTTATGGCTTATTTTTCCACAATCCAGATGCAACCAATGCCAAATCGACGAGGGCGCGCTGCACGTCGTCATAAGCAGCCGCAGTACCGCGTTCCGCGCGCGTGTGTGCCGCCTTCCAGCAGCGCTCGAAATCGTCCAGTGCCGCAGATAAAACTCGCGCGCAGCTTGCTGCTCAGCTTCTGCCTGCTTGCGTTGTATGGCCTGTTGCCGGTTTCTATTTTCGGCGGCAGATTTTGTCAAGTCCTGGAGCGCAGCGACCGTCCGCCGCGCTGGGCGGGTTTTAATCTCCGCCTGCTGTTGCTGCTGCCAAGCCAGGAAGCGGGATTGCAACTGGCGCTCGGCGTGCTGGGCACGCCCCATCACGAGCTGCTTGATGACCGACCTGCCCTCGCTCTCCGGCAGACCGGCGATCCAGATGTCCATCGCCGCCTCGCCTCCAATATCTCCATCCGACTGTGGCTGATCACCACTGGCCGCAGCCGCCAGCAAGTCCGGATCAATTTCCAGAAACTCGACCAGCGACTGCTGTGCGGCCGTGAGCCGGGACAAGCCCGGCGGTGGCGAAAGTTCGAGCGCTGCGTCTTCGACTTCTCCGGTGCTCACGCCGGCCGGCCAGCCGAGATAGAGCGGACGCAAATCACCGCGCAGCAGTTCGTCACGCAGCGCTGCTAACCGCCCCATCCAGCCGTGCCCATCTTCGGCACCAAACCGGTCGTCGTCCCCTTCCGACAATTCCCAGCCCAGTATCCAGTGGCGGTCTGTCCGCTCCACGGTAAACGCAGACTGGGTTGCGAAAGCGTTGAGCGTGTTGACATCAAAAACATCGTTGGGCAGCCGCAGCAACAACCAACACGAGCACCAGTTCGCGACATAAATATGGGCATCGAAATAACGCCGCATCCAGTCGCTTGGATCGCCTTTCAGATCGCCCCAGTGATACTCATTGACGAAGCTGGTTGGCGTGATGACCGCACGCGAAGAACGCGCACGCAACTCGGCCATCTGCGTTGCGGTCAGCGGCGCATCGACAGCAACGAATTCATAGTATTGGTATTCACTCATTTTCGTGGGTCCGCTCGACGAATGAGTTCGCCAGCATTGGCTAGCCGCTGTTCCGACTTAGCGGGTGTGCAGCAATGACCTTGGCTGTAACGAATTATTTATTGTTGGACACGTGTTCCAGCCAATCCTTTACCACGGCTGAGGTGATATAAAGCGCCCCGAAGTCGTAAGCGCTTAGCTGTTCGATGGATAGTAGCTTGGTCTCGGCGATCTCATCGTTTGTTTTTAGCGCGCCGGTAGCACGGACTGAAAAGGCCAAAATGATTTGATTCATCTCACGAAACAGGTAGTGCCCCACGAAGTTCGTGACTTCGCCACTAAGGCCAAGCTCTTCTTTTACTTCTCTGACAACCGCCTGCTTTGGCGTTTCTCCCCGCTCTAAAAAACCGGTCACCAATGAGAATATTCCACCCGGCCACTTTGTATTTCGCGCCAGGATGATTTGGTCTTGATATTCAATGAGCGCGGCCACCACGGGCAACGGATTGTCCCAATGGACGAAACCACAGCCTGGAGAATTACACGC
>JANLTU010000019.1:0-20463 GCA_031363085.1 Gammaproteobacteria bacterium
GCCAAAGTGTGTTCGCTGCCGCCCGCGAGATTGGTGTCGATTTCCAGATTGCGGCGTGTCGCGGCGTCGAGAATCACACTGTCTTCGCGCCGCTCCACACGCAGTGCGCGCAGGTGCGGCAGCGCGGTGCGTTGCGTCGCCTGCACGTAATGCAGCAGGCAGCCGGCGGCCGCGAGCGCCACCGACAACTCATCGGCGCCGAAGCCGGATAAGTCCTTGGTGCCGAATTGCGCGACCAGCAAACGCCGTGCGCCGTCGCGTTCAAAATGCCAGGGCGGTTGTTTACGCACTCCGGGGCGCGCCTGCACGGCGGCGGGCGCGCTCCATTGCTCGTCGATCAGCAATTCAGCCGGTTGCAGCCGTTGCAACTCGCCCAGTAGCGCTTCGTCGCCGCGCATTTCCATGGTGGTGAAGCGGCCGCTGCCGACATCGAGTACCGCCAGCCCATAATGCTCGCCGTGCGCATGCAACGCGGCGAGCAGATTATCGCGGCGTTCTTCCAGCAGTGCTTCGTCGGTCACGGTGCCCGGCGTGACCACGCGCACAACTTTGCGTTCCACCGGACCTTTCGACGTGGCTGGATCGCCGACCTGCTCGCAGATCGCGACCGACTCGCCGAGCCTGACCAGCCGCGCCAGATATTGATCCGCCGCGTGGTAGGGGATGCCCGCCATCGGGATCGGTTCGCCCGCCGACTGGCCGCGCGCGGTGAGCGTGATGTCGATCAGGCGCGCCACCTTGCGTGCGTCGTCGTAAAACAATTCGTAAAAATCGCCCATGCGATAGAACAACAAAATGTCGGGATGTTCCGCTTTAAGACGCAGGTACTGCTGCATCATCGGCGTGTGTTGCGTGTTCGGTGGGGCGGTTGTCGACATATTTTGTCAACGTACCGGTTTTGGGAATGACAGTAACGCCAGGCCGTAGAGTAAGAGCCCAATCACGAATACCAGCGTAAATCCGACGTGCATGGCGAGCAGCATGGTACCCGCAGCGCTGAACACGGCGGCGCAGTGATTTACACTGATGGCCCACGGCAACACGGCAGGCATGTCCCCGCCAAGCATGTCCAGTGCGAGCGGCAGCAGCAAGCCCATGCAAAAGGCCACCGGCGCGATGAGCACCAGCGTCAGCAGGGCTTTGCCTTCCGGTGAAAAAGACACTGCGGCGCTGAACAACGGATCGAGGATGTTGACGTATAGCAAACAGAGTGCGGCGATGATGGCGATGGCCCAGATCGCGGTCGTAGGATGGTAGCGCGCGTCGGTGAAACGTTGCACCAACATACTGCCAAAACCGCCGAAAATAAATATTGTGGTCAGCACCACCACCAGGGTGTAGACCGGGTGGTACAGCAGCAGCATGAATTTCTGGATCAGCGCCATTTGCAGCAGTGTGGATGCGCCGCCGATGAACAGGAAATACCACATCACGCGCCCCAGATTGGGATTGCGCGGCACATCGCGCAACATGTCGCGTGCGAACAACAGCGGCAGAAAAATAATGAACAGGCTGGCTGCGGCGGTAACAATAAATGTCGCGACCAGCACCAAGTAGCCCCATTCCATCAGTGCCATGCCGGCGGTGTCGTGCGGTGCCAACATTTCGTTGAGGCTTTTCCATTTGAAGAAATGGAAAAAATACGGGCGGTCATCCGTGGCGGGTTCCAGATTGTATTTGTAGCGATCCATAAACGCCGCGCGCCGTTCGCCTAACAGGGCTTGGGCGCCCGCGAAAAAATAGGCGCGATCCGTGATGTTGAACAGATGGGCGTCTTCCTCCTGCATGCCGGGGTAATATCCCAGTTCGAATTTGTACTGACGGCAGTACGCTTGCAAGGTGGCGATTTCTGCCGCGCTGTATGGACTGTTTTTTATGACCAAGGTTGCCGTCTGGCTGCTGCGTAGCAAAAACAGTTGTTCGGCCGGAGCGCGGATGCCGCTGTGTTCCAACGCCGCTGCCGCCGTTGCCAGCAATTTTAAAGTGTCACGCGGCGGCACGTTGATCCAGCGTGTGATGGCCAAGTAACCCGAAGGTTCCAAATGCGCGAGATACTCACGTATTGCTTCTACGGTGTAGAGGTAATTTTCACCCAATACGTAACGCCCACTCGAGGTGGCCGCGACCGGATTGAGCAGCGGGATTTGAATCAGGTCGTAATGCTGGTCGCTGGCGGCGATGAAGCCACGCGGTTCGGCAACGTGCAGTTTAATGTCGGCTGAATCATACAGCCCGCCCGACAGTGCGCCGTAGTCGCCGTGCACCAGTGCCGCAATTTGCGGATTGATTTCAACTGCGTCGATCAGCGGCACGTTGTGTATGCGCGCTTGTAATACGTCATTGCCGCCGCCGGCACCCACCACCAGCACGTGTTGCAAGGTGCGTAATCGATACGGCAGTGCCGAAGTGGTTTGATCGAGGTAATCCATGTCCGCCGGGTTTTTACTGGGGCGGGTAATCACGGTCAGTGCGTCGCCATCGGTGAACACGCCGACCTGTTCCGGTGGTTCATGCGTGGCGAGCAAGCTTAAGCCCGGCGCATAACGCCACGGGATCAACGTATTCTCGACCACGCTCACCAAACCCAGGGGGCCGGAGCGCTCGCCGACCAGTTGCGCGCCGCCGACTTGCAAGGCTTGCGGCAGGCTCTTATTCGGTGTGATTTGCAGTTCTGTCCAGCGCCCGGGCAGCAAGATCACGGCAATGCCCATCAGCGCGAAAATTGCTCCGCCAAAGCGCGGATCAACGCGTAATTCCCACCAAGCCAGTGCCGCCGCCGCCAGACCCAATGCACCGACGCTGCGCAATGCGTTGTCCGGAACCACCGTAAACAACAGCGCGAAAATAAGTAAAGTACCGGCACCTGCGCCCATGGCCGTGGCGGTGTGTACACGCACTGCGTCGGTGTGGAATAACACGAAACACAGCGCCAGTGCGCTTGCCGAGAAAAAAAACGGCAAGGCCAGCAGCGAACAAATTACCAGCAACACCAACGATTGCTTGCCGTCGTGCAGCACGTCTTCGAGATTGAACGGTATTTGTTCGACCGCGATAAAGCCTGCGACCGCAGTCAGGCCGAACAACACCAGCAAGATGATATAGGTGTTGGCGAAACGTGGCAGCAGCCAGCGCCGCGTAAAGGCGATAAACATGCCGCCGGCACCCAAACCCAGCAGCGCAAGACTCAGCATCATGAAGGCAAAATGTTGCCACTGCACAATCGACAACAGGCGCGTGAGCAGGATTTCATAAGACAGCGTTGCGGCGGAAATCAGCAGCACGGAGCCATAGGGTGGGGATTCTGGCAGCAGTTGACGGAGACGGATTTTTTTTGACGGTGTGCGTGTGGCTCGGTGCCCACGGGGGGGGGCGCTGTTGCTCACCTGCGCCGCAGGAGTCCCTTTTTTTACGGCCATGATTAACCTAAAAAACGGCGGTTGAGTGAAGGGGGTTACTTTAACGCGGTTGGTGAACGATACCAAGAAGCGGCTGGTCAGGAACCACGATCAAGTCGTCACTTCCGCAGGCTCTTAGTTTTCGGCGTCCCGTTGCTGAACTGGAGCGACACTCAACTGAAGGTATCGGCGGTCACCGATTTATACCAGCCGTCGGCGTAGTTCGCTTCGGCGGCGCGCAGCGAACGCGGCGCTTCGCGCGGACTGACGCCACCGGCGCCGGCTACATCAACGATCCCTTCCGGCGTTGCGCGATACACGGCGGCGACGGTGATGCCGTAGTCGGGCGCGATCAAGCTGTAGCAGGTGTTGATCCAGGAAGGATCGAGCGGCGGCTGATCGAGCAGCAGCGCGGCGATTTGCGCCGCGCACACTTTGGCCTGACTGTGCGCCGAATAACCGGACTTGGGCATCTTGCCGCCCAGGCACGCATCGCCAATGACGTGAATGTTCGGCTGCAGCTTCGACTCAAACGTGCGCGCGTCCACCGGGCACCAGCCGGTCTCATTGGCAAGGCCCGCCGTGTGCGCCAAGGCACCGGCTTTTTGTGGTGGGATCACGTTGACGACAGCAGCTTTATGCGTGCTGTTGTCCGCGTATACGCTACGGGTCTTGACATCAACGCGCGTCACCTTGCCGCCCTGCGAGCCGGGCACCCATTCGATCATGCCGCCGTAGAGTTCATCCCAGGCATCCTGAAACAGCGGTTGTTTAGAGAACTTGTCTTTGGCATCCAGGATCAGGATTTTGGATTTCGGTTTGTTCTGCTTTAAGTAATTGGCGATCAGGCTGGCGCGTTCGTACGGGCCAGGCGGGCAACGGAACGGATCAGCCGGTGCGGCGATCAGCACGACGCCGCCGTCGGGCATATCCACCAGTTGTTTGCGTAGCAGCGTGGTCTGTGCACCGGCCTTCCACGCGTGCGGCAGGATTTCGCTGGCAGCTGCGTCGTAGCCTTCAATCACGTCCCACTTGAAATCGATGCCGGGTGCAATAACCAGTCGCGCGTAGCTCAATTTTCCCCCGCTTTGCAAACTGACGCTTTTTGCGGCGCCATCCACGCGCGTGACACTGTCGTACACCACTTCGATGTTGTACTTCTTGGCAAGCGCGTCGTAGTTATGCGTCAGGCTGTCGAGCGTGCGCAGGCCGCCGATCACGGTGTTGCTGAACGGGCAGGTGACGTACTGGCGGTTTTTCTCGACTAAGGTGATGGCAATGGCGGGTCCGGCCAGTTTGCGTAAATATTTCGCGCAGGTGGCGCCGCCGAAACCGCCGCCGACCACCACGATGTGCGGGCCACTTGCGCTGCTTAACGATGCGCAGCCGGAGGCACCCAACGCCGACAGCGCGCCGGCATATTTGAGAAAATCACGGCGAGTGAAGTGGTGCATGCGGGCGCTCCGGGTCAGGGCTTGATGTTTTGTTTCGGCGGCTGGAAATAATCCGCAATGCGCTGGATCTCGTCGTCGGTATAACCCTTGGCGATGCGGTCCATCACGGTACCCGGGCGCTCGCCGGATTTAAACGCCTTGAGTGCCGCGACGAGGGCGTCGGCGCTGAGCTGGTTGATGGACGGAATGCTGCCCGGGCTCACGCCGTCCATGCCGTGACAGCCGGCGCAGGGATTGGCGAGCATGGCACCGCGCAAATCAGTGGCGTCCGCTCGATTAAATAAGCACGCGCAGAATACAACCGTGAGGCTGAGGATATGGAATTGAGCCAAATTCATAATGCGCCTCCTCGACGTGGTGATGTGCTTGAAACAGGCGCGCCATGCCCTGTGCTATCGGCAAGGTTGCGGCGCGATCAACAGCGCACCGCCACGACGGCATGGATGCGGTCGGTGGCGGTCAGGGTATGGTTTACGGTGGTTCGAAGTATGCCGATTCGAGCTGCGTGTGCTATTGGGATAATTACGGAGTCGGTGTGGTGTTCAGCGTGTATTTGCGCAGCAGCTTCAACAGCAGCAAAACAAACGGCGTGCCATGTAAAAACAGATCGAAAATATCGAGCGGCCGCGTCAGTGTACCGGCCATCAACATCTGCAATTTTTCCAGCAGGTGCGGCTGGGGTACGAACGGCGCCAAGCCGAGCGTCAGCGCAACGATGATGAGCAGGTAAAGCGGAATTCTGTCCAGCCAAGCCATCATTGCTACGCCTGCGCGCCTTGCGTTTGTTGCGCGGCGATCTCGCTACGCACATTGTCCATGTCCAGGGCTTGTATCTGGGCAATGAGTTGCTCCAATTGCGATTTGGGTAGCGCGCCCGGCTGGGAGTACAGCAGGATTTGTTCGCGGAACACCATCAAGGTTGGAATCGAGCGGATGTCAAACTGACCGGCGAGCTCCTGCTGGTCCTCGGTATTGACTTTTGTGAAGGTGATGGTCGGATGCTCGGTCGCGGTTTGTTCGAAAGTCGGTGCAAACGACCGGCACGGGCCGCACCAAGGGGCCCAGAAATCAACGATGACGGTGTTGTTGTTTTCAATCGCATCGTGAAATGTTTCGAGAGTCAGTTCGGTAACCATGGGTAGTCCTTAATTAATGAAGTTACAGGCTAAGCGTCTTTATTTGCCGTCGTCGGACTTGCGTTTGACGCTGTGCAGTTTCACGACCTGGGTGCGTTTCGGCTCGTCCACAAAATGGGGGCGGTCCGCCTTGGCGCGACCGGTTTCGTTCGCCAGTTCCGCTTCGCGCGCGGTGATCAAGCCCAGGCATTCGCGTATGCCTTCGACGGTGTTGGGCGACAACACGTGTTTCATCCCCGGCGGGGTATGCGTGTCTTTGGCAATGTCGGTCAACACGCGTTTCATCATGCGCAAAATACGTTCTTCTTGAGTCAATGAGGTTTGGTTCACGGGCGGCTCCTAAAAGGTTTGCAATGCCCGAATTGTCGCACGGCATCGCAACGACCACTATTCAAGAACGCGTGGATGCGAGTCGATACCTCTGAGGAGATAGGTCTATTACGAGCACTGCTCCACCACACGCAACGAGACCACGTGTCGATGAAGCTCAAGTTTGGCAGTTTCACGCAGCGCGTTGCTTTGATCGCCTTGATCCTGGCGATCTTGATCGCGGCGGCGATGCTGTACGCCCGCCACATCGTCGACGGCGCATCGAAAAAGAGTTTGGCATCGATCTCGGCCAGCCAGCAGATCGAAACCGCGTTGCACAACCTGCGCGCGTCCATGCAGGGCTACGAGCAGGCAATTTACCAATATTCAATTTTGCAAGACAAGCAACAACATGAGCGAGTCTTGGCATTAAGCAGCAATGTGGTGTTTCAAACCGCCGGCTTGCTCAACACACCGGTTGCGCAACAAATCGACGCGGTTGCCGAGCTGGTGCACACCCTCGAAACCGATTTGCGTCGCCTGCAATCCGAAGTGCATAAATTGTTGGTCGTGATGAGCGACACCGGGACGTTCTACCCCGGCATGCCGATCTTGACTGAAAAGATGTATCCCACCAATGTGATCTTCATGCAGGCAGCGGAGCTTGCCGTTTTGGAGGCTGAGGGTGCGCTTGACCGGCCGGGACAACGTGAGATTCTCGATATCATCGATGAAGCGAAATACGCCTGGGTGCAGCAGGTCAGTTCGGTGCGTATCTTCATCGCCAATCGTGCGGGTGCGTTCGGCGAGCCGCAAAAAAGCATGCAATTAAATGAAAATAACCGGCGCATGTTTGCTGAAATCGTGGAATTGCAACTGAATAAACTGAAAGTTTACGCAGCGCGCGGCCAATTGGGCTTGCAACAAGAGGAGTCGTTGGTGGCCATGCGCACGGCGCTGGAGCGCTACGAGCTCGACTTTCAAGAGGTCGCGAAAATCTACCTTTCTGAAAACTGGCGCGCCGATATTCCGATCATGCGCGAGGTGATCCGTCCGCAGTTGGAGCAAGCTTGGCGGGATATCAACGGTATTGAAAACGCGATTCAACAGCAAAGCGACGCCAACATCTTCGAGTTGGTGGAAACAACCGGCTCCTTGTCGCGTTTTATCTGGTTGTTCAGTCTGTTCGGTTACGCGGTGCTGGTGCTTGGTTATCTGTTGTTCGAATACGTCGTGCGCCGCCCGATGTTGCAGGTCGCGCAAGCGCTGGATGACTACGGCCAGGATGTGACGTATACCCCGCTGATCAAGCTCCATTCCGAAGAAACCCGCACCCTGGTCAGCGCGTTTGCGCGCATGCAAAAACACGTCGAGTCGCGCCAGAAACGCCTGGAGTCGATCCTCGACAATGCCGGCGAAGGCATCATCACCTTAAGCGACGAGCGCCGTATCGAGACATTTAACAATGCCGCGCAAACACTGTTCGGCTACCAGACCGACGAGGTGCTCGGGCGCGACCTGCAAATATTGCTGGCCGACAACGCCGGCGAAGACAATGCGCAGTTCGTGCGCCGGTTATACGGTGTTGATCCACTCAAGGGCGCGCTGCGCTTCAGCACGGTGGTGTCCGCCAAACGCAAATTGGGCAGTGTCTTTCCGTTGTCGATCAATTTGAGCGAATTACGCGTTGACGACCGCCGCTTGTTTGTCGCCATCGTCGAAGACATCAGTGAGCGCCAGGCGATGTTGCAGCATCTGAAGCATCTGGCCGAACACGACTCGCTCACCGGCTTGTACAACCGGCAATATTTCATGGACGAATTGGAGCGCGCCGTGGGGCGGTCGGCACGCAAGCGCGGCGGCCTGCAGCACGCGTTGCTCTACATCGATCTCGACAATTTTAAATTCGTCAATGACACGTTAGGTCATCTGGCCGGCGACAAGGTACTGATCGAGGTGACGCAGATGCTGCAAAAACGCTTGCGCAAGAGCGATTTGCTGGCGCGGCTGGGTGGCGACGAATTCGCCTTGCTGCTGTACGACGTGGACCTGCCGCAGGCGGATCAGGTGGCGGAGTTTTATCGATTGCAATTGGCCGACTACATCTTCAAGTACGAAACCAAGGCCATTGATGTGGGTTGCACCATTGGCGTGGCCATGTTTACGCCGGATGTTAAAAATAAGGAAGAATTGCTCGCGCGTGCCGATGTCGCCTGCCACATCGCCAAACGTGCCGGCCGCAATGCCGTGCATGTGTACCGGAGCGACGACAAAGAAAACATGACCAGTATGCATGCCGACATGGGCTGGGCGCGGCGTATCAAGCAGGCCATTGAAACGGATCGTTTCGTGCTGGCGTGCCAACCGATTGTGTACACCGACACGTTGATCGTATCCAGTTACGAAGTGTTGTTGCGCCTGCGTGGCGAGCGCGATGAATTGGTCATGCCGGCCGGATTTTTACCGTCGGCAGAACGCTTTGGATTGATGCTGGAAATTGATCGCTGGGTCATTGAACACGCGGTGGCTTCGTTGGCGAGCTTGCGTAAAAACACGCCGTTGCTGCGCTACTCGGTGAATCTGTCCGCCAAGGCGGTGTGCGACGCCGGCTTGCTGAGTTTTATCAAGGAATTGCTGGTGCGTCATAGCGTCGAGCCCGACTCCATCACCTTCGAGATCACCGAAAACGTAGCCATCGGCAATCTGAGCACGGCGGTGCAATTTATGGAGCAACTGCGCGCCCTGGGGTGCCTCACCGCGCTGGATGATTTTGGCGTGGGTTATTCGTCGTTTGCCTACTTGAAAGACCTGCCAGTCGATTATGTCAAGATCGATGGGTCGTTCGTCAAAAACATCGAAACCAATGCATTGCATCGCGCCATGGTGAAGTCCATGAACGAAGTTACGCATGCCGTCGGCAAGAAAACGGTGGCCGAGTTTGTGGAAAACGAACCCAGTCTGGTGCTGCTGCGCGAAATCGGCGTTGACTGCGCGCAGGGCTACCACATAGGCAAACCGAAGGTGATCGAAGTGCCACAATACCGCGTGCAGACGGCAAGCTAGAAACGGAACTTGGTGAATTTTTAACGGGTGCTTGTGTCAAGCGCACTCCCTAAATCCAGCATTTAATTTGCGGAACGGCGCTTGCATCGGTATCGGTAGGTTTCATAAAACGTCGATGCTTTGTCGTTGCCCATGACCAAATCGGATCGTGTCAAACCCATCGTTAAAGTCGCGCAGAATCGCGAACGTGAAGCGGCGCGTGCCTTTGCCGGCAGTCAACGGGTGTTGCAGGAGCGCGAGCAACGCTTGGCGGAAGTGTGTCGTTACCGCGCGGAATATCTCGAAAATTACCAAGCGCGTGGCCGCAGCGGCATGAGTGCGCAGCAGTTGCGCAGCTACCGTAATTTCCTGCAAAAACTCGACTTGGCGGTGGAGCAACAAGAGCAACTGGTGCAGGTGGCGCAATACGAACTGGAACAGCAAAAAGCGCATTGGATGGAAAAGCATGTGCGTACCCGGGCGCTGGACAACATGCGCGCACGTTATGTGACGCAAGAGCAGCGCGACGCGCAACGCGTGGAACAAAAAGAATCCGACGAGCGCGGCTTGCGGCGCAATAAACCCGAATAAATTTAAAAGGCTCTGCGGTAAATAAGAGTGGGTAATGTTGCCTTCTCGAAGAGCTTTCGTGCCCACGTTTCGTTCTTGGAAAGCCCAGCGTTGCCCAAATGATCCCTTGCAGCGGAAGAGACTGTGCGCGCCCCTCAGGTTTAAGCGTCACTGAAGAAACCTGCGGAAGACTTGCAAGTTCAGATAATGCCCCGATAATAGCGCCTGCCTAAACGCATGGAGCTGGGTTCGAACATGAAATCAATTGAACACTTTTTAGAAGTCTGGATATTCAACAGCCGTTGGCTGTTGGCGCCATTTTACTTGGGCTTGATGGTGGCCATGGTGATTTTGCTGGTCAAATTTTTCCAGGAATTTGTGCACCTGATCCCGCATACGCTGGACAGTTCCGAGTCCGATGTGGTGTTGGCGATTCTGACCTTGGTCGATATGTCGCTGGTCGCCAACCTGCTGTTGATTATTGTTTTTAGCGGTTACGAAAACTTCGTTTCCAAAATCGATACCGCAGGGCATGAGGATCGGCCGGACTGGATGGGCAAGGTCGATTTCTCCGGTTTGAAAATGAAAGTGATCGCGTCGATTGTTGCCATTTCAGCGATTGAATTGTTGAAAGCCTTCGTGAATATCGGCGCACAATTGGACGCCATGGTGGTTGCTACCGCTGCCGGTGCGGTACCCGCAGCCACCAATTGGACGTGGACACCCGCCGACAAATCCTTGCTGTGGAAAGTCATTATTCACGTCGTGCTGGTTTCATCGGGCGTGCTGTTTGCAATCATGGATCGCGTCGCGGATGGCGGCCATGGTCACGGCGGGGGCGATGCAGCGCCTGTTGAAGAAAAGGCGCACTGAGAACTATGGTCGCAGCCAACGCCCAAGCTCTGGAGTCCCTGCAACAGCGCTTGCGCGAATTCGCGCACGAGCGTGATTGGGAGCAGTTTCATTCGCCCAAGAATCTCGCCATGGCATTGATTGCCGAAGCTGCGGAGTTGGTCGAGCATTTCCAGTGGCTCACCGAGGCGCAAAGCGCGCACTTGCCGGACGAAAAATTGCGCGCGGTCGAGCAGGAATTAGCCGACGTATTCTTGTATTTGCTGCGGCTTGCTGACAAATTGAAGGTTGACTTGCTCGCCGCCGCCGCGCACAAAATCGACTTGAACGCGCATAAATACCCGGCCGATAAGGTGCGTGGCTCGTCTAAAAAATACACCGAATACGACAGCCAGTAACATGCGGCAGACACTGCGCGAAAAGGTCATGTCCGGCGCTATCGATACGACCATGCACATCGCGCTGGTCAATATCGAATTTCTCGTTCACCACGCTGCTTCGCTCAAAGACAAACGCCGTGTGGTCGGCAGCGTGAAAGGTCGGTTGCGCGCACGCTTCAACGCAGCGGTGGCCGAGATCGGCTATCTGGAAGAGTGGCAGCGCTGCGCCATCGGCGTGGTGATGCTTGGCAACGAGCGCGCGCCGCTTGAGCGTGAGATCAATGCGGTGCAGCAGTTTATGCTGGAAGTACGCGACATCGAGCTGGTCGACGTTGCCTGGGAGTGGGTGTAGACAGTTTTAGAAATTCCTCCCCCACAGCAGGGGAGGGGAGGACATCTGGAATTTACTTCGCAATCGCCTTCAGTTTCGCGACATCTGCATCCGACGGCTTGTGGTTAAGACCGACCACGACGCTGGCGAGGTCTTTCACCGGCTGCGGTGCGGCCGCATCTTTGATGATGGCATCCAGCGTGGCCTTGTCGGTATCGGCGGCGTGGTGCTCAAGGTTAAGGATGGCGGTCGCGATAGCGCGCTCGTGTGCCGGTACAGTCGTGTCTGCGGCTATTTTCTTCAGCTTTTCCTTATCGGTGTCGTTGGCGTAATGACGCACATTGATCATGATTTCCGCCATGGTCTTGGTGGTGGCGTCCGATACGTCGGCGGCAAACACAACGGGAACCGCGACCAGCGCGGACGCAAACAAACACAATGCAGCAACTTGAACTCGCTTCATGACATTTCTCCCTGGGTTGTTGAGACCGCTTCAGTATAGACGGCAATTTGCTTCCGTATAGGCGCAGGTATTAAAAATTACGGCAATGCCATTGTTTCGGCTTCCCATGGCGAGCAAATATCAAGCAGGCAACCGTTTGGGTCCAGCGTGAGAAAACGTCGCTGACCATAAAATTCGTTACGCGGCGGCTGCACAATCACCAACCCCATTGCGAGCGCCTGCTGGTAGCTTTGGTCAACATTCGTGACGACAAAGGTGATGTATACGCCACCGGGGTGGGTTTGATATTGCGCCGGCACTAACTCATGGTCGCGTCGAATAATTCCAAATTCAAACTCGGGATTCTCCGGCGAAGCTAACTGAACATACCAGTCACTGTCGTACTTGACGGTGAAGCCCAAAAGGCCAATATAGAAATTACGGCTTGCCGCTAACCGATCAGAGCAGATATTGGTCAGTATCCTTTTCAACGTCATGATGTTCTTTTCCTGCAGAACGTTGACATGAGTTTTATGCGCGGCGGAAGTTAGTCCTTCTCCCAGTTTTTAGTTCCCGGAATTTTCACCTGGTGTTCATCGTAGTTGCCGTTTGCCGCGCCGGGGTGGCAGGCGCCGCAATCGCTCAAACTTTTGAGTTTGGGATTGTTCACAAATATTTTCTTGGGGACTTCATGGTGCATCTTGATGATGTAGGGTGTTTCTGTCAGTCGCAGCGGTGTCTCTTTACCGGACAGCGCTGACATCACACGCGCACCGCGTTTGTCTTTGCCATGATCCGCCGCGTTAGCCACCAGATATTGTGTGATGGCGGCTTGCTCCTCGGCGCCGAGCTCGGCGTTCTCGCCGAAATGTTTGTTGAGCCCGGCCATGATTTTTTCCCACGATGCGGCAGGCAGGAAATACGCCTGATAAGCGGTGTGGCAGGTACTGCATTCTTTTTTGTGTAGCGCTTCGGCACTGTCGGCCGGTGCGTTTGCACTGTGCGCCTCGCTAACACCGACGGCTAATGCGATTCCTAGACTAACCTTCAATAGACGACGGGGTAACAGCATAGTGAAATCCTCTTTGAAATGTTATGCCGCGATCACGGCGGAAAAAATCTTTACTGGCTGCTAATAAATTGCAGAAAACCGCCTTTCTCCTGCGGTGTGCATTCGCGGCCCAAAACCCAGGTGCAATTACGCTTGAACCATTTCTCGATGTTTTTGGCTTCCGTGAGCCGCTCTTTGTTTACCGACGGCGCCAGCGGATCAATCGCCTTGCCGGTGGTCGCATGCTTGCCTTTGGCCTTTAAATCGGTGGTGTGGCAGGTGCTGCAACTGCGTTCGGCGCCGGGTTCATCTTTGGGCGCAGGAAATTTTTTGCTCCAGTTGGCTTCCGCCCACTTCGCATCGTAAAGTGGAGCCCCGCTCCCTTGGTAACCCGCCAGTAAATCATCCACTACCGATGCTGCGCAAACATCCGCAACTGTGAGCAGGCCGAACAGCACAAGTATGGATCGCACGGTGTCTCTCATAATGTTGAGCGGGTCAACGCCGGCAGGCGCATGCCGGAGTCCTCGAACATGCCTTGCTCGGCATCCAGATGGCAGGCGCCGCAATTGATCTTGCTTTTAATTTTCGGGTCTTTCCAGTAGGCCGCATCGATTTCCTCGTGCTTGCGTTTCCAGTAACGGGTTTCAATGATGTGTTGCGGTGCATCATTGGGTGCGACCGAGGCATTAATCTTACGTGCCGGCTCGCTCAATCCTGATTCGGCGGCGTTGTCGACCAGGAAGCGGGTGATGACTTTTACGGTGGCGTCGTCCAGCCCGAGTGCTTCGCCGAAGTGTTTGTCTTGCTCCGCCATCATTTTCTGCCAGGACCGTGCCGGTAGCAGGGTGGGGTGAAACGCCAAGTGGCAGTCGCCGCATTCTTTGCGCCAGACAGGATCGTCCGGCAGCACGTGGCCGATGAAGGGGACATACGGCTTGGCGGCGGATTCAACCAAGTAGCCACGAAAATAATATCCAGCCGAGCCCAACGCGATGATCACCATGGCGACACCGATCATGCCACGACTCGATACACCGGGGTGATCAGCGGCGGCGTCTTTGCGCCCGCTGAGCATCGCCCAGACCAGATTTTCTTTGTGCACTAGGCTCTCGACGAGCACGCCGGCGAGATGCACGCCCACCAACGCCAGCATGCTCCAGGCAAATAGTTCGTGAATTTTACGTGCCTTGATGCCGATGTCGTAGCTAACAATATGCCGCAGCGGACCATGCGCTTCTTCGCCGCCCAGCGTCAGCAGCCCGGTGATCGACACCAGCAGGCCCAGGGCCAGCATCAAAAAAATCGCCCAGCCACCGATAGGATTATGGCCGATATGGCGTGCCGCACTCCCGGACAACAGCCCTTGCAGATACGCATACACGGACGGCCAGTCGTGCGCAAAGGTGCGAAAGCGCGCGTAATGCGTGCCCACGACACCCCAGAAGAAACGAAACAGCAGCAGCGCAAGCAGCGCGTAGCCGCAATAGACATGGGCGTAAAGGTAGCGGTTGTCGTCAAATGTGAGGAACGCGCCGCTGAAGGTGAGCGCCAGCAGCCAATGAAAAATCCGCGTCGGTAAATCCCACACCAGCAAGGGCGAGGAGCCAGAATTTCCAGAGGGGTTCACCGCATCGATCCCTGTTGAAGTGTGTGTTGGATAGCCTAAGGCAGCCGCACTTCGGCCGCGATAGGAATGATCGCCGGGAGTTACATGCAATGATTTTTCGGCTCCGCAGACCACGCGGTAGTGCAAAACCGGCCTGTCTCTCTAACTCGTCCAGACCGAAAACACAGAGGGCGCGAGGCCCTCTGTGTCTGGTGTGTGCGGCGTGCTAGATTTTTAATACTCCTTGCGGTGTTTGCGCCGGAGTCTCCTGTTTCGCTTCTGCGCCTGAGGTTGCCGCAGGTTCGGCCGTGACGGCCTCTTGCGACGCGACCCAGCCGTGGTGATCCATATCGTCTTTGCTTACCGCTGCGGACATATCTTTGTGCGCGCCGCTTTTGGATGGGCAGTTTTCGCCGCCGGCAAATGCGGTAGCGGACAACATCATTACGGCTGCGATGGCCGCCGTTGTGATCAAACTTGTTTTCATGCGAGTGCTCTCCGTACGTAGTGATCAACTCATTCGAGCGCGGCGCTGTTCCGTCGCGCAACCCACCTGCTTTCAATCAAGGCTGACAAGTACGACCAAATATTCGTCGTTCTGTTCCATCGGGTCAAGCCGAGTCGTGCGATCAGTGCAAAGGTCAAACCAGCATGCTTGCTTTGGCAACCGATTCTTCGCCCATTTGCATTTGCTCACTTCGTGTAGTGTTGCAGGGCAATGCACCCGGCGTATGATTTTAATATGCACCGCGACGACTGCAGAGCGCCGCGCCCCGTCGCACACGCGACCCTTCACCGCGAGGTGTGCCATGAATATTTCGACCGCTAAACTCACGATCCCGCAATTCGACGATGATGGCTTGTTGAACGACGCCGGCATCTGGAGCGTGGAGCTTGCGCAGGAGATCGCCTACCGTAACGACGTCGGCGTGTTGACCGACGAGCACTGGAAAATCATCTACGCACTGCGCGCGTACTACCAACAATTCGGTGTCGCACCCGCAATGCAAAATATCTGTCACGACCTGGGCCACGGGCGCTTCTGGGTACACGACCTGTTTCACACCTGCCTGAACGCATGGCGGGTTGCCGGCTTGACGAACCCCGGCGAGGAAGCCAAGAGTTACCTGAGTAGCAACTGACGCCTCGCCCATGAACGAACAACTCGAATACTGGCGATTGCGCCGCCGTGCTCGGTATACATTTTTGGGACATCCAAGTCCCAAAACGCCTGCGCTCGGCGGCGAGTATGCCTGCGGCAGCCCGAGCCGTCCTGCGTCCGTCACGACACGCCACACAGCGGCGCGCCATGACTGCCACAAATGACTCTACGCCGTGTCGTATGCCTTGTGTTTTGTCTACACCCGCGCTCACGCGCGGACTCCGACAAAACCCCCGGCTCCTACGGCTACTCGGGGGTCGTCGCACTTCCTGTGCTCCTTCAGCGAGAACATTCTCGATGCGGGGTTGCTGGAGTCGGTGTTTGAGTGCCACCATCATAGTGTCGGCACACAATCCACGTCCGCCGCTGCAAATGACGCTGCGAGGGCAGACGATCAACATTCTCGACGTCGGCGACCTCGACTGCGATTGCAGATGAAGACCTGCCAGATTTTCCCGAGATCATTGCAATGTTGGTGAACCACATCAAGCGGATAGAAAGCACCGCTTTCGATAGCGAGCTTCTCAAGGAAACGGTGCTCGGAATGCGTATGGGCATGGCGAATTTGCTACGCAAACAGTTGACGCGTCGCTTTGGCCCGCTGCCCGCGCGGATCGACGAACAGATCGAGAATGCCCGGCAAACTGAATTGGAACAGTGGAGCGAGCGGGTATTGGACACCAAAACCCTCGACGCTGTCTTCGCGTAAATCGTCGGCAGCGCCTGTAACCGTAACAGCTCCGCGAGGGACGATTGTTGTTTTCGGGCTGAGCAATACTCGTTGCTGCCGGCTGCAAATTGAGCGAAGGTTGAAATGCAATTACGCAAGCCTGACCCGGTTTCGAAAACAAAATGCGTAAATACAGAAATTATCCACCTCTACAGGGGCGACAACATCACTCACTGTGTCTCTGGCGCTTGGAAGCCGGGAAGGCCTAATATTTTTTCGGCCATAAACTGCAGAAAAGCCCGCGTTCTCAGCGGTTGATATCTCCGCGACGGATATACAAGGTGAACCGGCTGGGACGCCATCTTCCATTTGGGGAGTAGATGGACCAAATCACCGTCGTCGATTAGGTCCTGAACAAGCCACGCTGGGGCAGTTCCCAACCCTATTCCCTCGAGAAAGCACTGGCGTAGCGCCAACGAGCTGTTAACGCGATAACGTCCTTTGACGGAGACGCGTACGTTTTCGATTCCTTTCGTAAATTCAAGGTGACTTGCGACGGCCATCCCGCCAAAGCGAATATACTCATGCTCCCTTAAATCTTCTGGCCCTCGGACCTTTGGTGCCCGCTTGACGTACTCGGACGTTGCCACCAATACCCTCGGCGATGAGGCTATGTTGCGCGCGATAACATTGGGCGGGAGGTTACCTCCGAGCCGTATGGCTACGTCGACACCCTCTTCGACCAGATCAACCACACGGTCATTGAGGATCAACTCGATGTCGATCTCAGGGTATTTCGTTAAGAACTCGAGGATCAGTAGGTTGAGTCTTAACTCGCCCAGACCCATCGGCGCACTTACGAGCAGCGTTCCGACAAATCGTTGCATCTGCCCACGTACATCAGTTACAGCATCGGCGTACTCCTCGATCACTCGCTTGCTTCGCTCGTAAAACCGCCTTCCTTCCTCTGTCGGCGTCAAACTTGTTGTTGTTCTTTCGAGTAACCTGACCCCTAGGCTACGTTCCAACGCGGCAATGACTTTGCTCACCGTCGGCTGGCCAGTATTTTCTTCACGAGCGACGGCTGAAAAACTACCCAACTCGACAGCGCGCGTGAATAGCCGCATAGACTGAAGTGAATCCAAGTCATTCCCCTATGGCATAAGGTATATTCAATTCCGGCGTGGTCTTAAGTCTAATGGAATAGTATAGCGTTCGTCTAGTTTCACCAGCCTTCACAAGGAAATCGAATGAACGCGACAAAACAAACATCTCTTTACGGTGCACATATCATTGTGTTCGGCGGAAGTAGTGGTATTGGCCTAGCAACGGCTGCGGCAGCGAAAACGAAAGGGGCAACTATCACTCTCGTAGGTCGAACCCTCGCTAAGTTGGAAAGTGCAGCACGCGACATTGGGGGTGCTCGGACGGCGGTTGCCGAGATCGCCGATAGAAAAAGTGTCGAAGCAGTTTTTGAGGGTATGACGCGAGTCGACCATATTGTCATCACCGCAGGCAGCCTGCTGGTCGGTCGCTTGGTCGACACGGATCCAGATTATTTGCTGATTGCAGTCCGCGAGCGTATTGCTGGACCCCTTTACGCCATCAAGGCCGCCCTACCGCTACTCCCGCCGACGGGCTCGATCGTATTGATGGGTGGGCAGTTTTCAGACCGCCCCTCGAATAACGGCACATCCGTCATTTCGACAGCCGTCCGAGGTGTGGAGGCGCTTGCACGCTCGCTTGCTCTCGAGCTCAAGCCCATCCGCTTCAACGTCATCTCGCCCGGCTTTGTCGAAACGCCGCTGTTCGACGCCTTCGGGCCGGAAGGCCGGGCGGCCGTATTGAAGCAAGCTGCTGAGAAATTGCCCGGCGGCCGCGTCGGACGCGCTGATGAAGTCGGAGAGGCTATCACCTTCTTGCTCAGCAACGGCTACATGAATGGCGAAGTATTGCATATCGACGGCGGTGGCCGTTTCGTTTGAGGGAGCTGCTACACGGATCGGCACTGCGATGACTAGCCCAATCTACGCTGGTCATCGCTCCTAACTGCGACCCAGCCAATTTCAAATGGAATTGCGTCCCAGCCACCTGGACTCGCTGCTGGGCGAAAGTCACCGCGCGCGCTTGGTGTGGGGCTATACCAAGCACGGCTGAAATTTACGCCTTCTCAAATGTCTGAAAGTTAGGTGCGAGCAAAGAGTGTAGCGCCTCCATGAGTAGTCTGAGTTTGTGCAAGACAGGTCTCGATGACGACGGTGAAGGGCATTAAAGCGCTCGCGGCCACTGGGCGCTTTGATCCACACCCGTGCCCAGCACCACAACACACAAGCAAACGCGCCAAAGATGAAATGGGCCGCGTCAACAAAGAACAGCGCGGAACAGCGCGCGTTTTCCGCATTGCGCTTCGGCGAGCTTGGGTTCCAGGGTTTTTTTAAATTCGGCTTGCTTCAGTGGATCAACCTTGGCCGGCAACACGCCCGTTTTGAGACGCTTCATGCCGCCGTGTTCTTTGCAGAAAGAAGCTCACCTGGGTCGGCGAGCGACGGATTCCCGTGAGGTCGGCGATCTTGGCGCAGGCATCTTTAGATCGTGGCGATGGATGCGCGCGTAGGTGGGCTTCGATAATGGCTTGGTGCGGGTGGGAGGTGTCCAGGGGCCGGAGTCTGTTTATCTTGCGCCGCATATTAAATTAGCCACATTTTGTAGTGCAGCGCAATGCGCAAACCTTACGGTGGCAAGGTAAGGTGGTCGAGCTAAATTCTGGAATCAGGCGCCGAGTTTTGGTACCTTAATGTTACAGTAAGGTTAATTTTTTATACGGAACGTTCGGCGTCAAAGATTTTGGTAGGGGCTGTGGGTCTTACAAATTTATACCTGTTCACTATTCTCAGGAGCAGTCTCACTGCCTGCGTTGCAGAGCGGAAGGGCTGAAGTGGCAGCGGCTTTCAGTCGTGATCATCGCGGCTGAAAATCGCTGCCAGTGGTAATCCTGAAGCAGCGTGCCGGTAGGCTAGAGCTTTACATAACGATCTCTTAAATCAGTCGCGGTAAGCAGGTCATTGGTTTAAGAGCCTGTGCAAGATGTCATTGGAGGGCGGATTGCGGCGTTAAAATCGAATTTACGAAGGCTCACCTAATCTGTGTGAATGCTTTCGATTTTGCCTTGTACTGCATCCCTCGCAAGTGAGTTTTTGAATAGGCTCTAATGTTTTACAAGGAACTGTACTGGGGTCGGTTGACATATGATTTGCACGTGGCGTTGCAGTCCAAAACCGGTGCATACCAGGCGTGAGGTGCTGCGCCTAAGTCAACCCACTCTGACGCTGGCGCATAGGTTTGAGGTCTCCAAATGAACTTCTCTCGATCTCGTGCTGCACTGCAGCGGTGTCTGGTGTGGCTGTGTTTAGGTTTCGCGCTGTACGCGGGCGTGAGCACATTGTCGTACGCGGGCATTGTTGCGCCGGAAGGCGAGTTTGATCACTTGGCCACCGGCTTTCCGTTAGTGGGGCGGCATCGATTATTTTCGTGTGAAACCTGCCACCGCGACGGCGTATTCAAAGGCTTGCCCAGGAAATGTGCGGGGTGCCACGACAACAAAACCGCGCGCGGTAAACCCATCAATCACATCCCGACCGTCGAGCAGTGCGATGTCTGCCACTTGCCGCAAGGCTTCAACGTCGGTGCGGTGATGGACCACAGCACCACCAGTATGCCGTGTTTCACCTGCCACAATGGGGCGCTTGCCTCCGGCAAGGGCACGTCGCATTTACCGACGTCGAATAATTGCGCCGGTTGCCATGGGACTACGGTGTGGGTGCCTGCACGGTTTGATCATGCTGAGACCAGCCAAGCATGCGTCTCATGTCACGATGGCAGGTTGGCAACAGGTAAATCTTCTGGGCATCCAGAAACCAATAATAATTGTGCCGCGTGTCATCGCACGTCTGCCTTTCTTCCGGCACTCACAGTTGACCACAGAGAAATAGCGCAATCGGCGGCATGCGCGGCCAGCGGATGCCATGACGGTATCGCGCATAAAGGGAAGCCATCGGTTCAT
>JANLTU010000034.1:0-2021 GCA_031363085.1 Gammaproteobacteria bacterium
ACGCCTGCGCGAACGGCAGATGGATCTGGAATTCACTGAAGCCGCGTTAGATAAACTCGGCGCCGTTGGTTTCGATCCAGTGTACGGCGCACGTCCGTTGAAACGCGCCATCCAGCAGGCGGTGGAAAATCCGCTGTCGAAAAAAATCCTCAGCGGCGAATTCGTGCCGGGAGATGTGATCCTGGTCGATGTGAGCGGCGGCGAACTGGGCTTTGGCAAGAGTGAGCGGCGCGCGGTGCTGGCGTAAAAACGCGGTGGAGTAGAGTTCGATAAACCGGCCCGTCTAACGCGGGCCGGTTTTTTTGTAGCCGCAAATTGCAGCCAGCGAATGAGCGCGCAAACCCGGGCTTTTAAGCTAATTATATTGGAGTCCGACCCCGATTATACCCCATGGACACTAACCAGCCTTAGAGTATGAGAAATCCACGCGCCTCCTGATCCACTACGCTGCTGCATTGTACGTCGCTGACCTGCGCCAAACGCGGGCCTTCCCACAGCCAGGCGCATAATGAGTTTATGTCACGCTCCGCTCCGCAGGCGCGGACTTCAACGCTGCCGTCGGGGAGATTCTTGACGTAGCCGGTGAGGTTCAGCGCGTGTGCCTGGTGTTGCGTGGCGGCGCGGTAGGCGACGCCTTGTACGCAGCCGGTGACGATGCAGCGTTTGCATATGTTCATGGAGTGCTCCCCAGTTTGCGCGATACCCGCTTCACCAGCAGCTAACTGCTGCGTTCTTCGTCGCTGGCCATGTAAGAAAGGGCTCAGGATTGAGTGGTTGCATTATCGCTGGCTACGTATTTGAACAAAATGGAATTTGCAAACGAACACGCAGGATCCTGTCGTGCAAAACGACACTACATTCGAATATCGGTCATCAAGATCGCGATGTTCATTTTATGAAAATCGCGAAGGTCTCAAATTGGTCATAAGCTGCCGGGCAAATACCTTTCGTATTTCCCATAAAATAGAACTACAGTTCTAAGCTATCGCCGTTTGGCCAAAGATTACCGACCGGTTTTGCGATAACACGATGTCGCGCCCGACAGCCATTTCTTCGCTGCGGGTGATGACGCACAGCAGAGCGCATATGGACGCTGAAAACACGCATCAAGTCTTCGACTGGCTCTGGACTTCCGGGCAACTGTCCGAGCAAGACATTGCCCGTTTGCCGGCGCTGGGAATCGATGCGGTGATCAATTTAGCGCCGCCAACATCTTCAAACGCGTTACCCGGAGAGGCCGAGCTTGTTACGCGGGAAGGAATGTCCTACTTGCAAATTCCAGTGGCGTGGGAGCGGCCTGAGGTGCATCAATTGTTGCAGTTCTGCGGTGCGCTTAAGGCTTTCGAGGGGAGTAAGGTATGGGTGCATTGCGCCAAAAACATGCGGGTATCCGCGTTCATCTATCTTTATCGCCGGCTGTGCCTTGCAGAGAGTGACGCAGCTTCGGCGCATCCGATGCGCGAGGTTTGGGTGCCGAATGCAACGTGGCAAGAATTTATTTCTTACGCGTTGACTATGATGCTAGAAACGGCAGTTGAACCGCGTGCAGAGTTTGCCCCATTGGATGCAGAGCTAGGTGCAACGAGCGAAGAATAGCGAACTATGAACAGGTCCCGTTATTTCGATTATATTCAAGAGAAGCTGACCGCGCTCGGGGTCGGCATTGGGGTACGTGGTCAACTAAACATTCTTAGCTACCATGTGCATTCGGAAAACTTCTACCGCGACTTTTTTAATACGTTGTTTGGTTGGAAATTGGAAAACGTGAATGTCACCAAAAAACAGAATATAGAAGCGATTGATCTATTTGATTTGATTCGATCAACAAAATAGTCATTCAAGTATCTGCGACGGCCACCAAACAGAAAGTGGAGTCGGCGCTGACCAAAGATCTATCCGCCTATGGAACGTATAACTTCAAGTTCGTATCAATTGCTAAAGACGCGAGTGCTTTACGAAGCAACACGTACAACAATCCGAACAATCTAAAGTTTGCGCCGAAGTCTGATATCTACGATGTG
>JANLTU010000036.1:0-68405 GCA_031363085.1 Gammaproteobacteria bacterium
TGTCTTGAATCGTGTAGTGCACATCCGGCATCCCCTTGCGCAATGCCTCGACAATTGGCTTCAAACCTTCGGGTCCGGGTTTGGGATTTGGTGCGCCGGGGCTGTGATTAATGTAGTTCGGAGCGATCAGCTCATTGAGAACCTCTAGCTTGCCTTGATTCCACACTTCATCGAAGTAGCGGGTAATGAGGCGCTTATTTTGCTCGATGGTTGACATGTTTGAATTCATGAGCCGCGCAGGGTTTCCTGTTCGATCTGTTCCAGGCTGGTGTGGCGCACGTCTTTACCTTTCACCAGATAAATCACGTATTCGCAGATATTGCGCGCGCGGTCGCCGATGCGTTCGAGCGCGCGCGCCGACCAAATGACGTCGAGTGCGCGCGGAATCGAGCGCGGGTCTTCCATCATGAAGGTGATGAGCTGGCGCATGATGCTTTCGTATTGGCGGTCGATTTGCAGGTCGCTGCGCGCAACTTGCAGCGCCGCTTGCGGATCGTTACGCGCGAAGGCGTCGAGCGAGTCGTGCAGGATTTTCTTCACCTGTGCACCCATGTTTTCCAGCTCCATGCACTGCTTTTTCAGCGTGCCGACTTTGGAAAGTTGCAAGGCCATGCGACCGATGCGTTCGGCCTCGTCGCCGATGCGCTCCAGGTCGGTGATGGTTTTAATCACTGCCATGATCAAGCGCAGGTCGCTGGCGGTGGGTTGGCGGCGGGCGATGATGTGCGTGCACTCTTCGTCGATGGCGACTTCCATGGCGTTCACCTGGTAGTCGCTGGACAGCACCCGTTCGGCCATTGCAACGTCGCTTTCCACCAAGGCGATAAGCGCATGGGCGAGTTGTTGTTCCACTAAGCCGCCCATGGCGAGCACGCGGCTGCGAATGTCTTCGAGCTCCGCGTTGTATTGGTGGGAGATGTGCGCGCTGATGTTGGGTTTGTCCATTAACTCGTACCTCGCGTGTGGAAGGGATGCAAGCCGCACCCCCTGAAATTTAAGTATAGCCAGTATCGCCTAACCGTAACGTCCCGTAATGTAATCTTCGGTCTGTTTCTTTTTCGGATTGGTAAATAACGTCGCGGTTGCATCGAATTCGATCAGTTCGCCCAGGTACATAAAAGCGGTGAAGTCCGACACGCGTGCCGCTTGTTGCATGTTGTGGGTGACGATCACGATGGTGTATTTGGATTTCAGCTCGTAGATCAGCTCTTCAATTTTAAGCGTCGAGAGCGGGTCGAGTGCCGAGGCCGGTTCGTCGAGCAGCAGCACTTCGGGTTCGATGGCGATGGCGCGCGCAATCACCAAGCGTTGCTGCTGGCCGCCTGACAAGCTCAAGGCATTGTCGTGCAGGCGTTCTTTGACTTCGTCCCACAGCGCGGAACCGCGCAATGCGTTTTCGACCGCTTCGTCCAGCACGCGGCGTTTCGACACGCCCTGAATGCGCAAGCCGTAAGCGACGTTTTCATAAATCGATTTGGGAAACGGGTTGGGCTTTTGAAACACCATGCCGACGCGCTGGCGCAAGTCGGCGACATTGACCGAGCGCGCATGAATATCCTGGCCTTCGAGCGCGATTTTGCCTTCGATGCGCACCCCGTCGACCAGATCGTTCATGCGGTTGAAGCAGCGCAGCAAAGTCGATTTACCGCAGCCGCTGGGACCGATAAACGCCGACACGCGGTGGCGCGGTAGCACCATGTTGACATTTTTCAACGCCTGCTTGCTGCCGTAATAAAGATTGAGATTGCTGACCTCAATGCTCTTGTGCAGATCGCTCAGTTTGGTCGGCTGGATCGAACGATCAAGAATGGAAGCGTCCAGCCCGTGTGTGAGAGTTGCCATGATCCTAGAAACCTCAGTTGTAAAAACTAAAAATATCAATACCTGCGTACACTTGTTTATGCTTTGTAGCCGTCACTTGGAGTTTCTAGGATGATCATTACCCGTCCAGCGCGCGATATTTTTCGCGCAGATGATTGCGAATTTTGATGGCTGTCAGATTGAGCAGCACGATCACCAGCACCAACAACAACGCGGTTGCGAACACCAGGGGGCGGGCGGCTTCGACGTTAGGACTCTGAAAGCCGACATCGTAAATGTGAAACCCCAAGTGCATGAATTTGCGGTCCAGATGCACGAACGGCGCGTTGAAGTCGACCGGCATCGACGGCGCCAGCTTCACCACGCCCACCAGCATCAGCGGCGCCACTTCGCCGGCGGCGCGCGCCACCGCTAAAATCACCCCGGTCATGATCGCCGGACTTGCCATCGGCAACACCGTGCGCCAGAGCGTTTCCAGTTTGGTCGCGCCCAGGGCCAAGCTGCCTTCACGGATCGAACGCGGGATGCGCGCCAAGCCTTCTTCGGTGGCGACGATCACCACCGGCAGCGTCAGGATGGCGAGCGTCAGCGACGACCACAACACGCCGCCGGTGCCGAAGGTCGGATGCGGCAGCGCTTCGGGGAAAAACAACTGGTCGATGTTGCCGCCCAGGAAATACACGAAAAATCCCAGGCCAAACACGCCGTACACGATGGCGGGCACGCCGGCCAGATTGTTCACTGCGATGCGAATGGTGCGCGTCAACACACCTTGCCTAGCATATTCGCGTAAATACACTGCGGCGACCACGCCGAACGGCGTGACCAGTAGCGACATGCTGAGCACCAGCATCACGGTGCCGAAGATGGCCGGAAACACGCCGCCTTCGGTGTTGGCTTCGCGCGGTTCGGCGGAGACGAATTCCCAGATTTTTTGCATATAGTGGCCGATTTTTTCGATGATTGACATCGAGTTGGGCTGGTAGACGCGCACGACCTTGGCGAGTTTCACGTCGACCACGCGGCCGTCGGCAACTTCGGCGCTTAAACTGTCACGATCAAGTTCCTGGTACAAATCGGCCAGTTGTTTTTGCAGTTGTTCGTAATGCGTCTGTTGTTCGCTGCGTTGCTCAGCGATGCGGCTGTGTTTGGCCGTATCGCTGTCGTGGCTCAGCTCCAGGCGGCGCTCGGCCAGACGCAATTTTTCAAGCGCGTAATTAATCGCGCCGATGTCGGCTTTTTCGATGGCGTGAATACGCTCGAATAAACCCAGCGCGCGCTGCAAGCGCTCGCGTAGTGCGGGCCACGCCGCCTCGCCTTGCGCCACCAGCGTGCCGCCTTCTTTCACGGCGCGCAAATAGCCGTAGAAATTGCCCCACTCGCGGCGCTCCAGCACCATGACATCGTTGGGGACGGTCTGGCCGCGCATGCCTAAGTCGACGATCCAGCGAAAATCGGCACCCGCCAGCTCGCGGTTGCCGGTCTTGACCAGGAAGCGGTCGACGGTTTGGACGGCGGTGGGCACGTCAAGGCCGGACTCGCGCATGCGCGTTGCGGTGACCCGCTCGTGCTCGCTGAACTCGCCGAGCAGGCGGGCGGGTTCGTGTCCAGGTTCCTGATACTGCAATTCCAATACTTCATGCGGCCAAAAATAGCCCATGCCCTGATAGGTGATCATGCCCAACAAACCTAACACCATGATCAAACTGACGCTGACTGCCGAAGCGGTGAGCCAGATCCAGGGTGCGCCACTGCGAAACCACATACGCATCACGAAGTCCTACAACGAACTGTATTTACGGCGCAGCCGTTGCCGCACGGTTTCGGCGGCGGTGTTAAACAGGAAGGTGAACATGAACAGCACCAGTGCGGCGAGGAACAACAAGCGGTAATGCGTGCTGCCTAATTCCGACTCGGGCATTTCCACAGCGATGTTGGCCGACAAGGTGCGCATGCCGGAAAACACCGAAAAATCCATCACCGGCGTATTGCCGGTAGCCATTAGCACGATCATGGTTTCGCCGATGGCGCGACCCAGGCCGATCATCACGGCGGAAAAAATGCCCGGGCTTGCGGTCAGCAATACCACGCGCCATAGCGTTTGCCACGCGGTGGCGCCCAGCGCCAGTGAACCGTTGATGAGCTGGCGCGGCACGCTGAAAATCGCATCTTCAGCAATGGTGAAAATGGTCGGTGTGACCGCAAAGCCCATCGCAATGCCGACGATCAGCGAGTTGCGTTGATCAAACGCGACGCCCAGTTCGTCGGCCAACCACAGGCGCATGTCACCGCCGAACCACCACACTTCCATGGTCGGGCTAAAGGCGAGTGCCGCCCAAGTGAGGGCAATGATGAGCGGAATCAGTACCGCCGCATACCAGCCGTCGTGCACGCGGGTGCGCAGCCCCAACGGCAGCGCGCGCCACGCATAGGCAAACAGCAACACTCCGAGCGGCACCAACAGCAAGGTGCTGAACACGCCTGGCAGATATTTTTCGACAAACGGCGCCAGCCATAATCCGGCCAGAAAACCCAGCACCACCGTGGGCACGGCGCCCATGATTTCGACCGTGGGTTTGACCACCTCACGCATGCGCGCCGACATGAAATGCGCGGTGTAGATTGCGCCCAGCAAGGACAAAGGCACAGCCACTAAAATTGCATAAAACGCCGCTTTGAGCGTGCCGAAGGCCAGCGGCGTAAAACTGAATTTGGGTTCGAAGGTGTTGGTCGACGCCGACGATTGCCATAGCCATTTGGGTTCGTCGTAGCTTTCGTACCAGACTTTGTTCCACAGCGACGACCAGGAGACTTCCGGGTATTCGTTGTTAATTTTCCAGAACGCGATTTGCTGGTTGGAATCTTCCGCGAGCAAGGCATTCGCGCGCGGTGCCATCGCAATATGCGTCAACGCAGTGGTGGCGGCGGGTTCTACCAATAAGGTGCGATGTGCAGTGCTGTGGTACAGGCCGAGGTTGCCGGCGGCATCGGTGGCGAGAAATCCCTTGCGCGAATATTCCGCTGCAATGAGGTTGATCGCCGCGTTGCCCTCTTTGAAGCGGCGAATGCTGGTGAGCAACTCATTGCCGTGCGCGTCGCGTACCGGAAACCACTGTGCGATAGTGCCGTCCGACAGGCCCACCAGCAAGGAAATGCCGCCGCTGAGAAATTCCAGCGCGGTGATGTGTAAACCGCTTTCCACGACGCTGAGGCTGTGCACCACGCGCGGCTTGCTTTGGTCGCGAATATCGACATAGGTGATGCGCCCACTGCGGTCGGCGATATACAGGCGGCGCTGCTCCGGATTGAGCAAGACGCGCGTGACCGGCTCGGTGGAGCGTTGCACTTCGCGCGTTGTTGCGGTCAGTTCGCCGTCTTCGCCGAGCATTGCCTGCGCGCGTTCGAAGCTGGTCAACAGCACGCGGTTGTCGGCGGTGGCGGCCACCAGCGTAGTGTGTTCACCGTCGTGCTGCGCGGCCAGTTGCGTCAAGGCTTGACCATTGGCGTCGATGGAGATCGGCGCTGCGCCCAGCGGCTGTTTCAGGTGCGGTGTGATGGTGCGTTTGCCGTCGACAAAAGTCGCAACATAGCTGGACTTGACCGCAATGGCTTGGCCATTGGACAAGCCCAATGCCACGAACTCGCTGCCCGGCGCACCGGCCGCAAAACTGGTGATGCTGGCGTTGGCCGGCAGCGTGATCGCCTGATCCGAAATCAGCGCGCCGTCGAGGGTGCGAAAAAACAACGCGTGTCCATCGCGGGTATAGCGCAGGCCGATCTCAGTTTGCTCATCCATCGACAGATATAAAGTTTCGCCGCCGCCGGGCACGGCAAAGCGGCGTGCGACTTCCATGCTCGCGCCGCCAAACAACGGAATCACCACATACACCAGATAAAAGAAAATCAGCAGGATGGCGACAATCGCACCCACGCCGCCAATGGCCACGAAGTAGCGGGCAAAGCCATCTTTAAACATGCGCCAAGCGCGCCGACGGTGGCGCACGCGCTCGCTGAGCGGCGGAATGATGGACTTGCGGGAGGCGGTCGACGGATTCATTGCCGCGATGGTAGCGAGCAAATATGACAGTAATGTTACAGAGGCGTGGCGTATGACATCACTTTGTAATACTTAATATTTTTCAGAATAGTTGACGCGCTCACGCGGCATCCCGCAGTGCCACGGTGACCGGAATACGCGCGGCGGCCACGGCCGGAAACAGTCCGCCGAGGAGCCCGATGATGATCGCCCAGGTGAGTCCATGGGCGATCAATTGCGGCGACACCTTGAACGCAAACACGACCTGGCTGAAGTTCGCTCCCAAGGTCGATACCGTGTACTTGTCGAAAACAAGCCATACCGTCCCCGCGCCGATGACGCCACCCAACGACGCCAGCAGCGCCGCTTCCAGCAACACTGAAATCACCACCGGCGCGGCGGGGAATCCGAGCGCACGCAGTGTGGCGATCTCGCGCGCGCGGGTGGAAACCGCCGTGAACATGGTGTTGAGCGCGCCGAAGATCGCGCCGATGCCCATGATGGCGGCAATGGCCACGCCGAGGATGCGGATCAACCGCGTCAGATCTTCGGATTGGGTGGCGTAATAGTCGCGCGTGCGTTCCACATCCACGGTCAGGCGCGGATCGGTGCTGAGCGCCGCCTTGAGTCCGTCATAGGCGTCTGCGTTGGTGAGTTTAAGCGTCACCGACTGATAGCCTTCACGTTGATACGCGCCTTGCACCACCTCGGCGTCGCCCCACAATTCCGACTCGTGCGCATCGCCCGAAGCAAACGTGCCTACCACGCTCCAGTCTTGCTGGCCCAGGCGGATGGTCGCACCGGTGGCCAAACCGGCGAATTCCGAATGCGCACCTTTGCCGACCACCAGTTCGCGCCTACCCAGCTCAAAGCGACGACCTTCGAGAATGTGGACCTGGGAGCGTAATTCCCACACCTGCGGTCCGACGCCGCGAATCTCGACGTTGGCATCCGTGCCGGTGCTTTTTTTGGGTAAATTCGCGACCACCACCACTTCGGCCGAGGCGATAGGTTTGCCTGCGTTGTTTTTGAGCACACCTGGCCCCTGAGCGATCAGTACTGTGTGTTCGCGACTCAGGCCGCTGTTGAGTTCCGCGCTGGCGCCCTTGCGCAAGACGATGGCTTCATCGACACGTCCCGCCTCGGCCAGCACGGCTTGAAAACCTTCGCCCATGGCGAGCACTGCGATCAATACGCCGACCACGCCCGCGATACCGACCACGATCACCAGGGCCGAGCCCATTCGTTGCGGAATAGTGGTCAGGCCCATGCGGGTAATCTCCACGATCTGTCGTAGCCAACGCATAAATTAAGTCCTCTTCAGTGTCCGCTCAAGGCATCGACGATACGTAAGCGCATCGCCCGCAATGCGGGCGGCAGGCCCACGCCCAGACCTAACAGCAGCATGAGGCCGACGCCGATGATCCAGGACTGGGCATCGATCCTGAACATGCCGCCGCGAAACGCCGCGCTCAGTGCATCCGCGCCGAGCATCGCCAGCACCAACCCGATGACGCCGCCCAGCATCACCATCAACAACGACTCGCTCAGCACCAGCCACAAGATGCCTGGATTGGAAAAGCCGATGGTTTTTAGCACCGCCAGTTCCGGGATTCGTTCGCGTACCGCTTGCGACATGGTGTTGCCGGTGAGCAGCAGGATAGTGAACAACACCGCGCCCATGATCGAGCTGACAATTAAACCGATGTCGCCCATTTGCTTGGCGAAGTCGAGCGTGAACTGTTTTTCCGTTTGTGATTTGGTCTCCGCCGCCGAATTGGCGAACAGTGCGTCGATGCTGCCGGCAACCTTGGCGGCCTGCGCGGGATCGGAAATTTTTACGATGTACCAACCCACGGTGCCGGTGCCAAACGTTCGCCCCGCGTCGAAATAATCGTAGCGGAACAGCATTTGCTCTTCCTGGTTGCCGTCGCGCGGATCGCGCGAGTGAAAGATGCCGACCAGGTCGAAGGTCCAGGTGTTGCCGCCGTTTTTGTTGGGAAAGATGGTCGCTTCCAACGGGATTTTGTCGCCGAGTTTCCAGCCGAAGCGTTGCGCGAGATTGGCACCGACGATGGCGCCGGTACGGGTGGTGAGGAAGGCTCGTTTCTGTTCCTCCGGCAACACAACATCCGGGTAGATGTCGAGATAATTAGGACTCACCGCAAAGTTAGAAAAAAAGTTTTTGCGATCCTGATAAATACCGCCGAACCAATTGGCGAAGGCCACCGCCTCTACACCTTCGACGCCCTGGATTTGACGCAGGTCCGCGTAGGGCAGGGGTTGGATGATAGAGAGCTTGGAGCTGACCACCAAACGGCTCGCGCCCTCCAGATTATCGCGCACGCTAAACGCAATGCGGACTGCGTCCAGCATGCCGAACAGCAGAAACGCGACGACGATCGACAGCACGGTAAAAATCGTGCGCGCCTTTTTACGCAACAAGCTGGCCCAGATCAAGTGCAGGTATTTCATGGGCGGCTGCCGCTGTCCGCGCCGTTAACGAGCGTGCCCTTGTCCAGATGCAAGCGACGCGCGGCGAACTCGGCGGCTTTGGGATCGTGCGTGACCATGACGATGGTCTTGCCGTGGGCACGGTTTAATTCTTGGAGCAGGGCGAGGATTTCATCGGCGGTCTGGCGGTCAAGGTCGCCGGTGGGCTCGTCGCAAATCAGCAGCGTCGGGTCGGAGACAATGGCGCGTGCGATGGCGACGCGCTGTTCCTGGCCGCCGGAAAGCTCGCGCGGTTTGTGCTGCGCGCGGTCGCCAAGGTTCACCAGCCGCAGAGCGATTTCGGCATTGCGCTTGCGCTCGGCGCTGGACAGGCGGGTCAGCAGCAAGGGTAGCTCGACATTTTTTTGCGCCGACAGCATCGGCAACAAATTGTAAAACTGAAACACAAAGCCGACATGGGTGGCGCGCCATTTCGCGAGTTGTCCGCTGTTCAGTTGATCGATGCGCGTCCCCGCAACTTCGATCTGCCCCGAGCTCGGTTTGTCCAGGCCGCCGACCAGATTGAGCAACGTGGTCTTGCCGGAGCCGGACGGCCCCATCAGCGCGAGAAAATCGCCGCGCGCAATGTCGATGTCGATACCGTGCAACACTTCGATGTTCTGTTTGCCGCGCTCGTAGCTTTTGGTCACGCTGCGAATGCTCACCAGATTCCCTACGTTATTTGTCATTGCTGCGCTCCGATCCGAAATATCTGAAATTGGGAAATGACCATCCTTTGTCTACTCCGGTTTGACCCGGTCGCCGTCCTTGAGTTCGCGCGGCGGACTCACGATCACGCGTTCATTGGCCTTGAGCCCGTCCAGCACCTGCCGTAAATCAGAATAGGTTTGGCCCAGCGTGACCTTGCGTGCTTGCGCGCGATCAGCGGCCAAAACAAAAACGATCACACTGTCGCCCTGAGTCTGGATTGCGCTTACCGGGATCAGGACCCCTGGCAGGGGTGGTGCTCCTGAGCCTGAACTATTGCCTGGTTCGAGAAAGGCTACGCGCGCGCCCATGTCGGGCACAATGCGAGCGTCCTTGGTTCCTTCGATGCTGATGCGCACCTTGACGGTGGCCTTGCTGCGATCAGCGGTGGGAATAATGGCGATGACTTTACCGGGGATTTTCCAGGTGGGATAGGCGTTGAGCATGCTCTCGACCCCTTGCCCGGGTTGCACGCGCCCGATGTAAGCCTCGTTCACCTCAACCTCGATCTCCAGCGAATCCATGTCGACGATGGTGCCGATGCCGGTGCGGGTGAAGCCGCCGCCGGCGGAAATCGGCGACACCATTTCACCCGGTTGCGCCGCTTTGACCGTGACCACGCCGGCGAACGGCGCGCGCACCACGGTGTTGTCCAGCCCCACTTGTGCAAGTGCAACGCTGCGCTCGGCCACTTCCATTTCGCTTTCTTGCGTCGTGATGCGTGAACGACGCGACTCGACCAGGGTGCGTGCATCGTCAATCGTTTGTTGGCTGATGAGCTTTTGTTTGCCTAAATCCTGTTGCCGGGCGAGATCGCGCTCGGCCTGATCCAGCAACAAGCGCAAATCGGCAAATTGCGCGCGTGCGACGTTGAGTTGCGCGCGCGCCAGATCAAGCTGCGCCTTCACGTCAGCCGCATCGAGTCTTGCCAACACCTGGCCCGCGAGCACGCGTTGGCCTTCTTCGATGAGCACCTCAGTGACCTTGCCGGTGACCTTCGACGAAACCGTCGCTTGTCGCCGCGCGGTGACATAACCGGTCGCATCGAGCACGGAAGAGGGGGCTTGGGTTGAGTTTGCAGTTTGAGCAGTTGCGGTGCGCACCGCGAACACCTTGTCGCCCGGCCCTACGAACCACACGATGGCCAAGCACAACAACGCGATGCCCGCACCCAGCAGCCACCACGAAGTGCGCGGAGTAGTTGTTTGCGGGTTGCGGTCGATTCGCAACTGTCCTAAAAGTTCGGATTTCGCGCTGCGCTCAATTTCGATTTTTTCCAGCCTATCCAAGGTTGCCATAGAGTTCTTTTCATGAGTTGGCGGGCATTACGCGAGCGGCCAATAGGTTCCATCCTAGTGGAGGCAGGATAACTAAAATGTTGTCAAGAATAAACTTTTGGAGCACTGAATTTTTGCGCGATGAGTCGAACTGCCAACGCACAAAAGCCTGCCCCGTGATGGCGGGGCAGGCTTTTTACGGCGATTTGAATCGAAATGAATCGAGCTTATTTGAGCTTCTCAAGTTCCTTGTCGATAATTTTCTTGGGTATCGGCACGTAGCCATCTTTGATCACCACTTCCTGACCGGCTTTCGATAACACCATCTTGATGAATTCCAGTTCGAGCGGTGGCAGGGCTTTGTTGGGTGCTTTGTTTACGTAGATAAACAGAAAGCGCGACAGCGGGTAGCTGCCCTTGAGCGCGTTTTCCTCGGAGGCTTCGATAAAGTCGGTGCTGCCGGCCTTGGCGAGCGGGACCGCACGCACACCGGAAGTCTTGTAGCCGATGCCGGAGTAACCCACGCCGTTGAGTGAGGCCGATACCGATTGCACTACCGAAGCGGAGCCGGGTTGCTCGTTCACGTTGTTTCTGAAATCGCCTTTGCACAAGGCATGTTCCTTGAAGTAGCCGTAGGTGCCCGACACCGAATTGCGGCCAAACAACTGCATATCGCGGGTGGCCCAACTTCCGGTCAAGCCAAGCTGGCCCCAGCGGATCACGTCGTCTTTGGCGCCGCATTTACGCGTGGAGGAGAAGATGGCATCGATCTGTTCCATGGTCATGCCCTTGATCGGGTTGTCCTTGTGCACGAACACCGCGAGGGCATCAATGGCGACGCGGATCGCGGTAGGTTTGTAGCCGAATTTTTTCTCGAACGCTTCGATTTCTTTGTCTTTCATATCGCGGCTCATCGGGCCGATGTTGGCGGTGCCCTCGGTCAATGCGGGCGGTGCGGTGGACGAACCCGCCGCCTGGATCTGGATATTGACATTCGGATAGAGGCGCTTGTATTCCTCGGCCCATAAAGTCATCAGATTGGCGAGTGTGTCGGAGCCCACGCTCGACAGGGTGCCGGACACACCACTGGCCTTGCTGTAGTCCGGCAGAGTCGGATCGACCACGGCGTAAGCTAAACTGCTGGACGCACACACGGTCGCAATGCCGGCGGCAGTGAGGATGTTCTTCAGATTCATAAAGTCGTACTCCTGATGTCGTCGAAATGAATTAGGCAAAGTTTACCGGAAACAGTTTTGAGCGTTCGTCGCAACGGTACTGTGCCAAAGCGCTGTTACAGTTATGTGTTAGAAAAATTACAATTTTATTACAAGTTAACAAAGCGATGTTGGGTTAAGAGTCTAATGACTCAGGTGAGTCAGGCCGGGAGTTAAATTCCTTGCGCGCGCTGAGACTGGCGGGGAAGTCACAGCTAAAGGTGCTGCCTTGCTCCACCATGCTTTCAATGCGCAACTTAGCTTCGTGGCGTTGTAACACATGTTTGACGATGGCAAGTCCCAGGCCAGTGCCGCCGACCTCGCGCGAGCGTGCCGCATCCACACGGTAAAAACGTTCGGTCAAGCGCGGAATGTGGTGCGCCGGAATGCCGATGCCGGTGTCGGCAACGACGAAATGCGCGCCGGCGTCGTCGCCGTACCAACGCAAGCGCACAGCTCCGCGCGGCGGTGTGTATTGCACTGCGTTAAAAACTAAATTTGAGAAGGCGCTGCGCAGTTCTTCGGTATTGCCGCGTAACCACAGCGCGTTGTCGCACTCAAGCTGAATGTCGTGGTGTTTGTCGCCGCTCAAGAGCAGCGCTTCTTCCTTGATGGCCGCCAGCAGCGCCGGCACCGATACGCTTTCACGGCGCTGCGCGCCGTTATCGGTTTCCAGGCGCGACAGCAGCAGCAAATGTTGCACGATGAGTTGCATGCGCCCGGTCTGCTCTTGCATCAATTGCAACGAACGCGCCCATTGCCGTGCGCAATCGTCTTCGCCGTCGGCCAGGGTTTCAAGAAAGCCCATGATGACGGTGAGCGGCGTGCGCAGTTCGTGCGAGGCGTTGGCGATGAAGTCGCGGCGAATCTGTTCCAGGCGCTGCACGTGGGTAACATCGCGCGCGATCAGCAGCCGTTGGTTGTCACCATAGGGCACCACATGAATCAGCAGTGCGATCTGGCTGTCGGTGGGCGACGGCAAGGCCAACGGTTGCGCGTAATCGCGGCGGCGCAGGTAGGCGACGAAATTCGGATGGCGGATAAAACTGTCGACGCGGTGGTCCACGTCGTGCGCATCCAAGTTGAGCAGGCGCGATGCGGCGCTGTTAAACCACTCGATTTCGCCGTGTTCCTTGAGTATTACCGTGGCATCCGGCATGGCCGAGGTGGCTTCGCGAAAGCGGCTCAGCAGCGTGGCGAGGCGGCGTTTGTGGCTGCGGCTGCGCTGTTGCAGTTTATAAATTGCGTGGTAGACCTCTTCCCATATGCCGCCGATTTCCGGTGGTTCGGCATTGCGGTGCAGGCGCAACCATTGCTCCAGGCAGTAAAGGCGGTACAAATGGTAGGCGAGGTGAATGGCGACGGCGATCAGCAAGCCCAGCGCAATCTGGTCGCTGAAAATACCGACCAACAAGCCGGCCGTGGCCAGCACGCCCAGGCGCCAGAGCTCTGCAATCCAGTGGTCGAGCAACATCAACCGGTGTTATTCCTTCGCGGAGAAGCGGTAGCCGGCGCCGCGCACTGTTTGAATGTAACGGTCATGGCCCTGTGTTTCCAAAGCTTTGCGCAGACGGCGAATATGCACGTCGATGGTGCGTTCTTCCACATACACGTTGCTGCCCCAGACGTGGTCCAGCAGTTGGGTGCGACTATAAACCCGTTCGGCGTGCGTCATGAAAAATAATAGCAGACGAAATTCAGTCGGTCCCATGTCCAGCACATGATTACCGACGCTCACGCGATGGCTGGTGGAGTCCAGGCTCAAGTCGCCGGCGGTGATCGGTACATCGTCGCTGTGCGGTTGATAACGCCGCATCACCGCCTTGATGCGCGCCACCAGCTCACGCGGTGAAAACGGTTTGGTGATGTAGTCGTCGGCGCCGACTTCCAGGCCGCGAATGCGGTCGTTTTCTTCGCCGCGCGCGGTCAGCATGATCAGCGGCAATTCCTTGGTGGCATCTTCGCGCTTGAGGCGACGTGCCAGGTCGATGCCATTCATGCCCGGCAGCATCCAGTCGATCAGCGCCAGGTCAGGGCGCTGGTCGGCAATGGCGATCAGCGCGCGTTCGCTGTCAGCGGCTTCACGGCAGTTAAAACCGGCGCGTTCCAGCGCGAAGCGCACCATCTCGCGGATCGCAGGTTCATCTTCAATTATTAGTATCGACATCGTCACAGTGCTGCTGTTTGTCACATGGCGGTCATCGTAGCGGCTGATTATGACACTTACGTGACGATTATGAGTCGAGCATGAATGCATCATGCCGCGCCGCTACGAGCTGAAGTACGCCTTGCCGCCATGCGCGGTCACTGCCGCCGCAATGCGATCCAGCGCGTGCACGTAGGCGGCGGTGCGCATGTCGATTTGTTTTTCCAGCTTGATGTCCCACACGCGGCGTGCCTCCGGTTCCATGATTTGTTGCAGGCGCGCATGCACGTCCGCCAGCGTCCAGTAATAGCCGGCCTTGTTTTGCACCCATTCGAAATACGACACCGTCACGCCGCCGGCATTGGCCAGAATATCCGGGATGACGATGACGCCGTTGTTATTCAGCGCTTGATCGCCGCCGGGAGTGATCGGACCGTTGGCCATTTCCAGCACGATGCGCGCCTGAATATTGGGTGCGTTTTGCGCGTCGATCTGATTTTCCATCGCCGCCGGCACCAGGATGTCGCACTCCTGTTCGAGCAGCGCCTTGTTGGAGGTTTCTTGCGTGCGCCCATGGGCTGGGGCGCCGCGCAGCGAACCGGTGCGTTTTTTGTATTCTATCACCGCCAGCGGGTCCATGCCGTCGGCGGCATACAGCGCGGATTGCGAGTCGGACACGCCAACGATGCGGTAACCGTCGGCGTGCAACATGCGCGCGCAGTGGTAACCGACATTGCCAAAACCCTGCACGATCACGCGCGCTTTTTCCGGCGTAATGCGCAAGTCTTTTTCCAGATGGCGCAGCACGTAGTAACCGCCGCGCCCGGTGGCGTCGTCGCGGCCCAGTGAGCCGCCCAGTTGCAGCGGCTTGCCGGTGATCACCGCTGGGCTGGGGTGGCCGACGATGGCGCTGTACTCGTCCGCCATCCAGCCCATGGTCATGGCGTTGGTGTACATGTCCGGTGCCGGAATGTCACGATCTGGCCCGATAAAATTGGCGAAGGCTTTGACATAAGCGCGCGACAAGCGTTCAAGTTCGGATTTTGACAAGGAACTGGCATCGACCGACACGCCGCCTTTCGCGCCGCCGTACGGCAAATTCACCACCGCGCATTTGAAGGTCATCCAGAACGCCAGCGCCATGACTTCATCAAGGCACACCGAGGGGTGGTAGCGAATGCCGCCCTTGGTCGGCCCGCGCGTGTCGTCGTAACGGCAGCGCCACGCCTTGAACGAACGGCGCGAACCGTCATCCATGCGGATCAACAGACTCGCCGACAGGGTTTCTTTCGGGTACTTTAATTTTTCCAACACATCCGGGTCGAGTTCGAGATGTTTTGCGGCTTGCTTGAGGCGTTTACGTGCTTCATGAAAAAGCTGACCCATGCGCCGTCTCCAAAAAGTGTGTGATGGATATAGCGGCAGCGCAGGTAAAAAATTGCAGCGCTCAGGCGGCGCAGCGCGCTGGCAAAAACATTAGCCGGTGTAGCGTGCCAATGCCGCTTCGATCAGCGTCACGGTTTTATCGATGCGCGCCGCAATGGCGGCGTCGAGTAAATTCAGGTTGCGCAATACGTCGCGGGTTTCGGTGTCGCTGTCATGCAGGATCTCGCCGGCGGTGTGCTGGAAGGTGACTCGCAAGGTGTCAGCGTCGGTCTGCGCGTGTTCAGTTTTGAGGCGTGCGAAGGCCGCGTTTAACAACAGCAGAACCCGGGCGCTGACGACTTCCGGTGCAGACGTCTGTTCGACGGCCGGGGCCGGGTGGCGCGGCGGGGTGCCGGCGCCGAAGGTTTCCGTCAGGCGCGCATTGATGGCGCGCAGCAATAATTGCAACGGCTCCTGCCGCAAATGCTCAAACGACGGCGCTTCGTTTTGCTCGGGTTTTGACTGTTTTTGGTCTTGGTCTTTTTTGATTGCATCGACGACCGGGATGGCGCCGATGTGTTTTAACTGTGGGTCTGCGTCGCTGCGCGCAACCGGATCTTTGCCGGCACCGGTGATCTGCGAGACTTCCATGGAGCATTCCTCCGCCGAAGTAGCGACACGCTCTATAACGTCAGTGTAGCAAAAAACTTGCTACACGCCGCTACGCGGGTAGCGCGGCTATAATGTTTATAGCCGTGCGCGCTGATCGCGCAACGTAAAGCCTGCCAGTGCTAAATCAAGATTGCGCGTCAGCGCCAGCACCTTGAACAGCTCGCCCATTTCCGCCGGTGAGGTCAGCTTGTGAAGCTGTTGCGCCACCTGCCAGCGCTCGACATCGCTCGCGTTAGCATCAACCAGGCGGTCGATGCCGGTGGATAACAAGAAATGGGTCTGGTTGGAAAAACCCGCCACGTGCAAACCGCTGTCATGCGCGGCGTGTGCAAGCGCGCTGAAATCAACGTGACTGGTGATGTCTTGCAAGCCCACCCGCGTGAGCGGGTCGTTGTGCACCCGATGGCGGTAGTGACACACCAGCGTGCCGTCGCTGCGCTGCGGGTGGTAAAACTCGCGCGTCGGAAAACCGTAGTCAAACAGCAGCAGCGCACCGCGTTGCAGCAGCGCTGCACAGGTGCGCAGCCAGGCGTCGGCGGCGAGATTGATTTCCGTGGTGTAACCCGGCGGCAAATCATCGGGCAGCGCGGCGATGCGCGCCGGCAATGCGGCAGCGCTGAGCGGGCCGTCGCTCCAGGCCAAGCGATCCTGGGCCCAGGTCACGTACTGCTCCTGTGCACCGCCTGCGCTCAGGCGCACGCGGTGCACCGGCATCGCGTCCAACAGTTCGTTGGCCAGAATCACGCCTTCAAAAGGCGCCTCCGGCAAACGCTCCAACCACTCCACGCGCGCCACCAAATGTGCGGCGTGTGCGTGCAGCGTTTCCTGCTGGCGTGCGCGCAGGCTTGCGCTTAATTCCAGAATCGCATAGCGCTGCGGCAGGGCGTCCAGACGCTCCAGCTCCAGCAACACCTCGGCCGCCATGATGCCGCTACCGGCACCGACTTCCAGTACCTGTGGCGCTTCGCAGGCATGCAAAATTTGCGCGCACTGGCGCGCGACGCAACGCGAAAACAGCGGCGAAATTTCCGGCGCGGTGGTGAAGTCGCCGTCGGGTCCGAACTTGCGCAAGCCGTTCATGTAATAGCCCAGCGCCGGCGTATACAGCGCAAGCTCCATGTAGCGGCGAAAGCTGATGCGTTGCGCCTGCGTGATTTCGGCACGTATCCGCTGCAGCAGTTGTTCGCTGCACGCGCGCGCGGCAGCCTCAGGTTCGGGAAGATAAAACGGGTGCTTTTGCATGGATGCAGATTCTACGGGAACGCTCGATTTTTGTCGGGCTGCCGAATGCAGTAAAGTGGCTTGCCCGCTGCCGTGCGGGTAAAACTTTATCTTGGGGTACAACTTCCGTGGAAGCCAACGACAGTTTGTCACAGCAGGTGGTCTTGATCACCGGTGCCGCACATCGCATCGGCGCGCGCATCGCACACGCGTTGCATCGCGCCGGCGCTAACTTGGTGCTGCATTACCGCAGCTCGAAAGTCTCGGCGGAAGCCATTGCGCGGCAGTTGAACGGGCAGCGGCCCGCGTCGGTGGTGCTGGTGCAGGGTGATTTACAGGACACGCGGCGCGTGCCGCAAATCGTTGACGAAGCCGCCGCCGCCTGGGGCCGGCTTGATGTGTTAATCAACAATGCGTCGACGTTTTATCCCACCACGATGGGCAGCGTGACCGAAGAGCAGTGGCGGGATTTACTCGGCGCCAATTTGCACGCGCCGTTTTTTCTGTCGCAAGCGGCGGCGCCGTTTTTGCGCAGCAGGCAAGGTTGCATCATCAACATCGCCGACATCCACGCCGACCGACCGCTGAAAAATTATCCGGTCTACAGCATTGCCAAAGCCGGCTTGGTGATGCTCACCAAGGCGCTGGCTGGTGAACTGGGACCGGAGGTACGCGTCAACGCGGTTGCGCCCGGCGCAATTTTGTGGCCGGAGCACGGTCTGGACGACGTGACCAAGCAACGCATCGTGTCGCGCACGTTTCTGAAACGCCAGGGCGACCCCAGCGATATCGCACAGGCGGTGCTGTATCTGGTTCGCGATGCGGGTTACATGACTGGCCAGGTCTTGACTGTTGACGGGGGGCGTTCGTTGAACGGTTAGTGCTTGCTGAATGTGGGAAATAAAAAAAGCCCCATCCTGCGAGGGATGGGGCTTTGAAACAATTTAAGACTTACCTTATTGCAACTCGCCTTCGATGACGGCCGGTGCAGCAGTTACCGACGGTTTATCGCTGAGTGAGAAGCTGACCGTGCCGATCTCCGACGCGGTGGGCAGTGGCAGCGTGGTGCCCAGACCGGTGACGCTTAGCGCCGCGCAGGCCGAGAGCGCTTGGTCTTTCATGGTTTGCTCTTTCTCCATGCCCTTGATGATGAAGCTGTTGGCGCCAGCGGTCAGGCTGATCTTATCCGCCAAGGTGACTGACGCGTGCCAGCGGCCATCGACACTTTCGGTCCACGGGAAGCCCCACAATTCGCCGGGGCCGCCGTAGTTAAGGCGGAACTTCTTGCCATTGAAGGCGGTGTCGCCATTGGCGTCGTTTGCCGTGCTGTGGGTGTAGTTAAACTCCAGTGGCTTGTCGAAGGACGCGTAGCTGCTGTCCGAGACTTTCTGCACCGTCACCATATGACTCCAATCGTTCGAGCCGGTTTCCCACTGGTACGAAACATCGGCCTGATAGGCATTCCACGGCGGCGTGCTGGTGGGCAGTGCAGTGGTCAACATCTGACCCGTTTGCATGCCGCCCCAGGTGTTGCCGAACTTGCTCAGGTCCAAGCCATCCACCGAGACCACAGCGCTGCCGTCCATCAATAGGAGTTTGCCGTTGCTGATCGAGGCGGTGTATTGGTGTGGTGTGCCAGTTTGTGTGTTGCTCGTCCAGTCGAACCCTACTTCCGCATAGAACAGATTGGCTTCCGTGCTGGCGCTGGTGATGTCAGCCTGTATCAAGCCGCCTTTCAGGCAATGCTGATAGCAGTACAACGTCGACCCGCTAGTAAGTGTGCTGTCGTTCGGTTTGACGAAGTCCTGCGAGTACAGCGTCACGGTGCGTTCCAGAGTCGGTGTGCTCGCCTTGTGTACGTAATTGATGTTGCCGCCCAGCGAGTCGGACCACAGTCCCAGCGACTGGCCGTCGGTCAAGGTTATCGTCGCCGCTGCTGCGACATCGTCGGCAGTGTTGGTGGGAGTGTTGTTAATGTCGATGGTTGTATAGCTCACCGGACCGGAGTTGCCCCACTCGAATCGATCCACAATCTTGAAGTTGCTGCCATCGTACGAGACATGCCACTGACCGGAGTACGTCGTATACACCGGATGCGGTCCCCAGTAATTGAACTCCATGCCCTGGAACTGGCTGAGTAGCTCAGAAGTTGCAACACGCCGGATCAGCTTGCCCGCTGCCACGTGCACCGTGTAGTCGGTGGACGTGCCGGTTGAAAAGTCGACCTGCTTGATGGGGGTGTTATCCGGCAAATTGCCGCCCTCGTACCACACCCCCCAGTAACCGACATGGCCGTATTTGCCGTTGTAGGTGAAGGGAAAGCCTGAATCCAGTTCAACACGTTGACCGGCAGTGACGGTTTTGCCATTAAATTGGCCGTCGGCGGCGTGATACAAATTGTAACGCCACACGTTGGTGTTGAAATCGGTACGTGAGGTGCAGGCGGTTTCCTGAGTGTTGGTGCCGCTGTTACTGCTGTCGGACTGACGCAGGAAGTTTGCTGAATTGAAGGCCACTGCGAAGGTGTCGGAGTTCGATTTGGTTATTACGCCCGCATCCGGGTTGTCGGACGGATCATTGTAGCTGAACGATTCCGCCGAATGCGTCATCGCCTGACCGGTGTTGCCGTTGGCATCGTCAAGCAACACATGGCTGGACTCCTCGCGTGAAAAATCCATGCCTGCATTGTTGCCACCCATCGCAGCGCCGGCCACGTCAATAAATTTGAATTCGGGTTTTCCGGCCGTGTTGGAAACGGTAAATAATGCCCCCTTCATCACCGCTACCTCAGAGCCAGCCGGCGCATTGAATACAGAGCCGTCGACCACACCTTTGAAGTTGAGGGTGAATTTACCAAAGGGATTTGCAGCGCTGATTGCCTCGGTGACCGTGGTTTCGACCAGGATTTGTTTCTCATCCATCGGGTTCGGTCCACCGCCAGGTCCACCACCAGCGGCCTTGGTATTGCCGCTTTTTTGTTCTTTAGGTACCCAGATTTTAACGATCATCGGCGCGCTGCTGTCGGTGCGCGTCGAGTTGATGGTCCACTTCTCGTAGCTAACCGTTTGACCACCGCTGGATTGGCCAGACTGACCCGAGCTGCTTTGATTCTTACCGGTCTCGCACTTGGCATTATTGACCAGCGCGATGTACGCGCCTTTGTTCACCATGTCGGCAGCGCGGGTCTGATCCATCACGCAGAGGATCATGTTGACGGTGCTCAGTGACTCAACGGACTTGTCGAATACATGCGTGTTCACCGGATCCTTTGTGTAGTCGGTGCCCGGGTCGGTCAATGCCGCCATCACGGCCTTATAGTTTGCTTTCAAGCCCATGACTTCACGACCAGCAGCGGAAGCCGTTTCTTTCGGCGTCACCACGCTCAAGGTCACGGGCATATCCAAGCCGGCGACGCTGCCGCTGCTGCCGCCACCGGTGGTGGTTTCAGAGCTGCCGCCACCGCCGCAGCCACTCAGGCCAAGCGCGCTCGATGCCAGCAACAGGGGGATTATTTTCTTCATAGCTACTCCTTCAATTTTCGTTTTTGGTTAATGTTCGGGTCGTTTAGCAAGTTGATCGCGGGCGTCTGAGAAAATTACACCGACCTGTAGACGAAGCGCGCGAGCATGCTGCTGGCTGTATCAGAGGGGATATCGAGGGAAGTTCAGCGGCGCTTTAATAACATTGGGCGCTATCAATATCGCTAGGTGCGGAATGCGGCACGCAACCTCTGGACGCGTCACAATCCGTTGGCGGAGGGGCGCAAAATTTCGTGCTCAACAGCAGCCGTGGAAACTGTTACCCAGGTCAGGATTGTTCGAGTTGCGCGATGCGTTTTTCCAGTGCGCCGATGGTTTTGCGGGTGTCGCCCAGCAGCTTGGCGAGTTGCTGGTGCAGGTAAATATTTTCGATGTTCATCTGAATATGAAACGCGAGGCGTTCCAGTATTTTTTGATCGTCTGCAGAAAACGTTTTCATACCGCGTTTATTCAACACCTGGATCGCGCCGTTCACCTGGCCGGGCGCCGCGCCGCGCACCGGCACGCACAGCGCGCTTTGCGTCATGTAGCCGGTCTGCATATCCACCCATTCGTGCGAGCCGGCGCGATTTTCCATGTCGGTTACTAGTTGGGTTTCGCCGCTGGAAATCACTTGGCCCACCAGCGACTCGCCGCGTGGAACGGCCACTTGGCGTTCTTTCAAGCCGGTGCCGCTTTGCACCCAGATGTTGTCCGACTCCGGGTCGAGCACAAAAATACTACAGCGCTCGCAGTTGAGCGTTTTGGGAATGATCTCGACAAAAAAATCCAGCAACGGTTTATCGCCGGTGTTGCGCCAAGCGGCGTCGATTTTTTTTTGCTTGGCTTTCAGCTCTTCCAGACGCTGGATCAGCGAATCGGTCGTCATAACTCTTCTCCGCGAAGTGAAAACGACGCGCGCATGAAATCGCAACGAGTTCCGTGCGTGCGGCTCGCTATGATGCTTATGTCGGCAGGGCGGGGCTGAACTTGTGCGGGAAAAATTCGATCTTTGTCCCGGCGGTGCAGCCGGGACAAAGATCGACAAATAAAAAATTAATGCAGAGACATCACGGCTGCACTACTAACGGACGCATCATGTCGTGGTCTTCGTGTTCCAGCATGTGGCAGTGCCACACAAACTTGCCGGTGTAATCGGTGAAGCGCGCGATGATCCGCGTGATTTCACCCGGCGGGCAACGTACCGTGTCTTTCCACCCCACCTCGTTCGGGTCGACCGGTGTATAGGCGCCGTCGGCCTTGCGTTTGCGGTCCAGCACCTGGAATTGCACCAGATGCAAATGGATCGGATGCGCATCGCGGGTGAGGTTATCCAATTCCCAGATTTCAATCGCATCCAGCTCCGGGTCTTCGGTAACAGGGTCCGTGTAGTGCATGTCGTTCAATAGCACTTCGATGGGATTCCCCTTTGCATCCTTCTTTTCCACCAAAGTCATGTGGCGGGTATTGATCGGCGACATTCTTTCAGCAGCCAAGATTGCTGTAACGGCCGCAACATTGCGCAGCAGCACTTTGTGTTCGTCGATTTTAATACTCAGCCGGGACGGCAGACTGGGGGGGATTACACTGGTATCCGGCGCCTTTGTCTTGGGCTGTACTATGACGAATTTCAAAATTTGCTCCATGCCGTCGGTGGGCTTGGGTCCAGGCGCAGGATCGCCGGGAAACGGCGACGCAGCGTCGTTGGTCAGCAAGATTTCGTCGCCCGGCGTACCGCCACTGAAGTCAATGATGACGTCAGCCCGTTCCCCAGGGGCCATCAGCAGTGCGGGTTGGCCGGTAGAACACAGCGGGATCGGTGCCGGTAAAAATCCTCCGTCGCTGCCGATTTGAAATGCGGCCGGGCAAATCTTGGCGGCGAGAAGAGGACTTAAGGCCAGCGAATAAAAACGCGAGTTCGAACCGTTAACCACGCGAAAGCGATAACGGCGTGGTTCCACGCTGAGTTTGGGCCACACTTTGCCGTTAACAACAACGTGGTCGCCGAAGAACTCGGGCTGTTCAGCGCTGGTTTGATACAGCAGCGCTGTCGGCTTGTCGCGCGAGTCGAACATCCGATCTTGAATAATCAGCGGCACCTCATAGGCACCGCAAGGCAGATTAAGATCGACTTCATGCTTGTCACGCAACAGATAAGCACCGGCCAGTCCGGCATACACGTTCAACCGGGTAATGCCCATGGTGTGGTCGTGAAACCAGAGCGTGGCACCGGGTTGGTCGTTGGGGTAGCAGTAGGTCGCCGAGCTTGGGTTATGGCCTGAGCCTTCGGGGTGAGTAAAGGCATCCGGTAAGCCATCGCTTTCCGACGGGCAGTGCGCGCCATGCAAATGCACTACGGCGTGGCCGGGTTGGGCGATGTGAACCATGCCCGTGCCCATATTTGCCATGGGTGCTAACGGAACGTCCATGGTAAATGGGAATTTCCCGGTCACCGGCAGCCGGTTGATCCACGTGACTTCGACCGGTCGGTCGGATTTCGCGTCGATAATCGGGCCGGGATAACTGCCCGCGTAGGCCCATACCGGGACCGGCGGCATATCGGAATGGAAGCGGTGCTGAACTTCGCTCATGACAATTTCGTAGCGATCTTCCTTGCTGGTGGAAGCCTTGGGTATCGCGACATTCAAGCGCGGTAGTTCGTCCTTAAATTTCATAAGTGCCATTGCAGTTCTCCTTGAGTTTGTTTCAATAAAAAGTAACCGAGACAGGGTGTCGTCAGTCACGCCATGTCCTTCTTGTACCCCCCTCATTCACTGTTTCACTGCTGCCTGCACATCATTATTTTCGAGCGCGCGCGGCACCTTGGCCGCGTTTGCAGGATCGCTGCCGGCGTCACGTTCGTCGCCGTCGTAGTAACCGTCGAGATCACGGTCCAAGGCCATGCGCACGCCGGAGCCGGGCGGTACGCAGGTGTAAGTCAGTGGGGCATGGCGGCTGCGGGCGCGCAGCGCGCTTGCGCCAAGCGCCGGGTCATGCGCGCGATCAGTTTTAAACCGACCGCCGCCGCTGTAGAGATAGCCGCGTTCGTGTTCGCCGGTTTCTCTTACGACCAGCTCGCACTCGCCGGCGTCGGCGCGCTGCACTAATAAGTCGATACGCGGCACTGCGGCGGTGACATTGTCGCGCGTCAGCGTTACTTGCTGGCCCACGACCGGGGCAAGATTGCTGTCGAAGGCGAGCATGAACTGCTCCATCTGGCGACGCATTTTTTCACTCAGGGGATTGAGCGTCCCCGCCAGCGGATGGTCCGGTGCAACGAACGGAAAGCCGCCCGGGTTACCGGGGTCCAGCGGGCTGAGTGCGCCGGGCAGGCGGAAGCGGAACACGATGGAGTTATGGAAGCGTGCCAGCGTATCGTTGCTGCCGTCATGTAAAAAACCAAAACCGCGCACCTGCTCGCCCATGTCGCCATTGTCACCCGGCAAAATGAAACGCAACACTTGCGCCATGCCGAACATGCCGACCTTCTGGTACATGTTGCGCAGATGCGGCACTTTCATGAACTGGGTTTCCGACTCGAAGGAGTAACGTCCATCGCTGCCGAAGAAGCCCGGTTTGGCGACGCCGAATTGGCGGTTGCCATCCGGGTCCAGGACGTGACAACCATTGCAGTTGAAGAAGGTATCCGAGATCAGGCCGAAATACATGCCGCGCCCGGCAGCCTGGTCGGGTGTCAGTGAGTTGTCCAGCGCGCGGATCGGGTTGGGCGGATAAGTGATTTGCAGCACGAAGTCGGTGAAGGCTTGCATCTGCGCATCGGTCAGTACCGCGTCACGTCCGTTCAGCCCGGCGAAGGCGACGTTGAATTTTTTGAAGGCAAGATCTTCGTTGAACGCGCCGCTGTCGGGTTGTGCACTGGGTTCGTCGTTGCCGCCGGTGCGGTCACCGCGCCAGTGCATCGGGCCATGATTGGCCATGCCGCGCAAACTTTGCGTGGTCATCGGGCCTTTGAGCGCGTGAAAGTGCGGATTGAGCGTGGCAGTGAAGCCTTGCGGAAAATTGATGGTTGGCCCCAGTAGAAACGGACCGGGGTTATTGATGGTGGTGCCGTCCGGGTCGCCCAGATCCCACGCCAGGCTGTCGAAGTCGCCGAAGATATGACAGCTTGAACACGACGAGTCGCCATGACTTGAGGTTAACGACGCGTCGTACAGCAGGCGCCGCCCCTGCGTGATGCTGGCGGGTTCGGGGTTAAACATCGCCACGTGCGCGGTTTCCTTGCCGTGCTTCAGGTCGATGATCGAGACGCTGTTGTCGAAGCGCGTGAGCACATACAGGCGTTGGTTGTTTTCATCCAGCGCCAGACCGGAAGGCCCGCCGCCGCTGACTTCGATCTGGTTGGCGCGGTCGGGCACGAAACTGTCGGCTTCCAGTTCGGCGGTTTTGAACACGCCGACCTTGCTGGAACCAAACGCCGCGACGAACAGCATTTTGCCGTCGCGCGTCACCACCATATCCATCGGCTGGGCGAGGCTTTTTGCGTTTTCGGCGTTGGGCCGCGCGGCGCAGCACAGGTTGTAGTCGATGTGTTTGTTCAGATGGCGCGCTTGTGAGCCAGTGCTTGACAATACGGTGATGCGGCTTTCCGTCAAGTGGCCTTGCAGGGTGTGCTCGCGGCCCAGGCGCGTGCCGAAGCCTTCAAAGCGGCGCAGATTTTGCGCGTCGGTGTTTGACACATACACTTTGCCGTTCACCGGATTCACCACCATGTTAAACAGCACCGTTCCGACGCCCATAAACGCGCCGCCGCTGACCGGCGCCGGCGGGTTGGCGGTGGCATCGATCACGAACACGTCTTTGTCGGGCAGGCTGAAGCGTACTTTGTCGTCCCAAGTGCGACCCAGCTCGTCAAGCCAGTGTTGACCATTGAATTTCACGATCAGGCCGGTCTCAGGCTGGGCTTCGCCGGCGGCATCCACACGCGTTGCGGGCAGGCCGCCGTTGGCTTCGCCGCCGACGGGGACCAGTTCTTGAAATAGCGTGGTGGTGCGGTTGCCGGTGTGGAAGCCGGCGGCGTACACGCGTGTGCCGTCGGGCGTCACCGCCAGCGCGCGCGGGGTGTCGGTGAACAGCGTGAGAATCGTCAGCGGCGCGCTGCTGGAACTTTTCGCATCGAACACCCACACGTCGGCGCGTCCGATGCCGGGTGTTGTCAACTGCGGATCGTGCGGATTGTTCTGGCCGCGATGCGCAGTGGTGATGAAGGCGCGATCATGTTTCGATCCGCCGAACACGATATCGCGCGGTTCGTCGCCGACCAGCAAGGTGCGCGTGATCTGCGCGTGCTCGGGCTCGTGCACGTCGACGACACTGATGCTGTCGGACAGGTGATTGACCACCCACACTTCGTCGTTGGAGCGGGCCGTGACCGCCACCGGCTCCAGGCCCACCGCGACTGACTTGCGATGCTCTAATCCTTGTTCGGTAACGCGGAAAATTTCCAGTCGCGCATCCGGTGTATTAACGGCATACAGGTATTTTCCGTCGGGCGACAAGGCCAAGGGCCGCACCTGCCCGGATTCAAATAAGGTAAACGACGCTGGCGTCTGCGCATTCGTATACCCGGTGCCAGTGAGCCCGCCGAGTAACAATGCTGCGCAGATGATTCCATGGCGACGTTGTGCTTGAACGATCATGCCTTGCTCTCCTTAGGAGGAATTTTATGAGTAGGACTACAGGGCAGAAACGGGGCGGAATATCGAGACAGTATTCCAGCCGCCCAGAAATCAATCAACCTTGCGGAGAGCAGACACTAACCTTCAGTCAGCCCGGTTGTCGTGGGTAATATTTGAGCTAGCGTATGTGAATATTCACGCAAAAAAATTTTCCGAGTTGATCACCGCTCGGGGGGTGTTGAAGCACGCGCAGCTTGGCAGCCGAGTGCATTGCCTCGTTGCTGATTTAGTTTCAGTCTCGTTTTGAATGGTAAGACGGTTAGTAAAAATCCATTTGCCGATCCCAACTGCTGCGTTTGGGTTTGATAGAAGTGCGCTGTAAGAAATACGCTGAAATGGAATAAGCTTCGAGGCGGCTGGGATGGGCGCTGTCATCGATATTGTGATTTTGCCGCCCGCATAGCACATTACGCAGGGACATAAATTTCTGCGCACACTAAATCGATGAAGGAATCGCTGCTAATTATGAGTCGTTTAATTCCGCTGTTTCTTTTACTTTCTGGTATTGCGAGTTTGACTTACCAAGTCACCTGGGTCCGGTTATTGGGCCACAGCATGGGTTCGACCAGTGCTGCGATCAGTACTGTGCTTGCGGCATTTTTTCTCGGGCTGGCGCTGGGTAGTTATTCAGCCGAAAAAATCACCCGTAACCGGATCAACGATTTACGCGTCTACATCGTGCTTGAGCTGGTGATTGGTCTGTCGGGGCTGCTGCTGCTGCCGGTGCTGTTGAATTTAGACAGCGTCATGGCGCAGTTACCCGCCTTTGGTTCCACCCTCACTGCCAAATTCCTGATCGCCATGATCTTGCTGGCGGTGCCGACGATCTGTATGGGCGCAACGTTTCCGGTCATCGCCGCGATTTTGATACGCAAATCTACCGATATTGGTGGTGGCTTGAGTGCGCTGTATAGCACCAACACTGCAGGTGCGGTGCTGGGTGCGGGCCTATCCGGATTTGTATTTATTCCGCAGTGGGGGTTGGACGGCGCCATCTATATTGCTTTTGCACTGAATATGGTGATTGCGGCTTTGGCCTGGGGCCTCAATCGCAATTTAAGCCTGCTGCCGTTGGAACCTGAATCAAGCGTTGATGCGCATGTTGACCATCGTCCCGTGATGCCTGTGGCCAGGTTGCCCGGCGCGGCGTTGGTGGTGTTGTTCTGCACTGGCTTGGTGGCGATTGCCAGCGAAGTCGGTTGGACCAAGTATCTGGGGATTTTTACCGGCACCACGATTTACGGGTTTGCGGCGATCCTTACGGTATTTCTGATCGGCATCGCCTCGGGGTCGTGGTGGATCAAGTCGCGGCTGGAAAGCTTGCGTACCCCCCACGTGTGGTTGTCCGCCGGGCTGGTCGCACTGGGCTTGGCGTTGTTGTTGACGCGGGCCGGGCTGAGCGTCGTGCCCAACATCTACAGCGGAGTTAATTATCTGGATGCGCCGGCACCGGTAATTTATGCCGTGAAATATCTGGTGGTGTTCTTGTTGCTGATCGTGCCGACGTTTCTGTTCGGCGCGTTGTTCCCGTTGAACCTCAAACTTTATTGTGTGGATCTGCGCGGTGTGCGCACGCGTGTCGGGCGTGCTTACGCGATCAATACCCTGGCCAGCATCATCGGCGCGATCCTTGCGGGATTTTATTTCATTCCGCAATTTGGCACCGACACGTTGCTGACCTGCGGCGCATTGCTCATTCTGGCGCTGCCGGTGTTGTTTTTACCGGTCCCCGCGCCGGGTCGAAGCGGAGCGGTGCTTGCCGCGAGTGCGTCCGTTGTCGTGGTGGGACTCAACTGGTTGGTGCCGCATATTGACTATAAAACCATGATCAGCTCGGTGGCCTACAAATACGATGACGACGTGAAGGCCGGGCGTAAGCCCGAGTTTATTTTTTTACAGGAGGGCAAAGCCGGTGTAATCAGTGCGGTCAGCTACGACGGCAGGCTTGCCAAGTTACAGAACAATGGGCTTAACGAGTCCATGGTGGACATGAAAGACCCGACACACGCGCGCTTGGTGGAGCAACTGCTGAGTCTGATACCTTATTTCCTGCACGAAAACCCCCATTCTGCGTTCATCGTTGGCTTCGGTGGGGGAGTGACCACGCGCGCTTTGACCCACACCGATCTGGAGTCGATCCGTGTGGTCGAGCTTGAACCCGCCATCGTTGACGCGGGTCGTGCCATCGTCAAGGGTGAGATTCCCGCGCTGCAAGACCCGCGTGTGCATCTTGAATTCAACGACGCGCGCAATACTTTGCTGCTCGACCCCACGCGTTACGACATCGTCGCGGCACAAGCTTCGCATCCCTGGCTGGCAGGCGCGGCCAACGTGTTCACCAAGGAATTTTTCGAGCTGGTGCGCACGCGGCTTAATCCAGGTGGCATCTACGGGCAGTGGGTCAATCTGTTCAACATGGACGCCACCACCTTGCGGGCGATTTTTAAAGCGTTTTTTACCGTGTTTCCCGAGGGCGTGACGTTTTCAAATTTGACTACGGGTGATTTCATGCTGTTCGGTTCTGATCGCCCGCTCACTTTCGACTACAGCCGTATCGCGGCGCGCATGGATCATCCCGACATCAAGGCCGCCTTGGAGCATTACGAACTGCGCACGCCGGAAGATCTAATCAGCTACTTGGCCTTGTCCCGCCGTGAAGCCTTGGGGACGACTACCCCCGACGGCCCCATGAACAGCGACACCAACATTTTGTCCGAAGTGCGTTTGGCGCGCCTAATTGACGTGCCGCAAGGTGAGGAGAATCCCTATGATCTGATCACGGGCACCTTCAAGTTTGATATCACGCCTTATCTCAAGCCGGAGCAGGCAGCGCAGCAGATTTTTGACGTGGGGCTGGTGTTCATACGTTGGGAAGACATGGTTTCAGCGCGTCATGCGGTCGGCCAGCTCAAGGGCTTAGACGCGTCGTTGTCGCGCGCGCTCGACTACGAAGTGTTGTCGTTCGAGGAAAAGCGCGACGCAGCGAACAAGCTTTATGCGGCGCATCAGCAGTGGCCGGATCGCATCCATCGCAAGCAAATCGAAGCGCTCGCCGCGCTTGCGAAGTTTGCCGAGGCGCAGACGCTAGTGGCGCGCATGGTCGACGAAAAACTGCGTCGCAGTGCCGCCGCTTACCTGCTCTATCAGCAAGGACAATGGCATGCGTTGGAAGCGCTGCGCCCGATTTCTGATGAAGAGCGTAAATGGCAATTGCTGGCGGTGGCGCGTCATGACATTAATTTCGCCGGGCCGCAGTTGCTGTCGCTGCAAAAAGACGACGATGACGATATGGCATTGTTGCGCACGCTGGTGGGTTATTACGCCGCCGCTAATGATCAAGTGAATTTGCAAATTCAGGCGCGACGTTTGGTCGCGGCTCTTGATGGCAAGGTGAAGCGCCTCACTGCCGCCGCCGCAGCGGCATTGACCGACAAAGAAACAGCGCGTGCGCGTCAGATATTGACTAATATAGAACGGCTTGATCCTAAGATGAAACAACTTGATGAGCTGCGGGAGCGGCTGGCCGAGGTCCAGGCTTCGTTAGACACGCGCGCTGCGCAGCCGGCGGCAAATTAGACGGGAGGCGAGTATGCAGGCAGCAACTTATCGAAACGTATTGTGGGCCACCGACTTGGGTGAACATAGCGAGCCGGTCGGTGCGCGCGCTGCCGAGATTGCGCAACGTTATGCGGCGCCGCTATCGGTGCTGCATGTGGTCGCCTACCTGCCGCCGTTTGAATTAGGTGGAGAACTGACGCTGCCTGCGTATCCTGACATCGAAGCGCAGTTGATCAGACAGGCGAAACTGCGTCTTGAAAAGCTGGCTCAAAAATATAATGTCGAGATCTGGAGACAAAATGTCGTGGTCGGGTCGGCGCGTTCTGAAATCGTGCGTGTGGCGCGTGAGCAAAATATCGATCTGATCATCGTTGGCGGTCACAGTCGACATGGTCTGGGATTATTGCTGGGCTCGGTCGCCAATGGCGTGTTGCACAGTGCGGCTTGTGATGTGCTGGCTGTGAAAGTGTGACGCTCCGGTGCTGTAAAAATAGGCTTTTTTTAAATTATTCGGTGTGTGCTGCGTGCCTATTTCCAGTGCGAAATGACCGCAAATTGAGTCTGTGAAATTAGAAGAAATTCATCGTTGACATCGTTGTCGGGGTTGGTCTAGCATCGACGCTCCCGTGTGAACAGGGGCCGAAGTTGATACATAAGTTTTCGCTAATATTTTATACAACACCGCATACTGGTGGGGCTTGAGGGGAAAGGGAAGTGGGTAAGGGGGAGAACTGTTATTTTGCAATCATAAGGATGTTGCGTGCTTCAGGTGCGCAACTCCCTTTTCAATTTTACAACTCCTTGACGTAAAAGCGACCTGCATTGCCGCGCGAAACAACTTCGTGTGGCCCTTGCTAACGTTAATAAAAATGCCGCCGCTTTAAAGTGTTCGATCTTGACATAAGAGCGATCCAGGCTATGGAACGGCGGTTTGTTTTCTAGGTTGAGACAGGTATTCGCACTAGCGAGAGGTTGATCATGGTTCGATGGGTTAACAAACAGGTTGCTGAAATCGCCGGCGCCACTGCGCCGCGCGCACTGCGCCATGTGTCATGGATTGCGGCGGTCGCATTAATGTGGGCGGCGTCTTCCTCGGCGGGTTTTGCGCAGGATATTGTTCCGCCGGTCGGGTTGCATCAGGGCGAAGATGTTGTGCAGCCGATTGAGTTTCCGCACAACATCCACGTTGAAGTAAACAAGATTAATTGCATGTACTGCCACACCTACGCGCGGCGCAGCAAGGTTGCCGGCATTCCGCCGACCAGCAAGTGCATCGGCTGCCACAAAATCATCGCCACCGACAAGCCGCGTATTCAGAAGCTGACCGAATATTGGCAGAAAGGCGAATCCCCGAAGTGGAAAAAAGTGCATGACGTGCCCGACTACGTGCACTTTACGCATGAGCGCCATCTGAAAAAACTGGTGTTTGACCGTGATTACCCGGTTGAAGATGTGAAAGAGATTTGTGCGTTTTGCCATGGCCAGTTGAAAGAGATGACCGTGGCCAAAAAAGTTAAACCGCTGAATATGGGCTGGTGCGTCAGTTGCCATGAAAAGAACGGTGGACCCAGCGACTGCTGGAAGTGCCACAAGTAACCCACCTGCGCGCAAACGCGACACAACGGAACGATTGGCTATGATTGGAAAAATGAAACGTCGGGATTTTTTGAAGGCCCTCGGATTGGGCGGAACCGCGACTCTCGTGGGTTGCGACTTGCCTACGACGGTAACCTTGGAAGAAGGCAAGGAAGATGTCGTTTCTTACCTGCTTCCTGAAGAATATGCGATCCCCGGCATTGCCGTGTGGTACGCATCGACCTGCACGCAATGTACGGCCGGTTGTGGTATCCACGGACGTGTGCGTGAGGGTCGGGTGTTGAAGATTGAAGGTAACCCGGAGGCACCGATTAACGTCGGCAAAACCTGCCAGATGGGGCAGGCCGGGTTGCAGGGGCACTATAACCCCGACCGCATCACGGCGCCGATGGTGCGTGAAGGCGGCAGGCTGGTGCCGACCACTTGGGAAAAAGCGCAAGCGCTGTTAAGCGAAAAAGTGGGGGCCAAGTCCACCCTTAACGCCGACCGCGTCGCATGGTTTACCGGCACGCTTAGCGGGCATCAGCGCGCACTGGTGAATAATCATCTCGATGCCGTAGGTTCCAAGCTGCATTTCGCACACGAAGTGGTAAACGCCAATGTGTGGCAGGCGGTTAGCCGCGACATGCTGGACGACCCGATGCCGCGCATTCGCTTGGATAAGGCCAAATTGATTTTGTCGTTTGGCGCCGACTTCCTCGCCACTTGGGTGTCGCCGGTGCATTTCGCCGGGCAATATTCAAAATTCCGCACCGCTGCCGACCGCGGCGCGCTGATTCAAGTCGAAAGCAAAATGAGCATGACCGGCGGCAGCGCCGACTTGTGGGTTGCGATCCGACCAGGTACCGAAGGTGCGTTGGCGCTGGGCTTGGCCAATTACTTGGTGGCCAATGGCGTGAACGCTGCGGCCTTAACTGCTGAAGTGCGCGACAAAATTGCTGCGTACGACGTGCAAAAAGTCGCTGGCATTACCGGCATTGCGACTGCGCAAATCGAACGTATCGGCAAGGCGCTCAAGGCGCGCAGCCCGAGCGTAGTATTAGCGGGTGCGTCGGTGGAAGGGCAGGCGCAAGGCTATGAATCCGTCGCCGCGATCATGTTGCTGAATGTCTTGCTCGGTAACATCGGCACGACTATCGAGCCCAGCGGCAAATTCCCGTTTCCGCAACTTGAAGCCAAGAGCGGCGGCACCGGTGACTTGCTCGCGTTCACGAAAGCGGTGGAGCAAAAACAACTCGACGTAGTGTTTTTTTACGGCGCCAATCCGCTGTATAGCGCACCGGCCGCGCTCAAGCTGGACGAACAAATTAATAACATCCCCTTCAAGGTTGTGTTAGCGCAGTTCCCGGATGAAACCGCCATGCATGCCGATCTGGTGTTGCCGGTGTCGTCCTATTTGGAAGACTGGGGCACGCATGTGGCTGCGTATCAGCCGGAACAAAACCAGATGGGTGTGCAGCAGCCGCTGATGCAAAAGCTTTACGGCGATACGCGCGGGTTTGGCGATGTCGTGGTGAGTTTGCTGGCGCTGCGCAACACCGCGCAGTGGGGAGCGTTCACCGACAGTTACGGTTATCTGAAAAACGTGTTTGCCACCATGAAGGCGGGTGTAGGCGCAGGTGCGTTGAGTAACGATGAATTCTGGAACAACAGCTTGCAAACCGGCATGGTGAAAGTCGACGCGCCAGCGCGTAAACATACGCTCAAGCCGGTGGTGCCGAATGTAGCTACGAATGCGCCCGATGCCGGCTTTCCCTATTACTTGGTGCCCTCGCCACGCATGGGTTTGTTCGACGGGCGCCACGCCAATCTGCCTTGGCTGCAAGAATCGCCTGATCAAATTGCCAAGGTGGTATGGGATTCCTGGGCGGAAATTCATCCCTCGACCGCCGACAAACTCGGCATTGCGCATGGCGATGTCATTAAAGTCGAGTCCGAGCACGGTGCGCTGGAAGTCAAAGCGTATTTGATTAAAGGCATCCATCCCGATGCGATCTCGATCCCGCTGGGGCAGGGGCACACCGAGTACGGTCGCTACGCCAAAAATCGCGGCGTCAATCCGTTAAAGATTTTGAAGCGCATCACCGACGCGAAGACCGGCGAACTGGCGATGTACGCCACTCGCGTCAAGGTCAGCAAGACCGGCAAGCAGGATGTCATCATTCGTTTGGGCCATAGCGATACGCAGCACGGGCGTCGCTTGGCGCGTACCGTGTCGGTCGATGTGCTCAAGCGCACCAAAGGAGCCTAAACATGTCGCTAAAAAATGTATTTGAAAACTGGTCGACCTACCGCAAGGGTGCCGAAGAGGGTGGTTATCACACCTACGAGCACCGCTGGACCATGGCGGTCAATCTGGATTTATGCATCGGTTGCAATGCGTGTTCCACCGCGTGTTATGCGGAGAACAATCTCGCGGTGGTGGGCGAGAAACGCTTTGCCAAAGGGCAGGCAATGCACTGGATGCGCATCGAGCGTTACTGGGATGAGGAAGGCAAGGATCATCCCGAGAATGGCGCGTCGTTCTTGCCAATGATGTGTCAGCAGTGCGGCGCGGCCACCTGCGAACCGGTCTGCCCGGTCGCTGCCACTTACCACACGCCGGACGGCTTGAATGCGCAGGTCTATAACCGTTGCATCGGTTCGCGTTATTGCTCCAATAACTGTCCGTTCCGTGTGCGTTACTTTAACTTCTATTCCTACTATGAAACGTCGTGGCCCGAGCCGTTGAACTTGCAGCTCAATCCCGACCTCACCGTGCGCGATAAGGGCGTGATGGAAAAGTGCACGTTCTGTGTGCAGCGCATTCGCGTGGCGAAAGATAAAGCCAAAATGGAAAACCGCAAACTGCAAGAAGGTGAATTTACCACTGCTTGCGCGCAAGCCTGTCCGACCACGGCCATTGTGTTCGGCGACACCATGAACCCGGACAGCAAAGTGGGCAAGTTGTGGCAGCAGCACCAGGTCAAGCGTCATGTATACAAGCAAACCAAGGAAGATCCGCAGTTGCGCGGCTATCGAATTTTTGAAGAACTGAACGTGGATCCGTCAGTGATGTATTTGGATCGAGTGCGTGATACCACGATTTAACATCCGACCGTAAACCTATTGGACGTGGAAGAACCGGCATGGTGATCGACAAAGATATTAACGAGCAAATCAAGTGGGCGCAGATTAATGCTGATGTACTGCGCTCCATGGAAAACCCGCGCAAGGCGTATTGGATCACGTTCTTCGTCTGCATCGCGATGGTCGCATGTGCAGTGGTGGCGGAGGTTTACCAATATCAAACCGGAATCGGGGTGACTAACCTCAATAATCCGCACATGTGGGGAATGTACATTTCCACCTTTGTGTTCTGGATCGGGATGAGTCACTCCGGTACCTTACTGTCGGCGATTCTGCATATTATTCACGCGGATTGGCGCAAACCGATTTACCGGTTTGCCGAAGCGATGACCACGTTCTCGTTATTGACCGCCGGGTTCTTCCCGCTGATCCACTTGGGACGCATCTGGAATTTTTACTGGGTGGTGCCTTATGTCAGCAGCCGTGGCATCTGGCCGAATTTCCGCTCACCGCTGTCATGGGATGCGTTTGCCATTTCAACCTATCTTTCGGCGTCGATGTTGTTTCTGTTCATCGGCATGATTCCAGACTTGGCCATCTGCCGCGATAACGCCAAAGGCTTCAAGAAGAAGCTGTACGGAACCTTGTCGCTGGGTTGGGTCGGAAGTGACCGTCAATGGCGCCATTTCCGTAAAACATACTTGTTAATGGCGTGTTTCCTGATTCCGTTGGCGGTGTCGGTGCATTCCATCGTGTCGTCCGACTTCGCGATGTCCATCATGCCCGGCTGGCACGTCACCTCGTTCCCACCGTACTTCGTGGCCGGTGCGTTGTACTCCGGTTGTGCGGCGATCATTACTTTGTTCATCATGCTGCGCTACTTCTTCCGTTTCGAGGAGTACATGACGCTTGCGATTATGGAGAAAACTTGCAAGCTGACCTTCGCAATCGCGATGGTGTGGACCTACTTGAACCTGATCGAATTCGCTGCAACGTGGTATGGCCATGATCCGTATGCGAAGGAAGTGTTGATCAGCAAAGCCATCGGCCCATATGCGTGGATTTTCTGGACCATGATTTTCTGCGGCTCGGTGGTGCCGTTTGCACTGGCGATCCAGAGTTGGCGTCGGCACATGCCCACGATGTTTGTAGTGTCGCTACTGCTGAATGTTTCCATGTACTTTGAACGCTGGATGATCGTGGCGCCGACCTTGTCGATGTCGATGGAGCCGCATCAGTTCTACATCATGTACGCCAGTGTGGTGCAGTGGGCCATCGTGTTCGGCAGCTTTGGTTGGTTTGGGTTGCTGTTTCTGGTGTTCGTCAAAGTCTTCCCGTCGGTATCGATGTACGAGGTCAAGGAAATGGTCTTCCATCGTCGTCGCTTGATCAATGAGGAAGCTGAAGCGACGCACCATCGGCGCACCGGCGATACGTCCGGCCTGACGCAACCGGCATAGAGGAAGCAATGTGATGAGAACGCATCGAGTAAAAGGCTTGTTTAACAATTTCGAGGAAGCGTTTGCGGCGGTGTCCGACTTGCGCCATTCGAAAGTGCCAGGAATCACCATTGACAACGTGACGTTGAACTCGCCGATTGAGCATCCCGAAATCGAAGAGGTGTTGGGCGAACGTCCGGCGCACATCCCCAAGTTCACCTTGGGTGGTGCCACCTTCGGTTTAGTTTTTGGCTTTTTATTTCTGGCCAGCGCCCAAGCTAATTTCTTGGTGCAGCCGCAGGGTGGCAAGCCGGTGATTCCGTTGCCGTCGAATTTCGTGCTGGTGTACGAAATGCTGATTTTCTTCGGTGTCTGGACCACCTTCTTTTCATTTTTGGGACTGTCCGGACTCTTTCAGAAACGTGGCACCCTCTACAGCGAGAAGGTCAGCCTCGACCAGATTGGCGTGATCGTGGAATTGCAAAAAGAGCAGCTTGAACCGTTGCGCAAGCTATTCCAGCAGCACAAGGTGCTCGAAATCAGAGAAGAGGAAATTCGATGAAACGCAGCGTATTAGCCGCGGGCATGGCGTTGTTAGTCCCGACGTTGGCGTTCGCTTGGCCGTGGTCGCAGGACATGATGAATCAGCCGAACATCAAGCCGCAGGAAACCGACAAGAACGGCAAGTTATATCCATTCCCGAAGAATTCGGTGCCGATTCAGGGTATTCCGACCAAAGTAGCGAATCGCGATGAGGCCGGCAAATTGGTAAACCCGATTCCGCTGACCCCCGAGTCGTTGAAAACCGGCGAGCGCCTGTTCAAGATTATTTGCTCGGCGTGCCATGGCATGACAGGCAAGGCGGACAGCCCGGTCAGCCCCAAGATCGGCGCCATCGATCTGACCAGCGAGTATGTGCAGAAGCAACTGACCGAAGGCTGGATCTGGGGCACCATTACTTTTGGCAGCGCCATCATGCCGGCTTACGGCAAGCCCGGTGAAGGGGGTGGCTCGAATGATTTATCGGTGGAAGAACGTTGGCACGTGGTCAATTACGTGCGCAATGCGTTAACCAAGGCGTCGGCTCCGGCTGTGGCGCAGACGAAATAACAAACAGATTTCCACGTAGGGGTGTAGCGCATGGAGAACTTTGGTAGCTGGTCGGTATTGACGACTGACTTTTTGATTATTCTTTATCTGGCGTTGGGCGGCGTGACACTCGCATCGATTCTGCATTTGGTGAATGGCGATTGGCGTTTCAAAGTGCGCTATTTCTCATGCTCGCTGGCGGTGCTGTTCCCGATAGCTTTCGTATTGCTATGTATTCTGCTCGCCAACGGAGACGCGACCTTTCAATGGTTGGCGCAAACGCATGGACATGGCGCCGAGGGGCACGGGGCTGAGGCTGAGCACCACCTCAATGCGTGGCATAATTATGGTTTTCTGGTCACGCGACAAATCGTTGGATTCCTGATTGTGGTCGGCTTATACGGCCTGTTCATCAAGTTGCAGCATGCCACCAGCGTAGATAAATCGCCGGTGGTCGCGCGTAAGTTTCGCAACATCGCATTGTTGATTCCATTTGCCTATGTGCTGTACGGCACCATGGTGGCGTGGGATTTCGAAATGACCATGATGCCGGGCTGGCATAGCCCGAGCTACGGCGTGTATCACTTCGTCAGCAACTTCGGTGCGTTCCTGTCGTTTTTCATTATTTTTCTGTTTGTGCTCAATCGCAGCGGCAAACTCAAACAACAGTTTGACGACAAAATATTCAACTATCTTGCGCAGTTGATGTTGGGCTTCACTATCTTGTGGACGTATTTTTTCTTCACCCAGTATTTGATCATGTGGTACGGTCGCTTACCCGAAGAGATCACGCGCTTCGGCAATATGATGACCGGCTTGGCACCCATCTGGTGGACGTTCTTCACGCTGAAATTCCTGGTGCCGTTCCTGACCTTTGCGGTCTATACCCCCAACCGGCACAACCCACCCTTGATTGTTGCGGTGGCTTGCTGCGTCGTGGTCGGAACTTGGCTTGAACGTTACACCTGGATTTCAGGTTCGGTTGAACCCCAGTTTTATCATTTCCCGATGACGGCCGGTTTTGACTTTATTGTGACGGCGGGTTTGGCGGTGATTTGCTTTTTTGCGATCCGTTGGTCGCTACGCCGTTATGGCTTGATCAGTGCCTGATGGGCTTCGTATCAAAACTAAAAATCGGCCCGTCGGGCCGATTTTTTTATCTTCTATAGAAGCTGCGGTGAAGATCGGTTGTGCCGAACCAAAACATGCACTTGTTGATTTTATTGGTGTGAGTTTGATATCTAGGTGCCAACTCTGCCAGAATAGGCTCCTGAATTTGTTAGCCCTCCCCAGTTCATTCAGATCCTCTTCTGACCTTGGAGTCGTGTAGCATGGCACTCATTGCCAATCGTAAATCTGTAATGACATTGTTTACCGGCTTGACTGATGTCTATAGTCACCGTGTGCGGATCGTGCTCGCGGAAAAGGGAATTACAGCGGATCTCTATGAGGTGGAGCCCGGGAAATTACCCGACGATCTGCTCGAATTAAATCCCTACGCCACGGTCCCCACTCTGGTTGACCGCGATCTTGTCCTCTACGACGCGCAAGTCATTATGGAATATCTGGACGAGCGTTTCCCGCATCCGCCGCTGATGCCGGTGGATCCGGTATCGCGTGCGCGTAGTCGCTTAAATGTGCGTCGCATCGAACGTGATTGGTGCCCCTTGGTCGAGAAGATTGCCAAGGCCAACAGCGCCACCGCCGATCAAGCACGTAAACAATTGCGCGATGCTCTTATGCTCGCGGCACCGCTGTTTGCGCAGAAACCGTTTTTTATGTCGGATGAATTTTCGATTGTCGATTGTGCAATTATTCCGATTTTATGGCGTCTGCCTGTGTATGGTGTGGAGTTACCGGTGTCGGCTAAAGCAATCACCGATTATGCGAAGCGTGTTTTTGTGCGCGACACCGTTCGTAGCAGTTTGCTTGAGGCTGAAAAGGAGATGCGATAGCCGCGCGGTCGTTAATCGTTACGCTGTTGCCAACGTCTGAATTATGCAGCCATATCCATGACCTCAAGTCGACCCTATCTGATTCGCGCCTTGTTCGAGTGGATCATCGAGAACAAGTTTTCGCCTTATCTTCTGGTCAATACCAAGGTGCCGGATACGCAAGTACCGCAAGAGCACGTGGTTAACGAGAAAATTATTTTCAATATTAGCCCGCAGGCGGTAAAAGACTTACGCATCGGCAACGACACCGTTGAATTTAACGGACGCTTCGGCGGAAAAGCACGTTTTATCAGTATTCCGGTGCGTGCGGTGTTGGCGATCTACGCCAAGGAAAATGGGCGCGGCATGGTGTTTAACGACGAAGAAGACGAGAACACCCCCCCGGCTACCCCGGCTGGAACTTCAGCCGCTGCCAAGTCCAAATTAAAATTGGTCAAATAGTTCCCGCCCTTTCTCCAATGGTTACCAAACCATAACCTATGGCGCAGGTGGCGATGTTTGACTTTTTTCTAGCCAGGCGACGAATTCTTTAAACGGCAGCGGTGGGCACAGATGATTGCCTTGTGCCGCGTCGCAACCGAAGTTTCGAAGTTGTTCCAGATGTGCTTCGAGTTCGACGCCTTCCGCGACCACGTGCAAGCCCAGATCATGCGCCAGCCCGACAATGGTGCGCACAATGGCTGCATCGTTTTCATCACGGTGCATCTGTAGCACAAACGATTTGTCGATTTTCAGCTCATCGACGGGTAGTTGTTTCAAGTAGCTCAGCGATGAGTAACCGGTACCGAAGTCATCAATCGACAGTTGTAAACCAAACGTATCCAGTTGGCTCAAAAGTTCTTTGCTGCGTGCCGGATTAGACATCATCGCGCTTTCGGTGATTTCCAGTTCAAGCCGCTGCGGCGGTACCGACCACAGCGCGAGGAGCCCGCGAATATTGCGATCAAAATCAGTCTCAATCAGGTTGTACATGGAAATGTTTACCGACAACGTCAGCTCGAACCCGAGCTGCTGAAGTTGTGCGCAATAATCCAAGGTGTTGTTAACCACCCACTGCGTGAGCGGCTGTATGAGGCCGGTTTGTTCGGCCACCGGAATGAATTGTCCGGGTGGTATCTGCCCTTGGTGCGGATGATTCCAGCGCAGTAAAACTTCCGCCGAACGGATGCTTCCGTCCGCAAGGTGGATCTTGGGTTGAAAAAACAATTCGAACTGATTTTGATTGATGGCAGTGTGAATGTCGTTAACCAGAGCAAGATGTTTTATTGAGTATTCATCGTGCTTCTTGTTGTAGACGATGACGTCGGTATTGGCTTTTTTTGCAACACGCAAAGCGATTTCCGCATGCTGCATCAGGGCCTGTTCGTCCTCGCCGTGTTGTGGATACAGCGCAATACCAAGATTGCCGCGTACGAACAGATGGTGCTCGCCGATATCGAAATTTTCCTGCAAGCCGCTCATGATTTTTTGCGCCACCTGCAACACTTGAGTTTCATCGACATTGTTCAGCAGCAACAAAAACTGATCGGCGCTGATGCGGGCAATCGTGTCCGACTCACGCACCGATTTTTTCAAACGCTGCCCGACCAGCCGCAACATCTGATCGCCGCGTTCTGAGCCGAGCAATCCGTTGATATTGCTGAAACGGTCAAGGTTGACATGACATACCGCCAAGGTTTGGCCGTTGCGCCGCCCATGCTGAATTTGCTGGCGCACGCGGTCGATGAACAAGCTGCGATTGGGCAATCCGGTCAAGCTGTCATGGAGCGACTGGGTTTGTAGCGCGAGGTTCATGGCGCGGGTCTTTTCAATGAGCGCGCCAAATTGAAGCCCAAAGCCGCTGCACACCACCACGATGACGGCCAGGATCAACAACAACACGCTGTTCGCCAGCCACGCCAAGCGTTCGGCTTGGCTGGGCTCGGCAGCATAAATCAACGCCAGCGAATACGAAGTGCCGGTGACGGGAGTGGTTGACCAAACATAGGGAATGTCGTCGACATCGGCGTGTCCTTCGCTGCTGTCTAGCGCCTTGACACCGAGGTGCTGCACCAGGGCGCTGGCGCGATCAAGCGTGAGAGTAGGCGGACCGACTGCGATCACACGCTCGGATTTATCCAGCAATATCGCCCACAGACGTGTTGCACCAAGGTTAGCAACCGCAGCCTGCAATTGCGCAAAAGACTCAGGTCGCGTGTAATACGCAGGCAGGTCACTGGAAAATTTTTTGGCGTACTGGGTCAGCAGGGTCGCATCGCGGTGATACTCGCCGTTAGACGTCAAGCGTGCGACTCCATATTCGAGCAGCAGCGCCACGATTAATCCGCCGGTGGCGAATAATAGTGCGAACTTGAATTTAACATTCATGAGTATCAGCGCCACAGCCGCTTCGCGCCGGCTGCGGCGCATCGGTATTTCGTGCAAGGTCTAACGGTAAACTGTGTTAAAGCTTGAGCGAGCACGTAATGCAACGTGCTCAATAGCACTGCTGCACATTGAAGTTAGAGAGTTGATGCGCGACTGATCACGATTTTTCTTCTTCATAACTGTTGGATGGCTTTATATACTCAACCCCACGCGCGGTTGCCGATTCACGGCAGCCGCCCTAACTAAAGCGGTCTAGGTTTATCATGGCGAGCTTACGGACAATTAGCTTGATTGCGGCAGGGACGGCACTACTGATTGCCGCCTGTACCCCAGTGCAACAAAAAGATTCCAAAACCCTGAAAGCCTTGGAAGACAAGGCCAATCAGATCGTCATTGAAAAAGATTCGGCCATCGACCACGCACGCGAAAAAGCGATGGGCATTTACAAGGAATTTGAAAAAGGCGAGTCGAACAAGTCCTTGCGTTCCGAGGCGCAGCGGCGTCTGGCCGATCTAGAACTGGAACAGAGTGACGAGGTGTACTCGGAACAACCCACAAACACCGAGCGTGGCAAGGATAGGGATGTCACGGCCGATGCCGATGCCGTGCGTGAGCAAAAAAGTCGCAGCGCCATTCGCATCTACGAGAACTTGCTCGCCACCTCCAAAGATTCTGCGAATACTGACAAGATCATGTACCAGCTTGCCAAGGCTTACGAAAATGCCGGCGAGCCACTTAAAGCGGCCAAGACGCTGGACGATATCGCGGTTAAATATCCCAATGTCGCGTATGCGGGCGAATTGCATTTTCGGCGCGGCGAATTGCATTTTTTGCTGAATAGCTTCAAAGCGGCCGAGAGTGCGTATGCCAAGGTTTTGGAGTTGGGGGAGTTTTCGCTGTATTACGAGAAGGCGTTGTACAAGCAAGGCTGGACTTTATTCAAGCTCGAAAAATACGACGCCTCGCTGAATGCATTTTTTCACTTGCTGGATCGTAAGCTGGTCGACGTAAAAGAAACCACCGAGGGCAGCGAGTATTTCGGGCCGGTCGCGAAAGGCAAAGAAAAAAATGTCGCGCTACCTTCCGATGTGAGCCGCGGCGAAAAAGAATTAATTGGCGATACCTTCCGCGTCATCAATCTCAGTCTGGGGTACCTGGACGGTGCCAACACCGTAAAGGCATATTTTGATAAAAACGGCCATCGTCCGTATGAACATCTGATTTACGAACAATTGGGTGGTTTTTACTCGAAACAAGAACGTGTTCGTGATGCAGCGGATACTTACCTGACGTTTGCCCGAAATAATCCTGCGCATCCGCGTGCACCGCTATTTTATGTCAAGATCATGGAAGCCTACCAACGCGGCGGATTTGCGGGACCGCTGTTGGATACCAAAAAAGCGTTTGTCGAAGTTTACGGATTGAACGGCCCCTATTGGAGCAAGTACGACGAAGCCGCACAGACGCGGATTTTCCCGTATCTGAAAGCGAACATGGAAGAAATCGCGCGTCACTATCACTCGCTTGCGCAGAAAAGTAAGAAAAGCCAAGACTACGACAATGCCGTTGATGCCTATCGTGCTTACATGAAGGCTTTTCCGAAAGAGGAAAAAACCGCGTTAATGAATTTCCGCTTGGCCGAGGTGTTATTCGAAGCCAAGCGTTACGAGGATGCGATCAAAGAATACGAAACGACCGCGTATCAGTATCGTAATTTTGATCGAGGCGCCGAAGCCGCGTATGCTGCCTTGCTCGCGTATGCTGAGCGCGAGAAGCAATTGCAGGGCAAGGATCAGGACAATGTGCGTAGTCGTGCCATCGGCAGCGCAGTACGTTTTGGCAAGATTTACCCGAACGATACCCGCGCCCCGGTCGTGTTGACAAAAATCGCCGAAGATTTGTTTGCGGTGAAGAAGTACGATCAGGCGGCGGAAGTGGCGCGGCAGGTGCTGGAGGTGAAGCCGGTTGCGTCCGCCGAGCAACGCCTGACCGCGTGGACCATTGTTGCAAACGCATCGCTGGAAAAAGGCGATTACTCCCAGGCCGAGGCTTCATATAAGGTGGCATTAAGTTTGGCGCCGCAGTCTTCTCCGCACCGCGACGATTTGGTGAATGGTATGGCCGCGGCGATTTACAAACAGGGCGAGCTATTGCGTAAAGGTGGTGATTTGCGTGCCGCGATTGCACAATTTTCGCGGGTAAAAGACGTTGCGCCCGGCACGACCATCAGCACCACCGCCAGTTACGATATCGCGGTCAGCCAATTGAATGCGAAAAACTGGGCGGCCGCTGTCGCCGAATTTGAGATTTTTCGTAATAGTCACCCGAACCATGAGCTCGTCCCAGATGCGACACAAAATATTGTCGTTGCATCTATCGAACTGCAAAAATTTGATAAGGCGGCGGATGAGTTGACGCGCTTGCTGGAATACAAGACCGACCCGGAGTTCAAGCGCCAAGGCGTGTTACAAATAGCGAGTCTTTATGAGAAGGCCGGTAAGACCGATAAATGGCTTACCGCAACCAAGCGTTATGTTGCGCTGTTCCCGAATCCGATCGATCCGGCAGTCGAAGCGCGTCAGAAGCTGGCGGATTACTACGGTAAAATCGAGCAGAAAGAAGATCGTCAGAATTGGTTGCGAGAAATAGTCAAGATCGATCAAGCCGCAGGCAGCGCACGTAGCGATCAAACCCGCGTGTTTGCTGCCAAAGCAACCTACGAATTAGCGCAGCCGATCTTCGAGGCGTATCGCGACGTGCGCTTGGTGGAGCCGTTAAAAGTGAATCTGAAAAAGAAAAAGGAAAAAATGCAGGTGGCTTTGGGCGCATACAAAAATGCTGCGGACTACGGTGTTGCCGAGGTGACGACCGCGTCAACATTCCAGATCGGCGAAATTTACCGTGACTTGGCCAAGCAATTAATCGAGTCACAGCGGCCGCCGGGTCTGTCGCCTGAAGAGCTGGAACAATATGGTATGTTGCTCGAAGAGCAAGCATTCCCGTTTGAGGAAAAAGCCATCGAAATACATGAAACCAATGTCAAGCGGGTAAGTGACGGCCTCTATGATCAATGGGTACGTAACAGCTTCAGCGTGCTGACCAAGCTGTTGCCGGTCCGCTATGCAAAAACCGAACGAGTTGAAGCGATTGCTAATGTCACTCCGTAGTCGATTTTGGATAGTTGGTGTGGCGGTAACGGTGAGCGTGCTCAATGGCTGCGACACGACCAGCGTCATTCCCGATGCACGTACACCGAGCACGCCACCGCCAGTGGTCGCGTCACCGAGCAAGCCGCCGGTCGCACCGGTGCCGACGGTCGCGGCACCGGCAGCCCCAGAAGCAGTTCCGGCGTCGGCAGGATCGCAACTGGATCCACAGACTCAAAAGAACTATCAAGCCGCGCTTGCGGCGATGCAAAATAATCAGGATGCGAGCGCCGAGGCGTCGCTGACCACCGTGCTCAAAGCACATCCTGAATTTGTCGAGGCCCGTGCCAATCTGGGGATCGTGTTATTTCGTTTGGCACGTTATGCACGTGCAGAAGAAGAATTGAAGCGCGTAATCGTTGATGATCCAAACAATGTGCTGGCGTACAACTATCTTGGAATTGTGTACCGCATCAACGGCCAGTTTTCGCAGTCCAAGACCATGTACATGCAAGCGCTGAGCATCAATGCCAACTACGCCAACGCGCAGTTAAACTTGGGAATACTATACGACCTGTATTTACGCGACTTGCCGAAAGCCCTGGAGAGTTACCAGCGCTATCAAAAGCTGTTACCGCAAGAAGACAAAGAGGTCGTCAAGTGGATTGCTGATTTAAAGCGCCGTATCGAGAGCGGCAAGTAACGCCTGGAATCTGCCGTAGAGGAGTGTAGCCATGAACTTAATTCGAGTAGCCGCAGTGGGTTTGGGCATGCTAATGCAAACCGCAATTGCCGCCGATGCGCCGGTCGAAATGGAAGGTACGACCATTCGCGGCGCAAGCGAGCTGCCCAAAGTGTTGTACATCGTGCCGTGGAAAAAAGCCGATATGGGTGATGTATCAATCCAGCCGGCGGACGATATATTCAACGAAGAATTAGCGCCGCTGGATCGCGATATCTTTCGGCGTCAGGTGATGTTTTACGATCAATTGCAGAAAGACGCGAGTGTCGATACCAACGTCAAGAAAAAATAATTCGCGCGAATACATTTAAATCTTTCGAGGAGGCGTTATGGATTTATTACCGTGGTCGATCAAGTTTTTCCAAGAAGGCGGGTTGGTCATGTACCCCATCATGCTGATTCTTGCGATTGGTATCGGCATTGCGATTGAGCGCTATATCTTGCTCAGTTTGTCGAAGCGCAACAATACCAAGATGTGGGATCAACTGATGCCATTGGTCAAGAACGGCGACTATCAGCAGGCGATGACCCTGAGCAACCGTTCCAAGTCCGACATCAGCAAAGTGCTGATGTACGGCCTGTCGCGCATCAAGGGTGCGCGCCGCCGCGAAGACATTGAAACTGCCATGGAAGAAGGCTTGATGGAAATCACACCGCGCCTGGAAAAGCGTACCCACTATCTGTCGATGTTCGCCAACATCGCTACCTTGCTTGGCTTGCTGGGCACCGTCAGCGGCTTGATTCAGGCGTTTACGGCGGTGGCACAGGCGAATCCATCCGAAAAAGCCGAACTGCTGTCCGCCAGTATTTCCATCGCCATGAACGCCACCGCGTTCGGGTTGACCACGGCGATTCCGTTGTTGCTGGCCTATACCATTTTACAAACCAAAACCACGGAGTTGGTTGACAGCCTGGAAATGGCCTCGGTGAAGTTCATCAATATGATCATGGAGCGCGCAACGGTGGGCGGTAGCCACTGATGTCGCGCCGTCGTCGCCACGACAAGCATAAGAAGGCGTCGGAACTCAACATCATCGCGTTTTTGAACATCATGGTGATTTTGATTCCGTTCCTGCTGGTCACAGCGGTGTTCTCGCGTACCAATATTTTGGAGCTGAACATTCCGTCGGCCGGCCCCGCCAATTTGCCCCTTGATGCCAAGGCCGACATGCAGTTGGTCGTCACGCTGCGGCGCACCGGTATCGATATCGGCGACACCGTTGGCGGCTTGATCAAGCAGTTGCCCAAGTCCGCCAAGGGCTATGATTTTCGTCAATTGTCGAAAGTCCTCGCTCAAGTCAAGCTCCGCTTCCCTGATAAAAAGAACGCCGCGATCCTGGTTGAGCCTGACATGTCCTACGAATTCCTGGTCCAGACCATGGACGCGGTACGTTCCTATGAACAAGTGACGGGAGCGACCGTCGAGCGCGCGGAGTTATTCCCCGAAATTTCCATCGGCGATGCGCCGGTGGCAGAGTAGAGGAACGAGAACATGAAGACTTCACGGCGCGTGCAGCGCATGGAACGCCACCACAAGCGCAATCGACATCATGTTGAGTTGAACATCGTGGCGCTGATGGACATCTTTACGCTGCTGGTGTTTTTTCTGTTGGTCAATGTGTCTTCCGATACCTCGCTACCGAATGCCAAGTCGATCAAGCTGCCGGAGTCAGTGGCGGAAAATAAGCCCAAGGAAACCTTGATTCTTATCGTCGGCGACAAAGACATCGTGCTGGGTGGGCGCAAGGTCGCCGATGTTGCGAGCGTCCTCGGATCAAAGTCAGATTTGATCATCGCGCTGAAAGCCGAGCTGGAATTACAGGCACGCATGTTGGTGAAAAAAACTAACCCCGACGGCACGCCGGTGAATGGCGAGATCACCATCATGGGCGACAAAGAAATTCCCTATCGCCTGCTGAAGAAAATTATGGTCACTTGCACGCAAGCGCAGTACGGCAATATTAAATTGGCGGTAACGCAGAAGAGCGAAGCCAAGGGCAAGGGGTAATAGTGTCGTGACCGATTACTACCACTCAAATGTTTTGCCATGGACCTTCGTTCCCGAAGAGGAGCGCATCTTCCGGCGCGTGATTCAGGTTGCGCTGGTTATTTATTTGGTCGTGGTGATTGCGGCTTCGGTTATTTATGTGCCCAAGCCGGAACGCTCCGCCGCGCAGCCCTTGCCGCCGCAGCTCGCCAAGCTGATTCTTGAGCGCGAGAAACCCAAGCCCAAGCCGCCGGAAATCAAAGAAGAAAAAAAACCGGAGCCAAAAAAAGAAGTTGAAAAACCCAAGCCGGAAGAAAAAAAGAAGCCTGAAAAAAAGGTCGAGGAAAAGAAGCCCGAACCGGTAAAAGAAAATGTACCGCCGAAAGTGGACCTCGAAGCGGCGCGTAAAAAAGCCGCCAAATCCGGCTTGTTGGCGTTGTCCGATGATTTGGCCGATTTACGTGAAGCGCCCACCGTCAATTTAAGTAAAAGTGTTGGCGTAACCAAGAATGTTGCATCCGCAAAAGAGTCAACATCGGCCCCGCAGCTCTTGACGCAAACTCGGGCCGGCAGTGGCGGGGTAGATACACGTGCGTTAACTTCCGGCATTGCCAGCCGTCGCATTGGCAGTGGCGGCGACTTGCAGGGACGCGCAACCGAGCAGGTCGACAGCCCGGTGGAAGCGCAGGCGAAATTAGAGGCCAAGTCGCCGAATAAGGCGAATCGGATTTTGCCGCGTAGCGATGAGGAAATTCAGTTGATCTTCCAGCGTTACAAAGGCGCAATTACGCAAATATATCAACGTGCCCGGCGCGAGGATTCCTCGCTTAAAGGACGAGCGGTATTTGAGATCACCATTGAGCCTTCAGGCGCGGTCAGTGCGTGTAAGGTATTGTCGAGTGAATTAAATGCACCGGATTTAATGGCAAAAGTCGTGGCCCGAATCAAGACCATTAATTTTGGCGCCAAAGACGTGCCCGTATTTACGATTAGCTATCCACTCGATTTCGTACCTACAGATTAATGCTCAAATTGGTTTAAGCGAAACGAGCTACGAATTTGAAACGAAGGCAGGTGCAGTGTAAAAATACAGTGCGGGAATCTACGTCGTCTTGCAGATGGAAATTTATTAGCGGTTTTATTCCATTACCAATTTAAAACGAGACTAGACGCCCCGCCACAGACAGTGCAGTTGCACGGCAAGGCGGGGCAACAATGTATCGTTTTAAATTGGCACTGGAATTAGCCGTCTTATTCAAGCTAATACGTCAAGCAGCGTCCCCAGTGTTTCATCGGCGGCTTTCACCACCTTCGCCGATGCGGCCACTTGCAGCTTGTCGAGCACGAGGTTGGTCAGCGGTTGCGCGAGGTCAGCAGAGGATTCATTTTTCATTTGTTTGGCGCTGGCGATTTGAGCCGCGTCGCGGTTTAAGCCGTCGAGTCCTTTCTGAATGCCCATCACACCACTGCTTAACGCGGAAATACTACTCATACGCATCTACCTTTGGTTGGTCTTACCTCTTTTGGTCGTCCACTGTCGTGAGTTTCTTTAGCCCGGTATAAACATTTTACCGTGGGCGGTGACGACCTGCTGCATTGCGTGTTGCAACAGGCGCGTCAGGTTGTCTTCGTTGAGCATCTCGGCGGTTGGCCCGTGCAGTGTGACGCCCTCACCAAACAGCAACAGTACATGATCACAAAAACGCGCGGCAAGATTGATGTCATGCAAGCTCACCACCAGTGCTTGGCCGCGCCGCGTGATGCTTCGCAATAACTCGAAGCAGCGAATCTGGTGATGCACATCCAAATGATTGGTGGGCTCGTCGAGCAAGTATATGACCGGGTCTTGCGTCAGCACGGTGGCCAAATGTGCGCGGCGGCGCTCGCCGCCCGACAAGCTATTCAGATCACGCTGTTCCAGCGCGGTAATCTCCAGCGACGCAAGCGCGCTGCGCGCACGTTGCAGGTCGTGTGCGGTTTCCCACTGCCAGGAATGTAAATACGGGTGCCGGCCCATCAGCGCAGTGTGCAACACGTCGCTGGCAAACACGTCGGTGTAGTCCTGCAACAGCACGCCCATCTGCTGCGCTATCGTGCAGCGGGTTAATGTCGACAACCGCTGCCCGCGTAAAAAAACCGATCCGCGTTGCGGCGTGCGTAATCCCGCCAGCGTATGCAGCAGCGTGCTTTTGCCCACGCCATTGCGACCCAGAATGGCCCAGCACTCGCCGGGTTCAATACGCAGGTTAAGGGCAGCGCAGACCTGAGTGTCGGCGATGGTGACCACGAGCTCACGGCATTCAAGTAACGCCGATGTGTTCATGTGGCGTTGCGCCGCAGCAAATAAAGAAACAACGGAATCCCCAGTAACGCGGTGATGACGCCGACCGGCAATTGCAGTGGTGCGACGATACTGCGCGCGACCGTGTCGGCGACGATCAACAAGTTACCGCCGAGCAAGACTGCTGCGATTAGTAAAAAGCGGTGGTCATGGCCGGTGAGCATGCGTGCGAGGTGCGGCGCCACCAGCCCGACAAAGCCGACGTTGCCTACGGCGGTAACCGCGAGTGCCGCCAGCAATGAGGTCAACAGATAAATAACCACACGCAGCCGTTCGGTGTGCACCCCCAGTGCAGCGGCTTGCAGATCGCCGTGGGCGAGCACGTTCAAATCGCGTGCTTGCAGCAGCGCCAGCGTCGTGCCGACGAGCAGTGCGGTCCATTCCACGCGCGCCGACTCCAGGTAGGAAAAATCGCCCATCAGCCAAAACAACATGCCGCGCAGATTCGACTCCGGCGCCAGCGCAAGAATCAAGCTGATCAAGGCACCCCAACCGGTGGCGAGGATCACGCCGGTTAACAGCAGTCGCACCGGCGACCAAGCACCACGCCCGTGCGCTACGGCAAAGACCAGTAACATCGCGCACAGTGCACCACCGAAGGCGATGCTGCGCAGCAGCACGCCACTCAAACCCAACCAGAGCCCGATCAGTGCTGCGCAGGCGGCACCGCCGGAAATGCCTAAAATATAGGGGTCAGCGAGTGGGTTGCGCACCAGCACTTGCATCAGCGCGCCGGCCAGTGCCAAACAACCCCCAATCGCAAACGCACCGAGCACGCGCGGAAGACGCAGCTCGACGATGGGCGTGGCGTCGGTTGGCGCAAGCCACAGCGCGTGGATTAAATCGGTGAGGGTGACCGGTACCGCGCCGATCAGCAGGCAGGCAAGCATTAGCGCCGGAGTGATCATGGTTAATGTCGCAACCGTAGCCAGTGCGCGGCGTGACATTTAACGAGAGAATTCCGGAATGCGCGGCAGCGGCGTAACGCCGCGTAAACTCAGCAGCGGCCAACCTTTCATTTCAGCGTGCTGCGTCAGCGTGTCGTCGGCGTCGACGGCGACCGGATGCGTCACCAATTCCAGCAACGGCAAGTCATTGTGCGAGTCGCTGTAAAACCAACTGCGCGCCAGATTTTTCTGTTGTCGGATGAGCCACTGCTGCAAACGCGTGACCTTGCCGTCACGAAAGCTGGGTGTGCCCACGACCGCGCCAGTAAAGCGCCCGTTCTTGAATTCAGGATCAGTGGCGATCAGATCGTCGACGCGCAGTTCGGCCGCAATCGGCTCGGTAATGAAATGGTTGGTCGCGGTGATGATAAGCAAGTAGTGGCCCGCATCGCGGTGCGCGCGCAACAGCGTGCGGCTGGCCGGGGTGATGAGGGGCAGAATTTTATCACGCACAAATTGTTGGCGCAGTGCCAACAGGCGGGCAAGATCGGTGTCGGCCAACGGGCGCAGACTGAAGCGCAGAAACTCCTGAATATCCAGGGTGCCGGCACGATATTCCTGGTAAAAGCGCTCGTTTTCACGCTCGTACCATGTGCGCTCCACCAGCCCCTGTTCAATCATGAACTGTCCCCACAGGTAGTCGCTATCGCCTGCCAGCAGGGTGTTGTCCAAGTCAAAAATCGCAAGATTCAAGTGCCGGGTCTCATGGTGGTGGGTTGCATGGCTTATTCGCCCCTATTCTTAAGTGCGCACAATGGGTTAAGGTGTGGCATCGGCAGTGCGCGCGGCAAATTTGCCCGGTGCGCACGGTTTGTGGAAAAATCATAAAGGCTATCGGCCTTCAAACAAAGCGTAAACATTGTGATCGACGAAGACGGCTTCAGACTCAACGTAGGCATCATTCTGAGCAATCAGGATGGCCGCGTATTTTGGGCGCGCCGCGTGGGTCGCAACGTCTGGCAGTTTCCGCAGGGCGGCATTCAACCCAACGAGACTCCGGAGCAAGCGGTGATTCGCGAGTTGCGCGAAGAAACCGGTTTGTGCGCCGCACATGTGCAAATCATCGGGTGTACGCAGGAGTGGCTGCGCTATCGCTTACCCAGCCGCTTAGTGCGTCGTGGTGCGATGCCCGTGTGCATCGGGCAGAAACAGCGTTGGTATGCGTTGCGTCTGCTCGACAGCGATGCACCGGTGCGCTTCGACGTGACCGACACTCCTGAGTTCGATTACTGGAAGTGGGTTAACTACTGGCACCCGCTCAAGGAGGTGGTTGCTTTCAAGCGCAAAGTCTACGAAAGCGCGTTGCACGAACTACAGCCCCTGCTGTGTCCCGAGATGGATGTGCGTCGGGTTTCCCATCCACAACTGGTGTTGGGAGCCCGTCACAAATAGCTGTTAAACCGTAGATTCGTCTGGTACGACATGCTCGATATTCTGCGCCGCATTGTTCAAGAGGTCAGTGCTGCCCGTGACCTCGGGCAGGCCTTGAATATCATCGTGCGCCGGGTGCGCCATGCCATGGACGCAGATGTCTGTTCTGTTTACCTCACCGATTTCAACGAACAAACTTATGTGCTGATGGCCACCGAAGGACTCCACCCCGAGTCCGTGGGTACGGTGCGCCTGGGATTCTCCGAGGGCCTGGTCGGCGTGGTGGGCATGCGCGAAGAGCCCATCAATATCGACGACGCCACGGAAGATCCGCATTACCGTTATTTTCCGCAAACCGGTGAAGAACACTATCCGGCCTTCCTGGGCGTGCCCATTGTGCATAGCCGCAAAGTATTAGGCGTGTTGGTGGTGCAGCGACGCACCGCGCAGAAATTCACCGAGAACGGCGAAGCCTTGTTGGTGACAGTGGCCGCGCAACTCGCGGGCGCAATCGCGCATGCCGAAGCCAGTGGCGGAGTTGGCGGGCTTGCTAACGGCAGTCTGCGTTACTCGATCCCGCTGGCGGGCTTACCCGGGGCGCCAGGTGTTGCCATTGGTACCGCCGTGGTGGTGTATCCACCGGCTGATCTGGATGCCGTGCCTGATCGTCAAGTCGAAGACTACGCTGCCGAAGAGGCGGTATTTTTGGCCGCAATTGAAGCGGTGCGTGTGGATATCAACGCTCTGGTGCAACGCATGACGGATGTGTTGCCGGCCGAAGACCGCGCCTTGTTCGATGCGTACTTGCTGATGCTCAGCAGTGACAGCTTGTTAAACAACACGCGTCAACGCATTCAGACGGGGCAGTGGGCGTCGGCGGCCTTGCGCGATACCATTCACGAGCACGTGCACGTCTTTGACAATATGGAAGACCCGTATCTGCGTGAGCGTGCCGAAGACGTGCGCGACCTGGGCCGACGCATTTTGATGCATATGCAACGCGGCGCACGCGGCGGATTTAAATACCCCGACGACACGATTTTAATCGGCGATGTCATCACCGCGTCGGTATTGGCGGAAGTGCCTCCGGAATGTCTGAAGGGTGTTGTCAGTACGCGCGGCTCGACCACCTCGCATGTGGCGATCCTGGCGCATGCGCTGAACATTCCGGCGGTGATGGGTGCTGCCGATTTACCGGTGAGCCAAGTCGACGGCAAAAATATCATCGTCGACGGTTATCGCGGCCGCGTATTTGTGTCGCCGGCGAAGAGTGTGTTGGACGAATACGCGCGCGTGGTGCGTGAACAGGCGGCGTTGTCGGCCGAGTTGCTCAACCTGCGCGACCTGCCGGCGGAAACCACTGACGGCGTGCGCTTGCCGCTTTATGTCAATACCGGGCTACTTGCCGACCTCACCTCGGCGCGCAACATCGGTGCCGAAGGCGTGGGGCTGTACCGTACCGAATTTCCGTTCATGATCCGCGAACGTTTTCCAAGCGAAGAAGAACAGCGCCTCGTCTATCGCAACATGCTGGAAGCGGTAGCGCCCAAACCGGTGACCATGCGCACGCTGGATATCGGCGGCGACAAAGCGTTGCCGTATTTTCCGATCAAGGAAGACAACCCGTTTCTGGGCTGGCGGGGCATGCGCATCACGCTCGACCACCCGGAAATATTTCTGGTGCAATTGCGCGCAATGTTGCGTGCCAACGCCGGCTTGAACAACATGAAGTTGTTGCTGCCGATGATCACCAACGTGGCGGAGGTTGACGAGGCGCTGCGCCTGCTGCGGCGCGCACACCACGAGCTGATCGACGGCGACGAGAGCATTGCCATGCCGCAAGTCGGCGTGATGATCGAAGTGCCGTCGGCGGTGTATCAAACCGCGTTGCTGGCGCAACGCGTGGATTTCATTTCTGTGGGCACCAACGACTTGACGCAATATCTGTTGGCGGTGGATCGCAACAATCCGCGCGTTGCCAATTTGTTCGACGCGCTGCACCCGGCAGTGTTGCGCGCGCTGGTTTACATCGTCGAGCAGGCGCATTTGCACGGCAAGCCGGTCACTGTGTGCGGCGAAATTGGCGGCGACCCACTGGCTGCATTGCTACTGCTTGGTATGGGTGTTGACAATTTAAGCATGAACGTCGCCAGCCTGTTACGGGTGAAGTCGGTGATCCGCGCGTTCAGCGCGGAATATGCCCGTGAGTTATTGCACCATGCGCTCGACATGGAAAACCCACGCATGATCCGACGCTTGCTAACCGATGCCTTGCAACGCCAGGGCTTAGGTGCGTTGGTGCAGTCAGGCGTCCATTAAATCTGATTCGCTCGATCTAGTTGGAGTTGCTGAGAAACTTTGAGGTCGGTCGTCAATAGTGGACGCCATTCCCATCAAGCAGATGCCTGTTGTTGACACTTCTGTGCAAACACGGCTGGAGCCAAGTAACCGAGTTTCGAATGCCATCGTTGCCGGTTGTAGAAGCTCTCGATGTACTCGGTGATCTCGCGCATCGCCTGCGCCCGTGTTTCGTAACGTCGGTGATGCACCAATTCATTCTTGAGTGTGCCCCAGAAGCTTTCCATCGGCGCATTGTCATAACAATTCCCTTTGCGACTCATCGAGCACTGCATGCCGAATTGATCCAACAATCGGCGGTAGTCATGTGCGCAATACGGGCTGCCGCGATCGCTGTGGTGAATCAGCCCCGGTGGCGGTCGTTTGTGCACCACAGCGCCGAACAGCGCGCGGGACACCCAGTCCTGGGTCATGCGCTCGTCGCGCGTTCGATCACCGTGCGTGGTACGCCCGCGAGCGCTGCGACTTGCAAGCCATAGCTTTGGCTTGCCGGGCCGTCATGCACGGCGTACATGAACACGATGTGGTCGCCGTGCCCGTGCGCGCGTGGTCCCGCTGGCAGGCCATTTTTGCCCGTGACGAAGTCGCCGTTGTCGGTGCCGAGCAACAGGGTCGCGTACGAGGGCACAGTCATGGGCTAAAGCAACGAGTAATCTCGTATCTGAGTCCGGCCGCTATGCCATCACCAGTATCGAATGGCGGTGCGGACTGTAAGGTTCGTTGTTAAGATGAACACCGCAGTATTTTTGAATGGGAGGCACCATGTCCAAGAATGTCACGATTGAAGAAGCCGACGGCCATTTGGGCGACCTGATCAAACTCGCAGAACAGGGCGAGGATGTGGTGATTGTACAAAATAGCCAACCCAAGGCGCGGTTGGTGCCTGTGCGCAGTGTCACCGGTGCGCGGGTGTTTGGTCAGTACCACGGCAAGATTGCCGTGAAAACAGATTTCGACGCGCCGCTGCCGGATGATTTCTGGCTTGGACAGAACGCGTGAAGTTGTTGCTCGACACCCACGTTTTTCTTTGGCTCATGAGCACACCGGGAAAACTTCCGGCCTCAATGTTGGCGGCTTGCCAGGATCGCGATAACACACCTTGTTGCTCAGCGCCGCCAGCGTGTGGGAAATCCAGATCAAGCATCAGCGCAATAAAATCGAGCTCGGCGTGCCGCTGGTGCAGATTGTCGCTGAACAAACGCAAGCGGGTGTTATGTCGTTGCTGCCAATTGAAGCGCGGCATGTGCTCGCCATCTACGACTTGCCACTCCATCACAACGACCCGTTCGACCGGTTACTGCTGGCGCAGGCACGCACCGAAGGCGCAGCCTTAGTCACCGCCGATGCAGTTATTCGCCAGCACTACGGCGCACTGGTGCAACTATTGGGTTAGTGCGGGCACAAGAAACGCACGTCGCACCGGATAACAAAATCGCCGCTATAAAACGGACGGTCGAAAGAACGACTGCGGATGCCTCTTATATAGCCAAACGTACGGTCAATTGTCTAATTCATCATCCATTCAATACGTCACTACTGCACTGTCCGCTTCGTCACGGAACCAGACATTCCAGAACCCCATTCTCGACTTTTTAGAACGACGCTATGGCCGTCACCGGCCGGTCAACAATCGTTTTTACTGTCACGATTGATTTGCGCACGTCGTAATCAGAATTTTCAGAATTTATCGTCGCCTGTTTTTCAAGGGCAACGGACGTAGCCTGCTATAAGACTGGGTGGCGCCCGACATCAACATCACTAGCCCCAGTTTTTAATGCGCAGCTCAGCAAACTGCCGACGATCTGTTCGTCGGCAGGTTTTTTCCTTGCTGGTTATTTGCCGTGCAGTTGTTCTAGTGTCGCCAATATCTCTGCAGGCTCCATGCGCTTTTTGTAATCGGTATCGGCGAATGCCAAGCGTATGACGCCTGCTTTATCGATGACCAGTGTTCCCGGTATGGGCAGGCCCAAGCGGCCTTTTCCATTAAAAGACGCGATATCCAGGCCAAAGGCATGTTTGTACGAGGCGTCCAGTTCCGGTGAAACTTCCCAGAGCAGTTTGTACGATTTAATGACTGAATAGTCCAAATCGCTTAGCACCTCGAAAGGGTAGCCATCTTTTTTAAATTGGGCCTGGGTTTTATCAGGTGTCTGTGGAGTGATCGCAACAATAGATGCTCCGTACTTTTTGAATTGCGGCAGTGACTCCGCGAGTTGGTGCATTTGCAGGTTGCAATAGGGGCACCAGGCGCCACGATAGAACGTCAAAACAATGGGGCCTTTCTTTAGCAAGGCACTGAGCTTGACTGTTTTGCCATTGGGATTTTTCAGTGAAAAATCTGGTGCTTTTTCACCGATTTTTAGACCGGCATCCGGCATTTGTTTTGCCAGCTCTTCCGATGCTTTCGTGAAAACCGCCATGTCGTGTTCGTCAACTTTGATGGCGTCTTTACCCGTATAGAGTTGCTTGTCCACCTCTTTTACGCCTTCGGCGTAATTCGGCAGAGCCGGGTTCACTTCAGACGCTTGCGCCGTTGACAGCCCCGGAATACTTATTGTGTAAACGATGCCCAGCATCGCGATGGCATTAAACAGTTTCATGCAAAACTCCTATTGTAGTGAACTTGTTAGACACGCTGGGTTAGTCGCAAGTGACTATGAGACCTTACGGCGAATATTAAAAATCCCAATGTTCTGGAAACTCACCCAGACAAAAAATGCGTGGCGCAGATTCATGCGGTCATGCAGTTATGAAGGTGGCCGGGATTGTTCCAAAATTAAATCGGCTCAAAAATTTGTGACGGGTAAACGGCGCACGCCACTTCATTTCGGGCTGCCAGCCACATCAGATGTCCCCTGCAATGTAATATTTATGTCATGATATGACTCCTACATGAGCGAAAACTGGCGTTCCACTGCCTTGTGGTCCGTCTTCCACGCGGCATAAAGTTGCGTCGACATCGGGTCTGGGAAAATATCTTCGCTGCCAGACTCAACCCCCGCGACAATCGCAGATGCAATGTCGGCGGGTTTGGTTTTAGGCATGTCTACGCCAGCGAGCATGTCGGTGTCCACCGCGCCGGGAAACACACCGAAGACCCGGATGTTCTTGCTGGCGAGGGTTGCGCGCAGCGACTGCGTCATCGACCACGCTGCGGCTTTTGACGCGTTATAGGTGGACAGGCCCGGCATGCTGGCGAGCGCGACTAACGTCAGCATATTGATGATCGCGCCGCCGCCATTGGCCTCAATGACCGGCGCGAAGGCGCGCGCCATATTGAGCTTGCCGTAGAAATTGGTGGCGAATTGCCGTGCAACCTTGTCGGTCGCGACATCGACGAAGCTGCCGAATTCCAGAATGCCGGCATTGTTGATCAACACAGTTACATCGGGGGCTGCTGCTGTGGCCGCGTGGATGTGTTCCGCGTTGGTGACATCAAGATGCATGGGCTGCACGCGTGCGCGATCCAGCGCCACGACCGCTTCCAGCGTTTTCACGTCGCGTGCCCCGGCGTAGATTTTTTTTGCACCGGAATTCAATAACGCCTTGACGAGCGCGAGGCCAATGCCTCGGTTGGCGCCGGTAACCAGGGCGGTTGCGTTTCTGATCTGCATGGCATTCTCCAAAAGTGAGTTTCATCGAATATTCTCGTCAGCACTTGCCGTTGCCGGCGTGCTGCCGATGAGTGACTCTAGGCTCGAGGGTGCGCGCATTACAGAGCATTATCTTCATTGCTATGATGCAGATCGCGCACGAGTCGCGTGCCCAGCTCATTTGTATCTTCACTCGTCGGAGATTGGCCATCGTATGGATACCAATGCGCTCGAACTTTTTTCGCTGGTCGTCAAGCACGGCAGTTTCGCTGCTGCGGCCCGGGACCGGAACCTGGATCCCTCGTCGGTTTCACGCATCATCGCCGGGCTTGAAACGGAGCTGGGCGTGCGGCTGTTTCAGCGCAACACCCGTCAATTGGCGCTGACCGAGGCGGGCAATGTTTACTTCCAGCGCATCGAGCCGCTGATCGAGGAAATACAGCATGCGCAGCACGCCGCTGTCGATGTTTCCAGCCGGGTTACCGGAACGTTGCGCGTGACTGCTTCTAACTCGTTCGGGCTGAAGTTCGTCGTGCCGCGCCTTCCGGCGTTCGCACAACACTATCCGGAATTGGTCGTGGATCTGATGCTGACCGACGCGGTCGTAGACCTCTTGAGCGAGCGTATGGACATCGCGATTCGTCTCGGCACGCTTGCGGATTCGAATATGGTTTCTCAAGTGCTCACGTACACGCGCTATCGGGTGGTCGCGAGTCCAGCATATTTACAAAGACATGGCACACCGAAGCAGCCGGTTCAGGTGAGTGAGCACAATGGCCTGCTGTTTCCGCTGGCAGGATTTCGCTCGCGTTGGATTTTCCGCGACAAGAAAGGTGTGCAGAGCGAGGTTCCGATCAAGGGCAAGTTATTGGTGTCCAACGCCATCGGATTGCAGCAGTGCGCGCTGGCCGGAATGGGGCTTGCGCTGTTGCCGGGCTGGCTGGTTCAAGACGATATCGAGTCAGGCAAGCTTGTCGACCTGTTCCCGACATGGGAAGTCACTGCGACGGACTTCGAGACGGCGGCGTGGTTCGTTTATCCGTCGCGCGCCTATGTCCCCTTGAAGGTGCGCGTGTTCATCGACTTTATGCGCGCAGTTTGAAGCTGGGCAGACCGTTCCGGGTCGCAGGCTTATTGTTAATACGCGGCGCCGATGCCGAGATACACCTGATTTTCGCCGCCGGCGTCGATGCCGTGCGCGTAGCCCAGACGTAAATCCAGCATGATCCAGTAACCCAGCACGGTGTCGACGTGCAGTTCCACGCCGGCGCCCCGGCGCAGTGTTTCCTTGCTTGCGCCGGTGAACCAGGCTTCGCCGGCATTGACGAAGATGCTGGCGTGTACTTGATGCACGCCCACCGGCGGCGACATGATGCCGTATTCAACGCGCTGAATCGGCAGGCGCCATTCGGCGGCGACCAGTTCGACGCGATTGCCGCGCAAATCAATCAGACCCTCGGGGTAGCCGCGCAACGAAAAGCGTCGTTGATTGAACAAGGATTCAGTCGGCAAGGCCAACGGCGGCGCCGCCGCCTCGCTGGCGGCACCGCCCAGGCGAAACGGCCGCGCAAAGTCGCTGCCGCGTCCGGCCAGCGCACGTAACGCGAGCACGTGCTGGTCGCCCAGGGGCAGATATTCGCGCCAGTCGAGCAAGGCCACGTTACCGGCATAATCGCTGCGCAAGACATCGCTGTTCTCGATGGTTAGTTGCACCCGGCGGCCGTCGCCGGCGCTGACGGAAATCGGATAGTGCTTAGCGCTGTTAAATGTCACGCCCAGGCCCACTAGGGCATCGGTCTGGGTGGAGGCGGTATAGCGCGGGTTGATTATCAGCGCATCGTGTTCTCGGGTGTAAACCAGAGCGGTATGCAAACCCCATTGCGAGTCGGCGGACAGCAGCGGTGTTACGGTTTCAGCAGCCAACGCGTCCGAGAAACGGATGCGAGCCACGACCTCTTGACTGTCGAGATAGTCCAGCGGCACGCGCGAGGCGTGTAATTTGAGCGTGGGATTCCAACGGTCGTAGATATAGGCGAGGTCGCCCAGTAACCATTTATTTTTAACATCAAGCCCGGCACGCAAGGAGTAGTCGTGACGCGCCAATGCGTCTCCACCGCCGGTAAAAAAGCCCAGTTCGGTGTGTTGTTTGGTGACGCTCCAATAGGGAAACCACCATTTGGGCTTGACCGATTCCCAGGGCGAATAATCACTGGCTGGGTAAGCAGCGCCGGCTGCCGGAGCGGCGACCGGTGCGGCATTAGGCTGGCCGGGTGCGAGCGTGCGGCCAGTGCCGGTAGCCATGTCGACGTCAATCTTGAAAATGTCATAACCCTGCGCCGTGACGCCGGAGTAATACAGTATGGATTGATCGGCGCTCAGGCTGGGGTGGAAGGCGCCGCCGCGCACCTGGGTGAGCGCCGTCACGTGGCGTGTGGCTAAATCCAGGCGCTGAATGTTGTACACGCCGTCGTAGTCGGCGCTGTACACCACGCTGTTACCGTTCGGTGTAAAGCTCGCGTGCGCTTCAATGGCGTCGTCGTCAGTGAGCTTGCTCCAGGTGCGGGTTGCGATATCAAACAGTTGCAGGTTCCACTGTCCGGCGCTCCACATGGCCGCGACGATGCGCGTTCCGTCCGGTGAAAAGTGCGCTTCACCGATGACTTGTTTTTCAGTGCCTTGCCAGAGTACATCCACGCGCGTGCCGCTGCTGTCCAGCAGGTGCAGGGCGCTGTTGCCTAATTGGTTGTGCACGGCAAGAATCTTGTCGCCGGCCGGGTTCCAGGTTGCATAGCGATAGCGCTGCGCAACGGTGAGGCGCTGCATCGAGTAAGTGTCAAGATCGATGCGGTAGAGGTCGGAGTATTCATTGGTGTTGCGTACCACGTCGAGTTGCGTGAGCAAAATTCCGGCGCGCGGATGGATGTCGAAGCGCGTGGAATGAATGCGCGCGACACTGCGCGGCGCGTCGCTGCCGGATGCCAAGCGCATTAGTTGGGTATGACTTGCAAGGTCGCTGCGTACGTAATAAACATCGCCGTTCGGCAGCACGACCGGGTGCTGGGTGTAGTGGCCGTCATGGGTTATTTGCGCGCCTTCATGTACGCCGGCCGCTGCGATGGCTGCGATTTGCGGCTGAAAGCGTTCTTGCAAGTAAGCGCTGAATTCAGGCCAGAGCTGATCCAGGTCGCGGCCGAAGATGCGGCGGCTGGTTCCGTTCAAGCGGAACGGTATGAGGTTGCTGCTATATTCACCGATCCATTCGCGCAGCCGTTCGCGGCCGTATTTGGCTTGAATGAACTCCATGAAATAAACGCCATACAAATAACGCGTAGTGCCGTCGGGCCAGGTCACGACAGGCTGGTTAACCTGGCGCAGCGGTTTGATGCCATTGGCCACTTCCAGGCGCATCAACATCTGGTAGGCCGAGCTTTGCCCACGGCCGATGCCGCGCGCAACATCGGTTTCCAAAAACGTGGCCAGCCCTTCAATCGGCCAACTGGGTTGCAATAGGTTGGGAAACAGCCACGGAAAAATGCGCCCGAAGATTTCGCGCAGTCCGGCGGCGGCTCCAGCGGCTTTGTCCAGGTGCAGTGCGTGCGTGTATTCGTGGGTGATCAGATAATCGAGCCAATTATCGTAGTCTTCCAAGGTGTCGATGTCGTCGGGCGGCGTGACAATGATCACCATTTCGTTGTTCGGTGTCGGCGTCGTGGAGCCATTGCTGAGGTCGGCGCGATCAGTCAATACCAGCTCCGTCGGTTGCGCCGGTGTCCAGGCAAAGAACGGCTGCAAGTGTTCGTGTACGCGTTCGGCAATGACCGCGACCTGTTGGGCGAGGGCGTCTTCGTCGTCGTGAAAATGAATGTTGAAGTGCGCGGTGTGCAGGGTCTGCCAGTGCAGCGCCGGGTCGTACGAAAAGGCGGCGTACGCGGTATTAAACAGCATGCAGCAGAGGCTCGTCAGCAGAAAAATAGTCGCTCTCGCGCAGCCCTGCGTCCGTGATACCGGTACATTGAAGGCGCGCATTGGTTAAAGGTTCTTTAAGTAAACGTGTGAGCGGCGCTGGTAGTTGTAGAGCGCCTGTTTTTTGATCGGCAGGGCGGTGATGTCGGCGCGCTCAAAACCGCGTTCGATAAACCAATGCGCGGTCTGGGTGGTGAGTACGAATAGCCGTTTGACGCCAATTTTTTTTGCGCGCCGTTCCAGGTAAGAAAGCAAGGCGTCGCCCCGGCCGCTGTCGCGATAGTCGGGATGCACCGCCAAACCCGCCAGCTCGCCGACGCTTTCGCCGGGATACGGATACAGCGCGGCGCAGCCGATGATCATGCCGTCGCGTTCCACCACGCTGAATTGATCGATTTCGGTTTCCAGCAATTCACGCGAGCGCCGCACCAAAATGCCCTCGGCTTCCAGCGGCGCGATTAATTCCAGAATGCCGCCGACGTCGTCGATGCTGGCCTGGCGCATGCCTTCAAAGACGTCGGCGTTCACCAAGCTGCCGATGCCGTCACGCGTGAACAGTTCCAGCAGCAAGCCGCCATCGACGCGCCGGTTGAGCACGTGCACCCGGCGGGTGCCGTTGTTGCACACGCGCACGGCGCTTTTCAGCAGCGCGATGTCGTCGTCCAGCACCGAAGTGTTGGCTGCCAGCGCCTGTTCTGCGTCGTGCACCGACAGTTCACGCAACACCCGCTTGCGCCGGTCGCGTAATCCAGGGGCCTCAGCGAGACAAATAAGTTTCTCGGCTTTCAGCGCGATGGCGGCCGAAGTGGCAACGTCCAGCATGCCAAGGTTGAACACTTCGCCGGTCGGTGAATAACCCAAAGGCGACAGCAGCACGATGGTGCCGTCCTGCAGGTGACGTTGCAGGGCTTCGGCGTCGATACGGCGCACTTCGCCGGTGTGCCCGTAATCGACGCCGTCGCGAACCCCCAACGGCCGCGCCGCGACAAAGTTGCCGGATGCCACACGGATGCGCGCGCCGGCCATCGGCGAGTTTGCCAGGCCCATCGACAGCAGCGCCTCGATCTCGACTTTTACGCTGCCGACCGCTTCTTTAACGCAGGTCAGCGCCACTGCGTCGGTGACGCGCAGGCCGTTAACATAATGCAACTCCGCGCCCCGTTCGCGCAGACGTTGCTCGATCTGCGGGCGCGCGCCGTGCACCAGCACCAAGCGAATCCCCAGGCTGTTGAGCAAGGCGAGATCATGAATCAGGTGCGGGAAGTGCGCGTCGGCGACCGCATCGCCGTCGAACGCGATGACGAAAGTTTTGCCGCGAAACGCATTGATATACGGCGCGGAATTGCGAAACCACTGCACGAACGGACTATTATTTTTTTCGTTGCCCACGGGTGGACTCGTTGCGTTGGATGAAAAATATCGCCGCCAAAATACAACGGAATCCGCATTCTACATGATGCGGTCTTGCGCGCAGAAAAATCGGCCGGGACACACGTGAGCACTGCGTGTGTTACTCAATAAAAGATGACATAAGCCGATAAAACCGACATGGGTGGCGTTTGAATTTTGGCGTCGACTAAAAAGTTCTTCCGATGCTTCTTGAGGTGGTCCTTGATCGCTGCATTTAATTTCAAGTTTATAAGGCGAAGCATGCCCTATATTTTCTTGCTTCTGTTTGCACTCACCGGCGGATCGGCGACCGCAGCCGCAGTAGCGCCCGCGAGCGAACAGCCGTCCACTTTTTTGCGTTTCGCGATTGTTCCGCAGCAGTCCCCGCGCGAACTGGCAAAACGCTGGGGACCGATTATTCAATACATCACCGAGCATTCGGGCGTGTCTTTACAATTTCAGACCGCCAATAGCCTGACCACCTATCAGCATGAAATGAAAGTCGGGCTGTACGATATTTCTTTCATTAACGCGTATTACTATGCCGCGTTCAGCAACGACGCCGGCTACAAAGTTTTTGCCCAAGAGAAAGATGCCAAATTCGTGGGTGTCATGGTGGTGCGCAAAGACAGTCCCTACCAAACGCTTGACGACCTGGAAGGCAAGACCTTGGCATTTCCAGCGCCCACAGCGGTCACGTCGATGCTGGCGTATACCCAGCTCAAAGCAAAAAACATTCATTTTTCGCCCAACTATGTCATCTCAATGGACTCGGTATACCGTGCCGTCGCCAAGGGGTTATTTCCGGCAGGCCAAGGAGAGATGCGCACTTTCGGCAGTATGGAACCGGAAATTCGCGATCAGTTACGTATTCTGTGGTCGGCGGATCCGATGCCGCCGTTTACCTTCAGTGCGCATCCGCGCGTGCCACAGGCGCTTCTCCAAAAGGTGGCGAAAGCTATGTTTGAGATGGCCGATAATCCCGAAGGAATCGAGTTGCTCAAGGCGGTCAATATGAAGGGCATTGCCGCAGCGCAAGACGGTGAGTATGAGTCGCTGCGTAAACTCAAGCTTTTGACCATGGAGCCACCACCCAAGCTTGACTAACTCTTCCGCGAAGCGAGTGTGCGGCACGACCCGTCAGAAGTAGCCGGTTACTACCCCAATGAGTATGCGAACTGTTTATGTCATTCCGGCTTAAAACGATCCTTGGCATTGTACTTATCCAAGCGACCTTGCTGTTGCTCCTGAATTGGTACGGCTTTAATGCATTTAAATCCTCGAATGAAGAAGAATTTTTAAAGCGCGCTCAAACCACCACCGCCCTCTTTGCCTCCACAGTTCATAATGCCGTTTTAGCATCCGACTTGGCCGCGCTCGAAAGTTTTGTGGACGAGATACTGACCAATCATGACATCGTCTATGCCAGAATTCTGGCCCGCGAAGTCGTGCTGGCTCAGGGCGGTGATTCAGTAGCGCTCGCCCGACCTTTTTTAGCGGATACACGTTTTGAAGACGTCACGGGCAGCGTGTTTGATAGCGGTGCCGACATCAATATCGCAGCCAAAAAATATGGGCGTGTCGAGTTGGGGTTTACTACCAAAGCTATGCAGGAGGTGCTGGCAGAAGCGCGGCATAAATTATTCGTTTTCGACGCGCTGGCAATGACGCTGCTGGCTATTTTCTCCTACCTGCTGGGGCTTTATTTAACGCGCGGATTGGAAACCTTAAAGAAAGCGTCACGCTGTGTCGCCGAAGGCGATCTCGGCTACCAGATCGCGGTACGCGGCAGCGATGAGCTGGCACAAACCGCAGCGGCTTTTAACGACATGTCGAGCAAGCTTGCCTTGCTGGACCAGGAACATCGGCGCGCTGAAAATGAAATCAAACTCCTGAATGCGGAGCTTGAAGAACGGGTGGAACACCGTACCACCCAACTGGCGTCGCTTAACAAAAAACTTGAACATCAATCGTTGCACGATGCGTTGACCCTATTACCGAATCGTACGCTCTATCACGACCGGCTCGATCAGGCGATTCTCCTTGCGCATCGCAACACACAATCCTTCGCGCTGATGGCCTTGGATCTGGATCGGTTCAAGGAGATTAACGATTCGTTGGGCCATCACGCCGGCGATCTGGTATTACAAGAAACGGCGGAGCGGCTCAAGAGCGCGTTGCGTCATTCAGACACGGTGGCGCGCATGGGCGGCGATGAATTTGCGCTATTGTTGCCTACCGCCAGCAGTGCGGAAGAGGCCACGGTGGTGGCAAAGAAAATCCTGCAACTGTTTACTGAACATCTGGTGGTCGACGGCCGCCCGATTGACATCGGTGCCAGCATTGGCATTGCACTCTTTCCCCAGCACGGCGACGACGCTTCCACCTTGATGCGGCGTTCCGACTCGGCCATGTATGCGGCCAAGCGCAGTCAGTCGGGCTATGTGCTTTACGATTCAAGCCTGGATGCCGAGGATGCTGAGCGACTGACTCTGCAAATGGATTTGCGGCATGCCCTGGGCAATAAAGAACTGGTGCTGCACTATCAGCCGAAGATCGATTTTTCCACCCACCAAATCAGCGGTGTTGAGGCGCTGGTGCGTTGGCAACACCCACGCCTGGGGCTGATTTTTCCAGACGCTTTCATTCCCATTGCGGAAAAAACCGGCTTGATGAAACCGTTTACACTCGCCGTCATCGAGCTGGCCTTGACCCAATCTGCCCTTTGGACTCAGGCCGGACTGCATCTGAGCATCGCCATCAACATCTCTGCCATCAATCTGCAGGATCCGCAGTTTCCCGCCGACATGGCGATGATGTTGGATAAACATAAAGTCTTGTCCGCGAACATCGAACTGGAAGTAACCGAAACCGCCATCATGAGCGAGCCGCTGAAGGCCATCGAGAACATCAAGAAGCTCAGCGAGATGGGTTTGCAAATTGCCATCGACGACTTTGGAACGGGCTATTCCTCGATGGCCTATTTGCGAAAACTGCTGGTCGCCAAAATTAAAATCGACAAGTCGTTTGTGATGGATATGCATAACAACAAAAACGACGAAGTCATCGTGCGTTCCACCGTGGACCTGGGGCATAACCTGGGGCTCACGGTGGTGGCCGAAGGCGTTGAAACGCAACTGGCGTGGGACAAACTTAAAGAACTGGGTTGCGATGCTGCGCAAGGTTACTTTATGGGGCGCCCCGTGGCGTCTGCCGAACTGGAAAAATGGATCAGGCAATCACCCTGGGGTTTGACCCGCACGGAGATGGCCACGAGCCGGCAAGAAGTGCTTGCCCGAAAATAACAGCGGGTGGCTGCGCCTTAGAATAAATTGCCTCTTAACAAAACTCAGCCGAATTTGACGGGCAAATGGGCCGCGCAAACGCCGAGCAGTCGTGCTGGGAGTTCGGGTTCGCAGTGTCGGCGATTGAATCGGTAACAGAATTCATTGAGGTATTCCTGCAAGTATTTTCCGGACACGCCGTGAAAGGTACCGAGAATGAAGCGCTTGAAGTTGCTGATGACGAGATGCACCCAAGGCCGCCATTCATGGGCTTTTTCAGGGGGTGTGTTTTGAGGGAGGTGGCGGTGGTGTTCATCCAGACATTTCAGGGCGGCCAAGCCATCGGTCACCACCGTTTCACCTGCGTTCAAGCGGCGCTTTGCAAAGTCCCGGATCGTCTCGCGATTCACGTGGTCCACCGCCTCCATCGCCACGAACCCGGCGCGTTGACCTCGGCTTTCGCAGGCCACGACGACGGACGTTTTTCCTTCCGCACCCCGGCCCCGCTTGCCTTTGCGCTTGCCGCCCACGAAGGCGTCGTCCAGTTCAATCCGGTCCGCGAGGCGATACAGACGGTCCCGGGGGCCCAGGGCGGTACGCAGTTTCTTCAGCATCAACCGCGCGGTCGGCCAGGAGACCTCCAGCACCTTGGACAGACGCAGGGCCGAAATGCCACCCTTGTTGGCCGTGAGCCAATAAATCGCGAAGCCCTGTGGTCAGCGTTCCTTGAACAAATACGCTTGGCACGCGTCTTCTTCTCCAAAGCGCCGTTGCCACTGCAAAAAACTCATCGCTTCCTTTTTCATCGCACCACTCTAACTGGTTGTTCGTGCAGCAAACATAAAACTTTGGCTGAGTTTTGTTAAGAGGCAATTAATTTAATGCAAACTGCGAGTGATTGATCAAGGAGGATTCAAATGCGTGGTAGTACCCACAAATAAAAAGCCCGATCTGTATCCAGATCGGGTTTTGAAATAACAGCAGTTTATTTTTTTACTCGCGAGCGCCTGGTCCGTTCCAAGTCAACCCATTGCTCATGTACGTTAAATAATATTCAAGCTCCCGGTACTCTTTGCTTTGTGGTTTAAAAGGCTTGGCCCGCACCTGTTGATTACAGCCGATAAAGCGACGATGTAGGGTGCCCATTTCACCCCAATCCGAGCGATAAACAGGAAAGTGGGAAGCGTGTCCTAAGCCGGGGCTCAAAAGATTCGCACGCAAATTGTTTCCTGCATTATCGACATGACAATGTGCGCAAGACATATTCAACTGGCCACGACGGGTATAGTAGCCTTGCTTACCACGCTCAAATGCTTCCAGCGCCTTTGGGTCGTTAGGAACTTTGATATCGATCTTCTTGCCGCGTGTTGTAAACGCCATATAAGACAGGATTGACGCGAGCTTGCCTTTTTCCTCCGGCAGCGGCTCCTCGCCATTTTTCACACGGCATTCATTAACAGCCAACGACAGAGTAATCACTTCACCGCGTTTTACATCAAAGAGCGGATATTGATCGCCGACACCAATGCCATTGTTAGAGAAGCAGCTACCGTAGGTTTGGCCATTTTTGAAGGGTGTATCGAATAGTCGTTTCCCTTCGTCAATTGCAATCTGGTAGGGCGGAAATTCCTCAATCGCCATCCATTGTTCACGAGCGCCGGGACTAATTGAGTAAACACCATTGATGTAATCGTCAAAGGGTATGTTTGGGAAGCGCTGCTTAAAATATTGTTGGAACGCTTTCTTGTCCTCTTCTGGGCCGGCAGAGGACATTGCCGGCACAGCGATTAACACACACAATGATACGGTAGCGAGTAATCTTTTCATTATTTCCTCCGTCCACGAAATGGGTGACGTGCGAAGCGAGGACTACCAGTTCAAATTACTGGCTTACTGAATTTGGCCTTCTTCGCTGTCTTTATCGCCCTTGTTATCCACCCAACTGATTTTGATTTTGTCGCCTTTCTTGCCGCCTTTGAACTGGTAGGACAAGTACGGGTTTTTCGAAATCGCAACGCCCCATTGCGCCGTAAAATTCGGTTTG
>JANLTU010000084.1:0-25140 GCA_031363085.1 Gammaproteobacteria bacterium
TTCTCAATGAGCTGATCGCTCCGAACTACATTAATCACAGCCCCGGCGCACCAAATCCCAAACCCGGACCCGAAGGTTTGAAGCCAATTGTCGAGGCATTGCGCAAGGGGATGCCGGATGTGCACTACACGATTCAAGACATGGTCGTGACTTCCGACAAGGTCGCTGTTCGGCTAGAAATGACCGGCACGCACACCGGCAATTTTTTTGGCCTTGCTCCCACCGGAAAGCAGGTGACCGTCAGCCAGTTTCAAATCGAACGCATTGAGAACGGAAAAATAGTCGAGCACTGGCGCCAAACAGACGACCTGGGTTTGATGCGGCAGCTTGGCTTGCTGCCTAGTACCTAACGGCTAACCACACCATGGACAAGGACCGCAAAAATCGGTTCGCCTTCATTGTCACCGCTTATGGTGAACGCCGAAGCTCAAGATACCCCCCACGGAACCGCTATGGATATTAACCTCTCCACCGATATCGAGAGTATTTCATGGCCAGATCTAGCCCACCTTTTTGAGGTGGCACCCTTGGGCAAAAAACGCGACCCCGACAAAGTGGAACTTGCATTCCGTAACAGCCTGCTGCGCGTCTTCGCCTTTCATGGTGCAACACTGGTGGGTGCCGGCCGGGCGTTATCTGACGGCGTGTGGCGCGCGGCAATTTACGATGTGGCGGTGTTGCCGGAATATCAGGGCAAGGGTATCGGCAGCAGGATTATTCGCAAGCTCGTCGACGCCGCGAACGTCGATGTCATCATGCTGTATGCGGTGCCGGGCAAGACAAAATTTTACGAACGCTTTGGGTTCCGGAAAATGGCCACCGCCATGGCCATCACACCGAATGAAGAACAGGCCAGAAAGCACGGCCTACTTGAATAACTAGCGATGCTTCAGCTCGGGCGAACACGTCACCGGCAATGATCGCGACGGTTTTGTCACAACAATGTCATTTTTCCATCATTCGTTTGCCACACGTGCGCGGTGTAATAATCACGCGACGCGTAGCAACGTCCGTCGCACACTACAGCGTAGCGATGGAGATGTAACATGAATACGATCACGCGGTTGTTGACTTCAGTTTTCCGCATCGACACAGACAGCGCCGACGATGCCCAAAGCCACCTCGAAGCCTTGCAGGGCGACAGTGCACTGATCCAGCGGGTATGCGAATTGCGCGAGCTGGAACTGGAACTGGCGCAGGCCGAGATTTCGACGGTGGGCTGAATCAAGCTTACCGCCAACACGAAATCCAACGTCTGTTGCCGTCGACGGATAGCACAGCACCTTCCGTTTCTATTCCGTAATCCTAGATCGGCCCCCCGCAGTTTCTGACTAGAGGCCGCTCAAATTCTCATTTGAGGGTGTCGCGCGGCGCCAGAAGCGTCGCACGGAAAAATTCAAGCTTAGACCCCGATGCTATTTCAACGCATCGCGCACGCGTTCCAGTTTGGTCCGCACTTCTTTGCCGATCTTGCGTACCGCGTCGCTTTTTACCAAGCCCAACACCGCTTCCGGGTCCATGAAGCCCACGTCGATTACGCCGTTGGCTTCCTCGCGCACGACCACGTTACAGGGCAGCAACAAGCCGATGTCGGGCTCGGCGTCCAAGGCTTGATGGGCATAGCCGGGATTGCAGGCGCCCAGAATCCGGTAGGGTTTGCGGTCGATGTTCAATTTCTTTTTCAAGGTCGCTTGCACGTCTATTTCGGTGAGCACGCCGAAGCCTTCGGTCTGCAACGCATCGACCACTTTCTGGACCACTTGATCCATGCTTCCTTTGACCGTGATGTTAAATCCATAAGCACTCATGAAGTGTTCTCCTGTGGGTGTGAACAATAATGATAACGGAATTTAAATTTAATCCTGGTGCGGTGGCGCACCCGGCGCATGGCTATGCGGCGCCTGTTCGGGGTCGTTTGTCGCAGGCGCGTCGTGATCGGCATCGCTGTGTTCGTGCGCGGCGCCGGAGGCAGCATCCGCATGGCCCTCACCGTTGCCGTGCTCATGAGCGTGGCCTTCGCCTTCAACTTTAGGTAAAGATTTGACTCCTAACCCATAGCGGTAAACCAACTCGCCGCCATGCCACGCGGTGCTCAGCAATAACGCCGCCGCCACCAATAACAAACCAGTGAACAACCAGCTCTTGCCTTTGGCGTGGCGATGCAGGTAGTACTCCCAGGCGGCAATGCCCAGAAACACGGCGAATGTCACCATTGCCCAGTTGCGATGCACCGTCATGGCTGCATGCGAAGGCGTGTCGTGATCAACGGTATTATAGGCGTACCAACCTGCCGCCACCGTGAGCAGCGTGAGGCCGACGCCGATCCATAAATTCCAGCGCGCAACAATGGCCCATTGGTCGGCCAGCGCCGGCTTTGACACAAAGTGCGAAGCCAGATGCAGCAGGGCGGCGATACTCAACAATGCTACGGAAAAATGTACAAAAATAGGATGCCAGTTGGGTAGGATTTGAAACACGCGATTTCTCCTCGTTGTTGTCTTTCCAAACTTTATAGATCGAGTGCGCTAGGCGCACCCGATCTCGTTAAAGTTAATGGCCTTGATGTTCGGACGGCGGCACGATGTGCACCTCCGGCGCTGCCGGCTTACCGGTGCATTGCGCCCAAGTCGCACGGTCGACAACAATCAACCCACGGCTGGCCTGCGCGCATTGCACCGCGAGCGACGCATCCGCGCTGGTCGACTCCATAATTTCCGTTCCGTCGAAACCCGCCTCACGCGCCTTGCCGCTGGCCGGCGGGGTCGCCAGCATCGGCAACGGTGCCGCTTCCTCCATGTTCATCATCGTATGATCCATCGGTGCGGGCTCCGCCGCGTTATGCTGCATGGCGCCGTGATCCATATGCGAGTGATCCATTTCGGTTGCTGCTTCCGGTGTTGCTCCGCCCTCGTCGGCCGCATACGCGGCCGAGTTTGCTGCGCACAGCACTGCAAAAATCAATACTGTCAAGTTATGCCACATAGGTTTCATCTCCAAAAAATTCCAGCGCTCTAACGAATGTAACCATGTTCCAGGTTAAGGATGGAATTGCGCTGCCCGATGGTGTCGTTAAAGCGCGCTTCGAGACTGAAAGCCAAACCGATCTGAAGGGTTCGATCAATCCCGCCTCCCAGCGCCGAGCCATACTCGGTGTGAATATACTGTGCGAGCACGTCGACGCCTTGTCCCGCACGCCATGTCAAGCCTGGCGCCAAGCTCCATTGGTTGCCGCCACGGATGTCGTCGAACTCCTTGCTGGCCACCGTGATCATGGCCTGCCAGCGTGTCAGCAAGGCCGGACGCGCGGTGTAGTGCAGCGACGCCACCACCGCACTCGATGTGCTGCGTGCCAGTTCGTAATACGTGGGTAGAACACCCACCGCAACATGCACGCCTTGATTGCGAACCAACTGCGCATCCAATGACCAGTTGCCACTGGGGTCGTCATTGAGGTTCCAGGCGGCACCGGTGATCCAGGTATTCATCCAGTATTTTTTACTGTTCACGCGCGTCTGCTGCCGATCAAGAATAATCCCGGCACGCCGCACGTGCGTCAAATAACGCAGCGTATCGGGCGGTGCATAAATATAACTGGCGCCCAGGCTATCGATGCCGGCAATACCTCTGCCGGCATCGTCCGAACGCGAGTTCATCGATACCCCCAGCGCATGATTCGGCTGCGGAAACCAATCGATGCTGGCGACATCGCCATGCGTCTGGGCAAAGTTTTCCTTCGACGATGCATTGAGCGCATGCGTGGCGTACACCAGATCGTCTTCACGCAGGGTCGAAAACTCGATCAAGGTATTGCGCAACGGCGCGTGCCCGAGCACGACATTTAGGTTTTCGTTCCAGTAAAACACGTAGTGATTGGCGAAATGCACGGCGTCGGCATCTTCACGAAAACTCAGCGTCGCGCCCGCGACGCCGTTTTCATACAGCCGCTTGTCCATGCGCAGTGCAAGCTCGCTGTCCTCACTGTTGATGGCTCCGGTGCGCTCGGTATCCGAGACCAGGTTGGTCGCATCGAGCGTGCCGATCACGCGTCCGCCGAGCGTGATGCGCGGCAACACTTCGCGGTCCACTTCCAATGCCTGCACCGCGTTTGTCGCCAGCAACGCAGCCACGATTAAAACTTTGCGAATAATTGTCATGGTTGCGCTCCTATTCGTCCACGGCCAGCGTGGGTTTATAGGTCGGCGTGAAGTCTTCGTACATCAACCCCGAATGCATGCCGCCCGGATAAATGCCATTGTTACGCGCGTAGGTGGTGCGGTGATTGTGGAATGCCCAATAACCGGGATTATCGCCGTAAATCATGATGTCGTAGGTGCCACCCGGGTGCACGTGAATGGTGTTGAGCTTCCACGGCTGCGGTAATTGGTTGCCGTCTTGCGCGACCCACCAGAAATCATGTCCGTGCAAATGCATGTGGTGCGACAGATCACTGGCGTTGATCAGGCGCACGCGAACCCACTCGCCCTGCTTGATGCCCATGTGTTTTAACGCCGGGTAGGATTTACCATTGATGCCGAAAAAATTGTAGCGGAACTCCGATCCGCCAGAGCGGCTTTGCAGGTATGGCGGGACATACTTGCCGCTCGCATAGGCTTTTACAAACTCCGCATAGCTGCGAAAAAAACCATGCGTGACCGGATCGAGCTTGCCCTGGCTCATCAACGAATTGACCTGCTTCATGCCTTCCAGCAACGCACCGATTTCTTCGCGCGCCAGATCAATATCCCAGGCTTCGAGCATTAGCGTGTAGTCACGCGTGTACGGGTATTTTTGTTTCAGCACTTCATCTTTGGGGTGCACGATGAACGCGCCGTGCATGCCGTGCGAAGCGTGCAGCGGCGTGCCCCAATGGCAGTGATACCAATGCGTACCAGCGGGCTTGGCCTGGAAGCGGTAGACGAAGGTCTGGCCGGGATGCACCGGGTCTTGCGTCATCATCGGCACGCCGTCCATGGTGTAGGGCACGAACAAGCCATGCCAGTGAATGGTGTGCATCTCTTCGGTGTTGTTAACAAAGTTGACCTTGACCCAGTCATCTTCCATCACATGAAACTCAGGACCTGGCACCTGACCGTTGAAGGCGAACATATGCGCCTTGATGCCGGGCAGAATTTCGTGCTGCACAATGCTGACTTCGATGTCGAATACCTTGTACTCAACTTCATCGTCTTTGGGCGCACCGGGGGGCTCGGTGACCGTGCCCGCCATTTTATGGCCGGACATGAACATCATGGTGTCGTAACTACTCCCGCCCATGTCGTGACCCATCATGGAATGATCCATGCCGGGCATCGGCGCTTCGGCCGCGCGTGCCGCCAGCGCGACGCTACCGGTCATTGCCACCGCCGCACGCAGAAAATTACGGCGCGTGGATGAATGTTCGTCTTCACTCTCATTGGAAGGCGAGCGATCTTGATTTTTGTCCATCACGGACTCCTGTGAATACGTTATGAAACTGATGTCATCGCGCCCTGCGGGCACGATGACATCTCTGAAACTTCTCAAGCTAAGGGTTGGTGCGCGCAGTGCACGCTACCGGAAGTTTAGATTAAACGCGGAGGACGTTCTTGGACGGGAAGATCGAGACGGGGTACTTTTACGACGATGCTGCTGCTGGTCTGGCGTGCGGCAGGAGCCTGCAACACTGTGAATGACGTTGACAGCAACGCGCACGAAGCACACACACTGTGACACAAATGCATTTGGTGACTTTGATCAGGAACTTTTCCGGACGGCGCATGATGCACATGGACGTCCGCCTGCATCGTATCAGCGCCGCTCGCACAGGCCACACCCGCCACGCTCACCAACGGCAACCACGCCATCGCGCAGGCGAGAAAAAGACTCAGGGAACGACGTAACATGCGGGGCAAAGTCATTCTCATGGGGTGCGCGCTAAAAACACTCAGGTTGTTAAATCCGATGCTACGATTCGACCGCGACGATTGCAAACGGTTCCCGGCTACTTCGCGTAGTCACGCTTCTTCCACAAAACATACAGCACCGGAATCAGCACCATCGACACCAGCGGCGCGGTGATCATACCACCCAACATCGGCGCGGCAATGCGGCGCATCACTTCGGAGCCGGTGCCCGAACCTAACATGATTGGCAACAAGCCGGCCAAAATCACGGCGGCGGTCATGGCTTTGGGGCGCACGCGCAACACCGCACCTTCGATCACCGCAGCATAAAGCTCGGCGAGATTAGTCGGGTTGCGGCGCTCCACCGCATGATCGAGATACACCAGCATCACCACGCCGAATTCGGCCGCGACTCCGGCCAGCGCAATCATGCCCACGCCCACCGCAATCGACAGATGGTAGTCCAGCAGATAGATCAACCAGAACGCGCCGACCAAGGCCAGCGGCACCGCGCCCATCACCATCAGTGACTCGGCGAAGTTGCTGAAGTTGATAAACAGCAGCAGCAAAATAATGACCAGCGTCAGCGGTACCACGTAGCGCAACCGCTGTTCGGCACGCAACAAATATTCGTACTGGCCGGACCAACCGATGGAATAACCCGCCGGCAGCCGCACTTGCTCGGCCACGCGCTTCTGCGCTTCGGCGACAAACGAACCCAGATCACGGTTGCGGATGTCGACATAAATCCAACCGTTGAGGCGCGCGTTTTCGCTACGCACCATGCCGGGCCCGTCGCCGATGGTGATGTGCGCGACTTGTCCGAGTGGAATCCGTGGACCGCCGCGGGTGATGATCGGTAGGTCGGCCAGCTTGGCGGGAGAATCGCGCACCTCCTGCGGGTAGCGGATATTGACAGGATAACGCTCCAGACCTTCTACCGTGGTGGTGACATTGTCGCCGCCCACTGCCATGGAAATGACCTCTTGCACATCGGCAATGTTCAGGCCAAAACGCGCGGCGGCGCGACGATTGATTTCGATGTTGATATAGCGTCCGCCCGCCACGCGCTCCGAGAACACGGAAGCCGCACCGGGAATGGTTCTGACCACCTGTTCGATATCTTCACCGATGCCCTGGATGGTTTTTAAGTCGGCTCCGGCCACTTTAATGCCGAGCGGGGTTTTAATGCCGGTGGCCAGCATGTCGATGCGCGTTTTAATCGGCATCACCCAGGCATTGGTCAGGCCAGGAAACTTTACCAGATCGTCCAATGCAGACTTTATTTTGTCAATAGTCATGCCCGGGCGCCATTGCTCGCGCGGTTTGAGCTGAATCGTGGTTTCGAACATTGATAACGGCGCGGGATCGGTGGCGGAATCCGCGCGTCCCGCCTTGCCGAACACGCTGTGCACTTCGGGCAGGGTCTTGATTAACCGATCCGTCACTTGCAGAATTTCCGTTGCCTTGCCGATGGACACCGCCTCAAACGTGGTCGGCATATACAACAGATCGCCTTCGTCCAGTTCTGGCATGAACTCGGAACCCAACCAGCTCAACGGATAAAGAATGCTCAGCACCAACAGCGCCGACAGCACGATGACCACGTAGGGATGGCGCAGCACCACGCGGATCACCGGCAAATACAGTGCAATCAAAAACCGGCTCAACAGATTTTTATGTTCCGGCAGCACATGGCCACGAATGAAGTACCCCATCAAGACCGGCATGACGGTGACCGACAACCCGGCCGCCGCCGCCATCGCATAAGTCTTGGTGAACGCAAGCGGTGCGAACAGCTTGCCTTCCTGTGCTTCCAGCGTGAACACCGGCAGAAAACTCAGCGTGATGATCAGCAGCGAAAAGAACAACGCCGGACCCACTTCAACTGCCGCACGTTGCATGATCAACCAGCGGTTGTCGTCGTTCGGCTTCTCGCGCTCCATATGCTTATGCGCGTTTTCGATCATCACAATGGCGGCGTCGACCATCGCGCCGATGGCGATGGCGATCCCCCCCAAGGACATGATGTTGGCGTTAATGCCCTGCCAATGCATGATGATGAAAGAGATCAAAATACCCAACGGTAAAATGACGATGGCCACCAGCGCCGAACGCAGATGAAACAGGAAGATCCCACACACCAGCGTGACCACCACGAACTCTTCCAGCAGCTTGTCTTGCAAGTTGTCGACGGCGCGCTCGATCAAGCCGGCACGGTCGTAGGTCTCGACAATTTCCACTCCCAACGGCAGACTGCGTTTCAACTCGTTGAGTTTTTTCTCAACGGCGCTGATGGTGGTCTGCGCATTCTCGCCCCAGCGCATGACAATGATGCCGCCGACCACCTCGCCCTCGCCGTCCAAATCCACCACGCCGCGCCGCAACTGCGGACCTATGCGGATCGACGCCACATCACCCAGCGATACCGGCACACCGGTGTCGCTGAGGCCGACCGGAATCTGGCGTAAATCCTCAACGCCGCGAATGTAGCCTTTGGCGCGCACCATGTATTCGGCCTCGGCCAGTTCAATCACCGAACCGCCGACGTCCTGATTCGCGCGGCGCACCGCTTCGGCCACCTCGCTGATCGGAATCGAATAGGCACGCAATTTTTCCGGGGTGAGCACCACTTGATATTGTTTGACCATGCCGCCGACGGTGGCCACTTCGGCAACACCCGGCACCGTTTGTAACTCGTATTTGAGGAACCAGTCCTGCAAACTGCGCAACTGGCCCAGATCATGTTTGCCGGTACGGTCAACCAATGCGTATTCGTAAATCCAACCCACACCGGTTGCATCCGGACCAAGTGTCGGACGTGCCTCCGACGGCAGCCGCCCGGTAACCTGATTGAGAAATTCCAGCACGCGCGAGCGCGCCCAGTAGATGTCGGTGCCGTCCTTGAAAATCACATAGACGTAGGAATCGCCGAACATCGAATAACCGCGCACCGCAACCGCGCCGGGTACCGACAACATGCTGGTGGTGATTGGGTAAGTGATTTGATCTTCGACGACTTCGGGGGCTTGACCGGGGAACGGCGTCTTGATAATGACCTGCACGTCGGATAAATCCGGAATTGCATCCAACGGCGTGTTTTTTACCGCGTAAATACCCCAGGCGCAAAACATCAGGGTACACAACAGTACGAGGGGCCGGTTCTTGATGGACCAACGGATGAGTTTTGCAATCATGGTCTATGCGGGTAGTGGGGAATACGTGCGCCACCCATCTACCGTATTCTGTCTACGCACGCAGCGCTTAATTTCCATTCATGCGCATCAACGACGCACGTAAGCTGCTCTCGGAATCGAGCAGGAACTGACTTGACACCACCACCTCGGCACCTTCGTCCAACCCTTCGAGAATTTCAATGCGGTCAGCCGTCTCGACACCGACCCGTACGCGCGCCGGTTTAAATTTTCCAGCGCCTAAAGATAAAATAATCCGGTTGCTGTTACCGGTGCGAATCACCGCTTCGCGCGCTACGCTGATCGCTTCCGGTCGGGGTGAGGCAAACAAGTTAACGTCAGCATACATATTCGGTTTGAGCGCCTCGTCGGGGTTGCTGAACACCACTCGCACCATCAAGCTGCGTGTCTTGGGGTCGATGCTCGGATAAATATAATCCACCGTTCCCTCCCACAGCCGGTCGGGGAATGACGCCAGCGTGGCCTCCGCTTTATTACCGATCTGCACCCAGTCGGCCTGGCGCTCAAACACATTGATGATCAGCCAGACGTGGGATAAATCCACCAGATTAATAATCGGCGCGGCCGGTTCGACATAGCTACCTTCGCGCACGGCCAGCTCAGACACCACACCGTCTTGCGGTGAAAATATTCTGACAATACGTTCAACGCGGTGCGTGCGTTCCAGTAGTTGCACCTGTTCCAGAGAAATGCCCAACGAGGTCAAGCGCCCGAACGAGGCAGCGATCAAATCTTCATTGCCGGCATTCAGTGCGGCCACAAATTCATCTTGCGCATTCACCAACTTGGGCGAATAAACTTCGAACAACAGATCGCCCCGCTTGACACGGGTGCCGACGGTTCGCACCGCTAGATGATCGATCCACCCCTCGGCGCGTAAGCTAACAGTTTTGATGCGGCTATCGTCGTAGGCAATGTAGCCGACGCTGTCGATGCGCCGAAATAAAGTGCCCCGCTTAACCTGTTCGGTGCGTACTCCCAGCATATTCAGCACCCCGGGAGCCACCGTCACGGTGGCTTCGGCATCGTTGTTGCCAGCACTGTTTAATAACACCAGCTTCATGCCGCAAATCGGGCAAAAGGCTTCAGGATCGGTGGAGGTGACCTGCGAGTGCATCGGGCACACATAGGTGGGATCGAGATGCTTTTTGGCGTGATCGATGGCGGTTTCGCGCCGCGTACTCGCTACGTTAGCGGTGTTATCGCTCACCGAGTTAGCGGCGTTGTCGCTCACCAACATGGTCTGCGGACTTGCCTTGGATTTGGCACGCGTAATTTCGCCGCTTACCGGTGGGGCAGCCTTGGCGCTGAGGTTGGTGTCGGCCTTCAGAACGTAATAGCGAAACCCGATCGCGATGGCCAACAGCATGATGGCGAGAAACACCTGCTTTTGCACGGTGGCAAGCAAACGCACTAGCACGGGCTGAGCATGCTGCGTCGCACCCTCTACCATCGTCCATAACTTGTAGCGTGTGCGTTCGCCCGTACTCACTCATTGTCTCCTGACAAATACAATAAATTTACCTGCGCTTTGGCGCGCTCGACTAACAACTGTAACGCGTCTAGTTTACTCTCCAATTCTTTCTGACGCGCACGCATCAACTGACTGAAATCTGCCACTCGCGCTTGGTACGCGTGGAGCGCCGCAAGGGCATTTTGTGCCGCCTGCGGTAGAATCAATTCGCGATAAAACGTTATGCGCTCGTCGAGCCGTTTGCTGGTTACGGCCTCTTGATCGAAACTACGCTTGAGGTCACGACGCTGATCTGCAAGCAAAAACAGAGCTGAATTATAGTCTTTTTCACTGCCGGCCAGCCAGCGATCCTGTAAGTTTTTTCGGGCAAACGGGATATCCACTGTCACCAAGGCTGCCAGAGCATCGCTGCCCAGTCCACCATCTTTTGAATACGACCACATCGTTTCAACTTCCCACATCCATTCGGGCGTGGCGCGTGCGCGCGCCACTTCCACGCCTTCTTTGGCGGCGTCGGCATCGAGCTTCATGATCTGCAACATCGGTACCCGATCCAGCCCTTGCTCAATCTTCGCAAGCTCGGCGGCCACCGGCAGGTCAATGGAGTTCATCGCCAACTCACGATTCGTCATGCTCTGACCGGTCCAGCGCGTCAACTCCACCAACGCGGTTTCGCGCGCCGTCTCGACCTGGCTGGTTTTGTCCTTAAGCAAGCTCAGTTCGATCTGCGCCTGCAACACGTCACCTTGGTTGCCGCTGCCGGTGCGGTATTGGCTTTGCGCGATTTCCACCAGTTGGGCGAGCACTTTGCGCGTCTGGCGCAGAATAATCAGCGTGTGATGTTGCAGGTAAATATCCAGCCACGCCTTGCGCGTTTCACGCACCGCCAGCAATTTCTGCTGCGCGGCGCGGGCCGTCTGCACTTTGCCCATCAATTCCAATTGCGCGCTTTCATGCTCGCGACGCGGCAGTGGCGTCATCGCCTGCTGCAGGCCCACGACCATTTTGACTGCATTCGGGCCGTTGTCGGCGGCGCGCGTGGGGTATTCGCTGATACCAAATTTCAATTTCGGATCAGCCCGGCGGATCGCGGCTTCCGACTGCTCATCCAGGGAACCGGCTTTCTCGCGCAAGGCTTTGAACACCACATCATTATCCTGCGCCAAACGTTCGGCTTCGCCGAGCGTCAACCCGCTTGCGGCGGATGCGGCGCGCGGACTTGCCGACGGCGTGCGTGACTTGGACGGTGTGGGTATGGGTGGTTCAGCGCGCGTAGCCGCCTCGTCGGCTTCCAGCAGTTTTAAAACCGCCTCGTCGGTATCCGCCGCCTGCACCGGCAGACTCAACAGCACCGCCACACCCCAGCAAAAGACCCAACCATGTTCATGCGTTATACGTCTCACACACCCTCCTTACACCCAACTACAAATAACAATGCCGTGTCGCATAATCATGCGACACGGCATCAATGACAACAACACACTTGCAAATGGAGGTTACTTATTCGCCGTTGTTGCCGGCTCCAGGTCAGAGACCACCAAGTGACCCTGGCTATCTTTGGTCAAGGTAAATCTGATCTTGCTCCCAGCCTTCACATTATCCAGCATTGCCGGATCCAGCACAGAAAAGTCCATGGTCATTCCCCCCATCAAACCAGGGACCGCTCCATGCGTAATATTGAGTTTATTTTCTTTAGTCTTGACCGCATTTACCACGCCCTCAGCACTAAAAGTATCGGCTGCCAACACAGAGGCCCAGGCAAATGATGCAGCAATGGCCAACGCAATTACCCTCGACATTGAAATACCCTCCAAACGTTTTAGGACTGCCACTTAACAGTTAAAGCTATTTACGCGCATTAGTTAATGCGGGCTGAAATTATCGCACCATGCGTTCAATTGTCTTCTGGCCGACAAAATTGAGCTCTACACGCGTGTCTTTAGCACGCGCCTCTCATCGTTAAGCAAACATTAATCGAAGGACAATGTTAGTGATGACAGCATCAATCTGATCGATCATTGCGCAGTGCGATGAGGTACTGCTCGGATTTTTGAGCGCCTGCTCAATGCACTCGCCAATGTGTTCTTGAATAGACTCTGACCACACACACAAACCGGCGGGGACGTGCTCATCCGTGCTTTTGACATGCACGCCTGACACCGACCCGCTACAGCGCGACCGGCAAGATTGCAGTTACTGTTACTTTTTTTTCGGCAACAACTTCGGTGCCCCCAGAATGACAACTTCAAAATCGGTAATCACTAATGCGCCGCTCGATTCCCGGCTGACGCTGAAGGTAATTTTGCTGCCCACTTGAACTTCCTCCAACATCCCGGGATCAAGCACGGCATAGTCACGCGTGGTCTCGCCCGTTAAACCGCTGACAGCACTCTGCGTGATGTTAATTTTTTGCTCCTTGATATTGACGGTGTTTACCGTTCCCTCGACGGTAAATTCTTCGGCCGCTTGCACAGCACTGCCCAGCGACAGGGCAAACACGAGCATTGCTCTGAACATGTCATTTCCTCCCACTCCCACTTAACCATTGGATTTTTATTTACAACTCGGGTAGTTATGCATCGGCGTTGAGCCAAGGTCAAGATCGAAAGGCACGGGCGCAAGACAACATCTGACGCCTCACCAAGTGTTGACTCCTTGGCGAGCACCCTAGGGAATCAGGAATTCCCATTGCACCACGACGCGCGTTTCATCCACGCTGATCGTATTGCGCTGCCGGTCGACTTCAAATTTCAGCGCATTGCTGTCGTCGACATCCATGCGCACGGCCAGCAGGTTCTGGCGATATTTCTCGCGCTGGAGAATTTTGAAATATTCATCGTCGGCTTCAAACGACACATTCTCGTGGCGATAAACGACCTTACAGTCTTCGGTCAGGCGGTAGCCGAACTGCGCAAAATAGGCGCTGGCGGAATGCTTTTTTGCAGTGCCGGTTTTATTTTCGTTCGAAAAACGATACGCCTCGGCCAGCACATCGAATTTGTTCATTTCTAATTTCACGTCCACAGCGAAAATTCTTTGCGCCACCAGCGTGCCGCCGTACGCCACGCCCTGGGCCTGCGCCTTGCCCGCTTCCGGAATGTGATTGAATACCGTGCTGACACCCAGCTTGACACTGGAATTTTCCGGTTCAATTCCCAAACGCAGCGCCACCGCCTTGGACGGGTTCGGATCGCCACTGTTGTTGACTTCCAACGCGCGACTGGCCGTCGGATGATCCGTGTTGATCGACGTACCGTTACCCACCGCAAGGTCGTAACCCACAGACACATGACCGGCGTCGAACTTTCCGTTCGCCATCAGCCCTACGGTGTGGGTCGGCAAAATGGCGCCGGCGCCATCTTCGAAATCGAGAAATCGCGGCCGGTCCACCGTGTCTTGCAACAGCGCGCCGTGGTGATAAACGTTGTTCCAAAACCCGATTGGCGTATGAAAACGCCCGGCGGCCAGCATAAATTTGTCGCTGAACGTGCGCGCCACGAACAAGCGCTCGACGTCGGTGACGATTTCGTTGCCCTTGCCCTCCATCACGTACTCGACAAACGCGCGCGTTTTGTCGCCGATTTGATGCGCGGCATACAAGTCGAATACGCCCAACATAAAGCCTTGTGGGGTTGCGTCCTGATTGCTCGACAGATAGCGGATGTTACCAAATGCGCCAAAGTCGACCGCCTGCACCGGAGCGCTCAACGCAATCAGCGCCACTGCGACTGCGCCAAGCGAAGTGCGTTGTTGGTTAATAGTGTTGATCATGATCATCTCCCGAAATTCCGGCGCAGTTGAATTGCTCTGCCAGCAACAATGCCGACGCACTCACTTGAATTTGAGCAGCACTTTAACGCTGCCATCGGTCGACGCACTGTCGATGTAACCGATGGCATCCGGATGGCTGGCGACCCACACCCGCACCGCCGCATCGTCGCCGAATGACAATGGCGCCTCGTCTTTGCCTGTGAAGGTTATGCGCGCCCAATACGCTTTTACTTGCTGCGGCGACTTGTCGAGCAAGCGTTTATAAAAATCGTCACGCGCTTTGCTGGCCGGGTTTTGATCCACCGGCCGCACCCGCGTGTTGTCCGCCAGATGTTTGATTTTTCCAAGCCAGATGTCCTTGACATTTTGCGCATCCAATTCATTCACCGGCAATTTAAGGTTCCCGATAACGACAATTTCAGCACGTGCCCCGACGGTTGCAAAAATCATCAGCAGCGCCAGTACCGGTCCGACGCGTTTCGATGTGCCAAGCATTGACTCTTCTCCTTGCATTTTATTCAAACACACCAGTCGCATGGCCACGTTAACGACGACGGTCTTAAAAACTTGAAAACCCAGCAGCGAAATGGGTGCACTCTCAAGAGCACTGCTATAAATCCAGAGTTCACCCAAATGCAAGGCGCGAAAATAAATTTCGCCGCGCGCATCGAGGTGTCATGTAAACAAAAAATTTCAGCAATGTGACAGTTGGGATGAAGTCTGGATTTATAGTAGTGCCCTCATAAAGTGTTGGCGTCACCAAAACGGCTTCCGCTAAAATACATGCTAGCCGTTCAACTCACCGATGCCTTGGCGCCAGGACGCACCCACCATGACCACGCCGTTTTTTCCCAGCGTACGAATCGAACCGACCGTAAGCGCCGCGACACTCAGCAAAACCCAGAAACAGTTCAATACTCTGGTCAAGAAGATCGAAGCACTCAAAGCGCAACTACTGGAGTGGCGCGATGACCTACCACGCCATAACGAACGCCTGCGGCGCGAATACGACCCCCTCTACGCAACCTACAACGCGCTGCGCTTCGAACTCGTCCAACGGCTGGATCGCGCCTGCACCGAAAAGCGCATAACCAAAAATGAACGCAAAAAAATCCGGCAACTGATTCCCTCGATCACCGCCGAGCTGATGACCGAGCAGCCCAGCGATGCGGTCAAGTCCCTGCACGACAAATACAGCGACACCGGCTATGACGAACAAAACGAAGACGTCGACGACGCGGTGAAATCGATGATGGAAGACGTGTTCGGGTTTGAGATCGGCGCTGACGTCGATATCAATGACCCGGAACAACTGCGTGCCTTTCTGCAGCAACAGGCACGCTCCGAGCACGAGCGCCTCCAGCAACATCAACAGCAGTCCGACGCGCGCCGCGCCAAACGCAAGAAATCCGCCCGCCAGATCGACCAGGAACAGCAGCAAAAAACCGAAGCGGTGCAGGTGCACAAATCCCTGCAAGAAGTCTTTCGCAAACTGGTGACCGCGTTACACCCTGACCGGGCGCCGGATGACGCCGAGCGCGCACGCAGAACCGAACTGATGCAGCGTGTAAACGTCGCTTACGAAAAGAAAGATTTGCTGCAATTGCTGGAGCTGCAAGTGCAAAGCGACCAAATCAGCAATAGTAATCTCAGCGCGCAGACCGACGAGCGGCTGAAGCAGTACAACAAACTGTTGAAAGAACAAAGCGAGACGCTCGCGCAGGCGCTTGCAGAAGCGCAGCTTCCGTTCCGCTTTCAGCTCGGCCTGCCGCCGTTCGTAACCTTGACGACCAAAATCGTTGTGGCGCAAATGGAGCAGGATATCCGCAGCCTCCAAGCCCGCATCGCCTCCATACAACACGACCTGCGCCTGCTTGAAGATAGCACGCACCTGAAAGCCTGGCTGCGCGACGTGCAAATTTCAAAGGAGCCGGAGTTCGACGAATTTATGGATATGATGTCAATGTCGCCGTTTGGGGCGAAGTGATCTCTGAAAGAGTTGCTTATAAATCACGCTGCCGTCGTCCGCCACCGATTTAGGCGGACGACAGCCACAACTTACACGCAGAATGAATTAAATTTGAAACCGACCCTAATTTTATGCCTTAGTTGAAATAGCCGCGCACGATCACTTTGGCATAGGTCCCCGAGATATCGTGATCGTAGGGTAGGTAGGATCGCCCCCCATCGACCAGGTCGACGGAGCTACGCTGAAATGTAAATGCAGCATCGGCGGATATTGAAAAGCGCGGCGTAAAAAAATATTGCACGCCTAAGGTCGGCTCGTAGATCACTCCGGACTCGTCGTCTTGCCAAGACCCAGATGCATTGGTGCGGTCCGTGTGACCAGACAAGAAACCAAATCTCATCCCCCAATAGGCTTCAACCTTGGCATCGTCGTCTACAGAACCGAGGGCAAAAATACCGATACCAAACACCGCAGTTTTGTTCTCTTCATAAAAACCGTTGCCATTGGAGTAGCCACGAATATTGTCGTAGTAGTAATACATCGGCTCCACCATCAGGCCATTCAATCGCATCGGAAAGTAAATCGAGTTTACGTTCGTGCTCACCCCCACTCCAAATTGCTGGCGCTCGTCCGCTGACGTGCTGGCGGTGTAAAACGCAAGCAAACATGTGGCGCCTGCGAGTGTTACGGCAGCTAGAGTATTTCGTGTGTGTGCTACGTTCATATTGTCCCCTTATGTGTATAGATGAAGTGCGAAAGCTTGTTGTGCACTCGTTTAGTTACCTGTTTTTACTTGATGACTTTTCAAAACAGAGATGTTCTCCCAACGGGGTATGGTCACGTGTGGGTATACCTAACCACCACAGCCACCCCCACAGCCACCCCCACAACCGCCGCCTCCTCCGTCACCTCCACCACATCCCCCGCTGTCACCATTATTACGCGCCTTCCAAACACGCGAGTTGCAGTATCCGCACTGGTATTCGTCCCACGGTCTGGCGTCATCGCGCGTTTCGGTGACACCGGTTGTTGATAATGTGTTGAACCGTCGGCAGGCCATACAACGATTTTCGAGCAGCAGTGCGATTAATCCGGCAACCAATGCGCCGACCAGTAAACAAGCAACCAACCCAAAAAAAACATTTACTCTGCCTGCGTTATTCGCCGCGCTCGCGGCAAACAAGGGAGCTGCCGCACCTAACGCAGTCGTCAACACGCCCAGGGCCATCAGCCAAGGTTTGGCACGCACCCCCGCCCGCCCGCCGCGTGGTTTACGAATAACCCAATGGCGCCGTGTATTGATTCTTTGGAAAAACAGAATGTCGCGAAATCGATTTGCCGGATCGGCCCAGATATCGACGGGCGGCGCTTGCCCAAACACACGACGGTAGGCCGTAATCGCAGCGAAATACCAACCATCAAATTTTTGTAGTTCCGCACCGCCTCCGTGTGTCGGCATGTGATGCAACGGTCGACCGATCACGTCCCGACACAAACGCTCCCAGTAGGATCGGGTATAGGTCAGGTGCAGGTGCCAGGCTTGATCAACTTGATCCGACGGCGTGACGGGGTGGCCTGCGATGGCGAGCAGAAATACAAAACGCTTGTACTCATGGATTACTCGTGCGGAATATTTTGCAGACCAGCCGTTTTCAAGCGCCAAGCGCTGCGCAAAGGTCAACTCTGCGGGCCGGTCGTCGATCTCAAAGCGCATGATGCGTTGATAAAGAGCGTGCTGCGGTTCATCAAGGTGCGGCTCGGCCAAGTCATCGGTTAATTTATTCACAGACGCCCCCCTTACATGGAACCGACTGTATTCAATTTAAATTGTCACACTTTGTCGCCTTTGGAAAAATTCGCACGATTACCGGAACTCGCTACGTAAAACTACGCAGGCAACGCGCACGCACCGCATCAACACCGGGTCTTTTGCCAGCGACTCACGGCGGCGGCGGCGATGCCATTGCCCAACACATTGGTGGCGCTGCGCCCCATGTCCAACACTTGATCGATGCCCAGCAGCAGCAATAGACCGGCTTCGGGGATATGAAACATCGCCAGCGTGGAGGCAATGACGGTCAGCGACGCGCGCGGCACGCCGGCCACGCCCTTACTGGTAAACAACAGCACCAGCAACATCACGCCCTGCTCGCCGAACGTCATGTCAATACCGTACGCATGCGTGATGAAGAGAACGGAAAACATCAGGTACAGCATGCTGCCGTTCAAGTTGAGCGAATAACCCAGCGGCAGCACGAAACGGCAGACTTTTTCGTCGCAGCCGAAGCGTTCCAGTTGCTGCAACAGTTTGGGATACGCGCTCTCGCTGCTGGCCGTACCGAAGGCCAGCAGCACCGGTTCGCGAAGGTGACGCAGCAAAGACCCCAGATCGCGCCGTAAAAAAACATAGCCGGCCAAACCCAGCACACACCACAACAGCAACAAGCCCAGATAGAACTCGCCGATGAGCTTGCCGTAGGACGACAACATGCCCATGCCGTGCTGCGCCAGCACCGAGGCGCTGGCCGAAAATACCGCCACCGGCGCGTAGCGCATCACATAACCGGTGATTTTCAACATGACGTGAGTGAGCGCATCCAGTGCCTTAACCAGCGGCTGAGCGGTGTCGCCGAGCGCAGCGCAGGCCACGCCAAAGAACATCGCAAACACCACGATTTGCAAAACTTCGTTCGCGGCCATCGCCTCGATAATGCTTTTTGGAAACACGTGCGCGACAAAATTACCCAGCGTCGGCACGGCGGCGGGAACACCGGTCGCGGTGCCGTCGGCGGGCAACATCAAGCGCAACGAAGTGCCTGGTTCAAACAGATTCGCCAGCAGCATGCCCAAGAGCAGGCTCACTATTGAAGCGCTTAGAAACCACAGTATCGCCCGGGCGCCGATCCGCCCCAGCGTTTGCATCGTGCCTATTTTTGTCATGCCCACAACCAGCGTCGCAAACACCAACGGAGCAATGATCATTTTTATCAGCCGGAAAAAAATCTCGGCCAGAAGATTGAGCAGCGCGATGATCCGCGCCAGCAGGGAAGACGGATCAGAGGTGCCCTGATCCGCGAGAACCAGATTCAGCACGCCGCCCACCACCACACCTAACACGATGGCGAGTACGACGAATAACATCGGTCGGTTCGTTTTATACGACGGATTTAACGCTTGCGCGGTCATCGACGCGACCCCTCATATTTATGATGTCACGACCGCCCCCGGCAAGCACGGTTGCTCACTGCTACTATTTTCCATTTTCAAGTGTATCGACATCGGCAGCATTACCGAAGCGCGCCTGCGTAGAACTACGCAGTGCAGCTTGCCGCGCGCGATAGCGGTTGCGTTTATTCCTGTTGGTCGAGGTAAGATTGGGATCACGACACGGACAGCGCGCCATGCACATCGAACACGACATCTTAAGAGTTCTTTGTTTTGACATTAATGCTTGCGGCGCGCGCGATCAGCGCACTGGTGCGGCGTCATATGATCAGTAGCACCTGACCATGCCGCTTGCCGCCTCGCCCAAAGCGCTCATCCGGCTGGTGATCGTCGATGATCACCCGCTGGTGCGCGACGGATTGCGCGCACGCCTGGAGGCGGTGCCACACTTTGAAGTGATCGGCGAAGCCGGCAGTGGCGCCGAAGCTCTGGCCTTGGCGGAATGCACGCCGGAGCTGATGCTGGTGGACATCGGCATGAAGGACATGAGCGGCATCCGCCTGACCGAGGAGTTAGGGCGGCGCCATCCGACGGTGCGCGTGTTGATTCTCAGCATGTATGACAACGCGGAATACGTCGCCGGCGCGATCCGGGCCGGCGCGCGTGGCTATGTGCTGAAAGACGCCAGTTCGCAGGAAATCATCGCCGCAATTGAAGCCGTCGCCGCCGGCGGCACCTATTACAGCGCACCGCTCGCACGCGCCTTGGTCGAACCACCGCCGGTCGATAACCTGACCGAGCGGGAACGTGAAGTACTGATTCAACTTGCGCAAGGTCTCGATAATAAGACCATCGCCCGCCGGCTCAATATCAGTGTGCGCACCATCGAAACCCACCGGCTGAGCCTGCGCCGCAAGCTGGGCATTGAAGGCGCGGTGGGGTTGGCCAAGTACGCTATAAAACGCGGCCTGATCAGCCAGTAGAATGTCTTGACCCGCGCCCCATCAAACCAGAAACAGCGTCGCCAATCCCAAAAATATAAAGAATCCGCCGCTGTCGGTGATGGCGGTCAGCAGCACGCTCAGGCCCTCGGCGGGATCACGCCCGACTTTGTGCATCGCAAGCGGAATTGAGATGCCGACAAATGCGGCGAGCAACAAGTTCAATACCACCGCTGCCCAGATCACCAAACCCAGTTGCAGGTTGCTGTACAGATAGAATGCAAGCGCACCGACTACGCCGCCGAACACCAAGCCGTTGAGCAGACTGATACTGAATTCCTTGGAGATCAAACGACGCGCATTGTTTGAGGTGATCTGACCCAAGGCCAGTGCGCGCACGATCAAGGTGCCGGTTTGATTGCCCGAGTTGCCGCCGATGCCCGCGACAATCGGCATCAGCGCGGCGAGTGCCACCAGTTTTTCAATGCTGCCCTCGAACGCGCCGATGACGCGCGAGGCGATGAACGCCGTGACCAAATTGACTCCAAGCCACATCCAGCGGTTTTTGGCCGCTTTCCACACCGAGGCGAACAGGTCTTCTTCTTCGCGCAACCCCGCAATGCTTAACATTTCACTGTCGGATTCTTCGCGGATGTAGTCCAACACCGCGTCGACACTGATGCGCCCGACCAGCCGGTTGTCGGCATCAACCACCGGCGCCGTCACCAAGTCGTAACGTTCGAAGGCTTGTGCGGCGCCGGCGGCGTCGTCTTCCGGATGAAACACCGTGACATCGGTATCCATCATCGCGCCCACCACCGCATCCGGATCCTGCACCAGCACTTTATTGACCGACAACACGCCGTGCAGCACGTTGTTCTTGTCCACCACAAACAGCTTGTCGGTATGATCGGGCAGCTCGCCCAAACGCCGCAGATAACGCAACACCACTTCCAGTGTGATGTCGGCGCGGATCATCACCATGTCGAAGTCCATCAGCGCGCCAACGGTCTCTTCGTCGTACGACAACGCCGATTGCAGGCGTGCGCGATTTTGCTCGTCGAGCGAACGCAGCACGTCTTGAACGACGTCCTGCGGCAGGTCGGGGGCGAGGTCGGCGATTTCTTCGGTGTCGAGACTTTCGGCGGCGGCCAGCAACTCGGCGCGATCCATGTTCTCGATCAGCATCTCGCGCACGGCGTCGGAAACTTCCAGCAAGATTTCGCCGTCGCGCTCCGCCTTCACCAAGTCCCACACGACCAGACGCTGCTCACGCGGCAAGGCTTCGAGAATGTAGGCGACGTCAGCCGGATGCATCTGGTCGAGCTTGTGGTGCAGCTCGGTCAGATTCTGCTTGTGCACCAGGGTTTCAACGAGGTCATGGCGGGGCATGTCTTGCCGATGCACCAGCTCTTCGACCAGCTTGTGCTTGTTCAGCAGCACGAGCACCTGCTGCAAATTTTCAGCGGCGCTGTCGAGTGGTTTGATTTCTTCGCTTTCGGCCATGACAACTCGATCCATCTCGCACGAGGCAGCGCATTCTAAAAAACAAATGCGGGCGGGGTCCACGTTTATCTCTTCAGCGCAGGTGCCCAGAGCCGATAAAACGCACAGATTACTCGGGTCGATCACCGTGACGATGGCGATGTGCGCATGAATTCAGTAAAAATTCCCCCACCGCTGGTCGGCCTGATCCTGGCCGGCGGCGGCGCACGTGCTGCGTATCAGGTGGGGGTGCTCAAAGCCATCGCGGACATGCTGCCGCCCAATGCGCCCAATCCATTTCCGATTATTTGCGGCACTTCGGCCGGCGCGATCAACGGCGCGGCCCTGGCCATCGACGCGCAGCGCTTTCAATACGCGGTACGCCGGCTGACGCGCGTATGGCAAAATTTTCGTGTCGAGCATGTGTTTCGCGCCGACGCCCTGGGCATTGCTGCCAGCGGCATACACTGGCTGGCGGCATTCCTGGCCGGCGGGCTGGGACGCTTTAATCCGCACGCCCTGCTGGACCGCGAACCGCTCGAACATCTGCTGCGCCGCCACATGCCCTGCCACCTGATTCAAAACTCCATCGACGCAGGCGTGCTGCGCGCGTTCAGCGTCACTGCGGCCGGCTATACCTCAGGCCAATCCGTGACATTTTATCAAGGCGTCGAGGGCATTGAGCCCTGGACGCGCGCGCGGCGCATCGGAGTGGCGGCGCGCATTACGCAGCGTCACCTGATGGCTTCATCGGCGATTCCGTTCATTTTTCCCGGCGTGAAACTCGGCCGCGAATACTACGGCGACGGCTCGCTGCGCCAGATCGCTCCGATCAGCCCGGCGCTGCACCTGGGCGCGGAACGACTGCTGGTGATCGGCGTGCGCCAGGAACGCAATGGCGAACCGGCTAAATCCGCTTCGATGGGTTACCCATCGCTGGCTGAGCTGGGCGGTTACGTGCTTGACAGTATTTTCCTCGACGGGCTGGAAATCGACCTGGAACGTTTAACGCGCGTCAACAAAACCATCAGTCTGATTCCGTCGCATCACCTGGAAGAGGCACAGGTCAGCTTGCGCCCGGTGGATGTGCTGGTTATTTCACCCAGCGAAGACATGAATCGCATCGCCGGCCGGCATGCGCTGGAATTACCGCGCCCGGTGCGCTTGCTGCTGCGCGGCCTGGGCGCCATGAAACGGCGTGGATCGAGCCTGGTGAGTTACCTGCTGTTCGAAACCGGCTACACGCGCGCGTTGATGGACCTGGGCCACAAAGACACGCTCAAACGCAAACACGAAGTGCTGCGCTTTCTGGGGTATGGCGCTGCGCAGCCGCCGGAAGCAAAACCATAAGCCTGAGCGCTTAGAGCCTGTTCAAGATCTCCGTGGAGGGATGCAGCGCAGGGCAAAATCGTACTCAAAAACACAGCCTACACGCAGTAGTGTGAATATTTTGAGTTCGACTTTAACGCCGCAATGCGCCCGCCAGGTAGATCTTGCACAGGCGCTTAGTTTCCCGACTTCTTTTTCTTGTAGGGCTTGGCTTTTTTATTGAAGTCCAAAGCCAAGGCCAGCCAAGAGTCGAAGTCGTTTTTATTGTTCATGCCCGCTGCGCTAATGATCACCCAACCTTTCATCGGCCGCCCGGTGAAATCCATCGCTCGGCAACCCTTTTTTTCAAGCGCCGCCTGGTAAATGTCGGGGTCAATACGGCACATCAACTCGTCCTTGATAATGCCGACGCACATTTTGCCGTTGAGCATAAATGTCAAGCCACCCATCATTTCTTTCTCTTCGATATTTGACAGCCCGGCAAGTCGCTCGCGAATTCTATCGGCTAATTTTTCACTGTAGGCCATGGGTGAGTCTCCATAAGTTTCAGCACGCGGGGTCATGGCCGAGCCGTGTTAATCCAGCACTTCACCGCAGGATGCATTGATGATTGCACCGGTCAAACTATTCGCATAGTCGGACGCCAGAAAACAAACCGTCTTGGCCGTGTCAGACAGCGTCGGCATGCGTTTCAGCAATGTCCGCTCCACAGTCCCTTGGGCAAACATCTCTTGCGTCGTTCCCATGGCTTGCGCAAAGGCCTGGAATACTTCCTGGATACGCGGACTCTCCGGCATTCCCGCAGATCGCACGGCCACGACACGCATGCCCGCAGGACTCCATTCGGTGGCGAGAGTACGCGTTCGTCTTAGGCGTCGTCGCCTCAGCCTATGACGAACGAGGAGAGCTGAATTCGACAAAAATTAAACGCACGGCGTGGACAGCAACGGCTGCGCCGTTCCACGCATCGAACAGGCCGCTGACTTTGAGAAACTCACTGCCCGCGTCGCGGATTTTTGCCTTGGCATGCGTCAGCCGTTGCCCCATGGTGACGGGCGAAACCAGACTTCCCGTCCTATGTAAAATTGAGGGGCACGCCACTCTATGCCACGCCCCTCTCGAATAGCTTAGCCCCGCTATTCTGACTCAGCACGACAATTAGAAATTCGGGTCTTCAGGATGAGGTTTTCCTTTCCCCGTCTCAAGGTAGTTTTTCAAACTGACGCCAAGGAAAAATCCCCATTTGCAATTGCAGTGCATAAAAAATTCGGACGGCTCTGCCCATCCACGGTTAGCGAATTGAACCACCGCCCCGCGTTCATGCGGCTTGATCTCAAAACTGAATTCTTTTGTATCTACCCACGGTCCAGCAACGCATTTCCATGCCACCTTCTCATTGGGTACAAGCTCGGTAATTTTCATATCTACTCTGTGTTCACCCTTGGGGCCGAACCCAAAGCTCGCCAAAGCGCCCACCTTGGTTGTTGTTTCCGCTTTCGTCCACCATGCGCTCAACCCGCGTTGTTCAGTAAGCGCCTCGTACAATTTTTCGGGGGAAGTTTCAATTATTACGCGATGCAAAATATCGGTCATGGTCATCTCCTTCAGGCGGTGTATAAACAGACAAAACATACAATACTGTACACCATATGGTGTACTATTCAGGCACAACAACTCTCAAATGGAACTCATGCAATACCCTCCTAACTTAACTTCGTTTGTACGAACTCTTCGAAACGATCAAAAGTACTACTCCAACCGTACACATGGCCATCATAGGCTTCTTTGCTTGGCAGATGCTCATGGGTAAGCTGCACTTCCGTGGCTTCGTCGACGCGCTTGAAATCGATAGTTACCAGAGTTTCGGCGCATTGATTGCTGCAGCCACCACAGGCTTGGTCTTCGAGTA
>JANLTU010000139.1:0-9923 GCA_031363085.1 Gammaproteobacteria bacterium
GAAGAACGGCTCAACGCGGATCTCAAACACGTCATTCGATCTAAGATGCCGGTTCGTACCAAGGCTAAGCTGCACGCCCCAACCGAGGCGCACATGCATGACCTCGCCACTCAACCTGAGCGTGTTAAATCCTACTTTCAGGATTCACGGGTGAAGTATGCCGCTTGAAACTGTTTGTGGGCCGGGTCAATAGAGATCGACATGGCCATGGTGCTGTACGCAGCGCCATCCAGCGAGCACGCAATGTGCCGATAATCCGAGTGTCACCACGCTCCATTCCAAAGGCTTGCGATGCGCGAGTTCATCATTGCAAACTTCGACGACTTCCTGTGCGGCGTGTTGTTCCTGGCGCGCAGCGGCGATATTGTCACGACTTGGCTTGCGACGCCGACGTTGCGCCTGGAAGCCAATCCGATTGCAAAAAAACTCGGCTGGATTTACGCCGTCGCGACGATTTTTACGTGTTTTACTGCGTATTTCTCCGAGCCGCTGGCGCTCGCCTTGCTGGGTATTTCGTTATGCGTGTGCGCGTCGAATGCAAGCAAGCTGTGGCTGCTGCGCACGCTGGGTGAAGAGGAATATCACGCGCTACAAATTTCAATGTTGCGTCGCAGTGGTTTGGCGAGCGCGCTGATCTTCAACTGCCTGCCGGCGGTGTTTTACGTGGCGCTGGGTTTGATTATGCGCTTCGTGGATGGCGAACCAATCACCTGGGGTTACCACTTGGGCACCGGCGTGTTCGCATTTGGCATCGCCATTTTGGTGTTCTACCCGCGCAAGTATTATCGGTTGTACAAGGAGAGTTTGACCGTGGCCTGAGTGCGGCAATGGAATTAGAACAGCGCATGTTGGTAAGGGTCGTCCTTAAACCACGCGGTTAAAAACTGCATCACCGCGTGGATGCGCGTGTTGAAGCGCACGTCGTGATGGCACACCACCCAGAACTCCAGCGGCGGCAGCGGTACCCAGTCGAGAATTCTTTGCAGGTGCGGCCACTGTGCCGCGAGGCGTGCATGCGTGGCGACAAAGCCGGCGCCGGCGCGCAGCAGGTTGATTTGCGTGAGCAGATGATCGGTGCGCAACGCAAAATTGTTGCGCACAAACTGGTAGCCCATGATTGCAGCGCCGTCGATGAAGTCGTTGTTTGCGTCGAAACCAATCAGGCCATGCTGTTGCAACTCGGCAAAGGTTTTCGGCGTGCCATGTTTTTGCAAATAAGCGCGATGCGCAAAGAAGCCTAATTCCAAATCCGGCAAGCGCCGCGCGATCAAGTCAGGCTGGGTCGGTTGAAACATGCGCAGCGCAATATCGGCTTCGCGTTTGCTCAGGCTGCTGGCGTGATTCGAAATCACGATCTCGACAAATACGCCGGGATGTTGTTCGCGTAACGCCGCGAGTGCCGGCGGCAGCAGATACATGCCGACAATTTCATTGGCGCTGATGCGCACGTCGCCGTGCACTTCCACCGACAGACCCGACGCCTGTCGCGCAAACTGATCGGCCGCGTCGTCCATGCGCGTGGCGGAATCCATCAGCGCATGTCCGGCTTCGGTTAATTGCAGACCTTGCGTGGTGCGTTTGAATAAATTCAGCGCGGTGGCGGTTTCGAGTGCCTGCACATCGCGGCTCAAGGTGGGTTGCGAAACCCCGAGCTCACGGGCGGCCGCAGACAAACTGCCGGTACGTGCGACGGCAAGAAACGAGCGGATCAAGGCCCAGTCATATCTATTCATTTTTGCATAGTGTCCATAGAAGTTTGTCCGTAGTGTAAACGTCAGCGCATAGCCACACTATCCCTGAAGCACACACAATCAAGCAGGAGGGCAGTATGAAAACCGCTTTAGTGATGGGTATTACCGGCAGTTTTGGCAGACATGTTGCGCAAGCGCTTACAGAACAGGGTTGGACGATCCGCGTGTTAATGCGTAACCCGGCGAATTTGCCGTCGCAATTTTCCGGCGTGCAGATTTGCAAGGGTGATGCGGCAGACAGCAGCAGCATTCGTGTTGCAGCGCAGGGCGCAGAGCTGATCGTGTACGGCGTCAATCCGCCCTATTGCGATTGGGCGAGCACGGTCATGCCGTGGCTCGACAATACCGCGACGGTGGCGGAGGAGCTCGGCATGACCCTGGTATTCCCCGGCAATGTTTATGTCTTTGATCCGGCGGACGGGCCGGAGTTTGACGAAGCCTCGCGGATGAGGCCAGTGAACGAAAAAGGCGCTTTGCGCCAAGCGATGGAGGAGCGTTTGCAGCGTGCGGCACATCATGGTGCGCGTGTCATCATCGTGCGCGCCGGGGACTTTATCGCCGCCGGTGCGAAGAGCGCATGGCTACAGTCTTTGATCAAGAAAACCAAACATGGCTACGCATTGAGCGCTCCATCGGAGCGTAGCTTGACACATAGCTGGGCGTATTTACCGGATCTCGCGCGCACGGTCGCCGCGCTGGTGGCAAGCGGCGACAGGCTACCGTCGTTCAGCGTGTTCCATTTCCGTGGCTACCGGCTCAGCTTCAATGCGCTTGCGGATGCGATCCGTAGCGCAACCGGCCAGACGGTAGTGCTGAAAGCGTTTCCGTGGTGGTTGTTACGTTTGGCCACGCCGTTCTCGGCGTTTGTGCGCTCGTTGTTTGAGATGCGTTACTTGTGGCAGCACGAGCTGAATTTGTCGGATGCGAAATTGTGTGCGACCTTGCCCACACCTGTCGCCGCTACGCCGATTGCGCAAGCGTTGCTTGCGAGCGGCCTGGTATCGAAAGCGTGAGCGGCGGCTATGACGAGCAACTCACCTCGATGTGGCTGGCCCATTCCGGCGCGGGCTGGGCGTAGTGTGCAAAGCGTGGGTGCTCGTCAAACGGTGCGTGCAACACGCTCAGCAGTTGGTCGATTTCGGTGTAGTCGCCGCCTTGCGCTTTTTCGATGGCGATTTGTGCAAGGTAATTGCGCAGCACGATTTTTGGATTGGTGCGCAGCATCGCGGCCCGGCGCGGCTCATCGGCCTGGGCGTGGCTGCGCAGGTGGGCGCGGTACTCGGCCAGCCACCGATCAAACGCTGCGCGGTCGATGAAGCGGTCGCGCAGCAACGCCACCGGCTCTTCCGAGTTGCGCTCGACCTGGCACAGCGCGCGAAACATCAGGGTGTAGTCGGTTTGGCTTTGCTGCATGAGGGTGAGCAGGGTTTCAGTGAGCTGTAACACGCGCGCGTCGGCCTGTTCAAAGCCCAGTTTTGCCGTCATGAGCTGGTGATAGTGCGCGCTATAGCGCGCCTGATAACTTTCCAGTGCAGCTTTGGCGGCTTCGACTTCCAGCAGCGGCAAAAGCGCCTGGGCAAGACAACTGAGATTAAACAACCCGACGCGCGGTTGCTGGTCGTAGGCATAGCGGCCTTGGTGGTCGGAATGGTTGCAGATGAAGCCCGGGTTATAGCTTTCCAAAAATCCGAATGGGCCGTAGTCGAGCGTCAGGCCAAGTATCGACATATTGTCGGAATTCATCACGCCGTGGCAAAAGCCCACTGCTTGCCACTGCGCGATCAGGCGCGCGGTGCGTTCGATCACCGCGTGCAGCAAGGCCAGATAGCGGTCCGGCTGATCGGAAAGTTCCGGGTAGTGCCGGGCGATCACATAATCGGCCAGCGTGCGTGTATGCTCATGCTGGTCGCGGTAGAAAAACACCTCGAACGAACCGAAGCGTACATGCGAGGGCGCCAGCCGCGTAACTATGGCGCCGGTCTCGACTTTTTCTCGATACACTTCGTCGCGGCTGCCGACCAAGCACAGTGCACGCGTGCTGGGTATCCCCAGGCCGTGCATGGCCTCGCTGCACAGGTATTCGCGGATGCTGGAACGCAACACGGCGCGGCCATCGCCTTGGCGTGAATACGGCGTCTGGCCGCTGCCCTTAAGTTGAATCTCCCACGCCTCATTATTTCGCGTGTTGGTAATTTCGCCGAGAATGATGGCACGCCCGTCGCCCAGTTGCGGCACGTAGTGGCCAAACTGATGACCGGCGTAGAGCATCGCGAGAGGATCGGCACCTTGCAGCGCAAGTTTGCCGCTGAAGATCGCGGCAAAACGCGCGTCGTGCTGCACCGCAGCATCAAGATCAAGCAAGGCGGCGGCGCGTGTGTTGAAATGAATCAACTGCGCTTGCGTATCAAACGGCGTGGGCGCGACGCGTGAATAAAATACACTCGACAGCGCCGCAAAAGAATTGCGGAATGGTAAGGTATCCAACGAATACGTCATGCAGTGAACCTAAAGGTGAAAGTGCGGCATTATGACTCGCCGCGCAGCTCGAAGTGTCAAACAAAATTTTCGCAGGTGCGTCCTTGAAACAATGTGCGCCGTCAGTGGACCGTAATAAAGACGAGATTTTTGCGGTGTTGCAGGAGGTTTTGCCGCAGTCTGGCCTCGTGCTTGAAATCGGCAGCGGTACCGGTCAGCACGCGGTGTATTTTGCTGCGCGCCTGCCGCATTTGCTTTGGCAGCCCACTGACCTTGTTCCCAATCTGCCGAGTATTCGCGCGTGGTGTGCCGAGGCGAACCTGCCGAATCTGCGCGCACCGCTGGAGCTCGATTTACTGGCCGCGCATTGGCCGGTGGCTTCCGCGCAGGCGGTGGTCTGCATCAACACCACGCATATTGTCGCGTGGCCAGGTGTTGAAAATTTATTCGCCGGGGTTGCTCGCATACTGGCGCCGGGCGGCGTGCTGTACGTGTACGGCGCCTATCGTTATGCGGCCCGGCCGCTTGAGCCCAGCAACGAGGAGTTTGACCGCTGGCTCAAGGCGCGCGATCCGGTGTCCAGCGTGCGCGATTTCGAGGCGGTGAATGCGCTGGCGCAGCGCAACAGCCTGCACCTCACCCAAGACCGCGCGATGCCCGGCAACAATCGTTCGATCTGGTGGACGAAAGCAGAATTTTGACAAATTCAAAGCGGCACACATGTCGGCGCGCTAAGGTCGCGGGGAACGACACCGTATAAGTCGGCGTTTATCCTTGAGACGCCCAGCCCGTGAGATCACAAATCCAGTGTCGTTTTACCCTTTCAATTTCTTCTGCAACAGCTCATTCAACTGCGCCGGGTTGGCTTTGCCCTGAGAAGCCTTCATCACCTGACCGACGAAGAAGCCGAACAGCTTGTCTTTACCGGAACGGAATTGAGCCAGTTGTTCGGGATTGGCGGCCATGATCGCGTCGATGATTGTTTCAATCGCGCCGGTGTCGGTGACTTGCACCAGACCCTTGGCTTTAATCACCGCGTCGGCATCGCCTTCGCCCGCCCACATGGCTTCGAACACGGTCTTGGCAATTTTTCCGGAGATGGTGTTATCGACGATGCGCGCGATCATGCCACCGAGCATCGCCGCCGACACGGGGCTGTGCGTGACATCAAGATTGTTTTTGTTCAGCAGACCGGACAGGTCGCCCATGACCCAGTTCGCCGCGAGCTTAGGTGATTTGCACACGTCGGCGACTTGCTCGTAATAATTCGCCATTTCGCGCGTCGCGGTGAGCACCCCGGCGTCGTACATCGACAAGCCGTAGTGCGCGACGAAGCGTTCTTTCTTTTGGTCGGGTAATTCCGGCAATGTGGCCTTGACACTGCTGATGAAGGCGGCGTCCAGCTCCACCGGTAACAAGTCAGGATCGGGGAAGTAGCGGTAGTCCATCGCCTCTTCCTTGGAGCGCATGGCGCGGGTCTCGTCTTTATCGGGATCGTACAGGCGGGTTTCTTGCTTTACTGTGCCGCCGCCTTCGATCAACTCAATTTGCCGCTCGATCTCGTGCAGGATGGCGCGCTCGACAAAGCGGAACGAGTTAATGTTTTTCAGCTCGGCGCGCGTGCCGAATTTTTCCCTACCCTTGGGCCGCACCGACACGTTAGCGTCGCAGCGGAACGAGCCTTCCTGCATGTTGCCGTCGCAGATTTCCAGGTAGCGCACCAGCGAGTGGATGCGCTTCATGTAGGCGACGGCTTCCTTGGCCGAACGCAGGTCGGGCTCGGATACGATTTCCAGCAATGGGGTGCCGGCGCGGTTCAGATCGATGCCGGTCATCCCGTGAAAATCTTCGTGCAGCGATTTTCCCGCATCTTCTTCCAGGTGCGCGCGCGTGATGCCGACGGTTTTACTGACGCCCTCGTCAAGTTCAATGACGATGCTGCCCTTGCCGACAATGGGGAGCTCGTATTGACTAATCTGGTAGCCCTTAGGTAAATCCGGGTAGAAATAATTCTTGCGCGCGAACACCGAGCGCGGCGCGATGGTCGCGCCGATCGCTAGCCCGAACTTCACCGCCATGCGCACCGCTTCTTTATTCAACACCGGCAACACGCCGGGCATGCCCAAATCAATCGCGCAGGCTTGTGTATTCGGCTCGGCACCGTATGCGGTGGCCGCGCCGGAAAAGATTTTGCTCTTCGTAGCGAGCTGCGCGTGAATTTCTAAACCGATGACCGGTTCCCATTCCATTATTTATTCCTCGTTAATCAAATACCCAACACGGAGAAATCCATGATGACCTACGTTTATAAGACATTCAGTGAATAGAAAACGCTTGTCTGTTTGAACTCAACTCTGTAAGTAGCGGTAACAGCATTTGACCAAACGGAAAAGCGAGCCGCCGAAATTAACTTAACCAGATCAAGACCAAGATTCGGGTGACCAGTATCATTTTTTTCGACGGCTGCGGATTTTACTTTGCCTTCAGGCAGGACGAAAAATCGAATTTCAATCAACCCAATAATCGCCTCATCCTGGCTAAGCTGAAAAAGCTTGGATCGCGCCCTTTCAATTCCATTTGCTTTTAAACCGCACCCGATTCGATGCTGGTTGATGAAGTGCCAAGCCAGTGCCTTAGGCGTAGAGTCATCAATGTTTGCCGCTAAAATTCTCTCGCAATCTGCAAGCTCCTTCTCAAGACTGGTGCCAAACAGTGGCCTGGGTCCAGCACAAGCTGAAAGCAAGACGACAGCAAATAACCCGGACGCAGCGCAGTGGAATCTGGGATTCATTCGCCGTAGAAATCGATACGATTTTCGCATGTCACTGTTCGAGCCGTGGCGCGCCCCGTCATTACTCAAACCCTTTCGGCGCCCGCAGATGCCAATCGGTCGCTTGTTGATATTGATGCGCGATGTTCAGCAAGCGCGCTTCGTCGAAATAATTGCCCATCAATTGCAAACCCACTGGGCGCTGGCCAACAAAGCCGACGGGTATTGACATGCCGGGGATGCCGGCGAGATTCACCGCGATGGTGTAGATGTCGGACAGGTACATGGTCACCGGGTCATCGGTTTTTTCGCCCAGATTAAATGCCACCGTCGGCGAGGTTGGGCCCATGATGACGTCGACTTCTTTGTACGCGTTTTTGAAATCGTCGGAGATCAGGCGGCGCAGTTTTTGCGCTTTTAAATAATACGCGTCGTAGTAGCCGGAGCTGAGTGCATAGGTACCGATCATGATGCGGCGTTTTACTTCGGCGCCGAAACCTTCGCCGCGCGAGCGCTTGTATAGGTCAACCAAGTCAACCGGTTGATCGCAACGATAACCGTAACGCACGCCGTCAAAGCGCGACAGATTAGACGAACATTCGGCGGGCGCGACCACGTAATAGGTCGGCACCGACAGGCCGCTGTTGGGCAGGCTGATTTCTTTAATCTTGGCGCCGAGCTGTTCGTATTGTTTGAGCGCGTCGCGAATCACGTGCTCAACTTTAGTATCAAGACCCTGACCGAAAAATTCCTTGGGGATGCCGATACGCAAGCCGGCCAGCGACTTGTTCAAGCCCGCCGTGTAATCCGGCACCGGTGTGTCCACGCTGGTGGAGTCCTTGCTGTCGAAGCCGGCGATCACGTTTAGCAGTAGCGCGACATCTTCGGCGCTGCGTGCCATCGGGCCACCCTGATCGAGGCTGGATGCGAACGCGATCATGCCGTAACGCGACACGCGGCCGTAGGTCGGCTTCAGGCCGGTCAGGTTGCAAAGTGCCGCAGGTTGACGAATTGATCCGCCGGTGTCGGTGCCGGTGGCAACCGGTGCGAGCCGTGCGGCAACCGCCGCCGCCGAACCGCCCGACGAACCGCCGGGCACCGCGTTCAGGTCATACGGATTGCGCACCGGGCCGAAATAACTGGTTTCGTTCGACGATCCCATCGCGAACTCGTCCATGTTGGTTTTGCCCAGCATCACCATGCCGGCCTCGTCGCAACGCTGCACCACGGTCGCGCTATAGGGTGCGATGAAGTTGGCGAGCATCTTGGAGCCGCAGGTGGTCTTCACGCCCTGGGTACAGAAAATATCTTTCTGCGCCAGCGGCACGCCGGTGAGCAGCGCAGCTTGGCCGGTTGCGATGCGCGCGTCGGCTGCTTGCGCCTGCTTGAGCGCAAGCTCGTCGGCCACGGTCACGAAGGCATTGAGTCGCTGGCCATGTGTGGCGATGCGCTGCAAATAGGCGCGCGTGAGTTCGACACTGGAGAACTTTTTCGCTTTGAGTCCGGCAGACAATGCGGCGAGGCTGAGGGTGTGCATGGGAGTCCTTGTTATTTCATCGAACGTATTTTTTAGCGTCAATGTTGAATGCTTAATGGTGAATGTTTAATTAACGCGTGCGCAAAGCGCACACCATAATTCAACATTAAAAATTAAGCATTCAACATTGGTAAGCACCCCGCCTTCTACTCCAGCACCTTGGGCACCAAGTACAAACCGCAATCCACCTGCGGCGCGATGGCCTGGAAGGTGTCGCGCTGGTTGGTTTCGCTGACCACGTCTGCGCGCAGGCGTTGGGCGGTATCGAGCGGGTGCGCCATCGGCAGCACGTTGCGGGTGTCGACTTTGTTCATCTGTTCGACCAGCGCCAGAATGTTGGACAAATTGCGGCCATACAGCTCGATGTCCTGCTCACTAATCGCGAGGCGCGCGAGGTGCGCAATTTTTTCGACATCAGTTTTGCTCAAGGACATGTGCGGGCGCTCTCACGTTTAGGAGAAATTTAGGGCGTAAAAGTTATCATAGTCACGCCACAGGTACTATGCTTAGCGCCGCTCAAGTGACACACGCAAGCGGTCGTTAATGTGGATTACTTGCGCGTTAGTTTACGCCGGAACAAACCTTGCTGAAGCAAAACACCACTGCTAGAGTAAGCCGTATTTTTCCCCGTCCAAAATTCAGGAACCAATTCCATCATGTTCTCCCGCCTCTCCGGAATGTTCTCCAACGATTTGTCCATCGACCTCGGTACGGCCAACACACTTATTTATGTACGCGGACAAGGGATTGTGCTCAACGAACCGTCGGTGGTTGCAATTCGTCAAGAACGGGGACCGGGCGGGCCGCGCACCATCGCCGCCGTTGGTGCCGAAGCCAAGCGCATGCTCGGCCGCACCCCGGGTAACATCGTTGCGGTGCGGCCGCTGAAAGACGGCGTGATCGCCGATTTCACGGTGACCGAAAAAATGCTTCAGCACTTCATCAAAAAAGTGCATCAGGATAAATTCCGTTTCTTCCGCCCCAGCCCGCGCGTGCTGGTGTGCGTGCCCTGCGGTTCCACGCAAGTGGAACGGCGCGCGATCAAAGAATCCGCCGCCGGTGCCGGTGCGCGTGAAGTGTATTTAATCGAAGAACCGATGGCGGCCGCAATCGGCGCCGGCCTGCCGGTCTCCGAAGCCAGCGGCTCGATGGTGGTCGACATCGGCGGCGGCACCACCGAAGTGGCGATCATTTCGCTGTCGGGCATTGTGTACTCGGCCTCGGTGCGCATCGGCGGCGACCGCTTCGACGAAGCTATTATCTCCTACATCCGCCGCAACTACGGCACCCTGATCGGTGAATCCACGGCCGAAAAAGTCAAGCACGAGATCGGTTCGGCTTACCCCGGCGATGAAGTGCGCGAACTTGAAATCAAGGGCCGCAATCTGGC
>JANLTU010000150.1:0-9349 GCA_031363085.1 Gammaproteobacteria bacterium
TGTGGTTTCGGATGGCCTGTGGTGTTTCGAGGCCGTCACGCACACGGCGGCGGCGCACGAACGCCACGTCGTGGGCGGAGGTAGACACGCGGTGCAACGCCCTGAGTTTCGTTGGGTCAACACGATACTGGCCAACCTGAAAACAGCGCTCAGCGGAACCTACCACGCGATCAATCATGCCAAGTATGCGCATCGTTATCTGGCCGAATTTCCTTACCGTTTCAATCGCCGTTTTGATATGGCCGCCAGGGTGCCACGTTTACTTCGCGCCGCCGTCACTACCAAACCCCACCCCCTCAGCGTTTTGCGACTGTCTGAGGCAGGTAACTAATCAGGATGTCTTTTGGACAGGAGCCTTTGATTACACCGAACTTTCGCGGCGGCGTTGATTCAGTGCTATCTAACAGGACGTCTTTCGTTACATAAGCGTATTCCGGTGCCTTGTTCGGATCTGCTGCATTTTTGTTGAAGCGCATCTCAAGTGTCACTGGAGTATTAAAAGTATTGGTGACCTTCACGAAGATTTGCTCGGTTTCAGGGTAGCCTGCATCACATCCCTGTAGCAAAATGAAAAGGGTGCCAGAGACGCATGTTCTGACTTTTGACAGAGAAATTTTCAAGTCCTGCACCTAGGCGATTTACGACCAGTATCAAACGGGGTGAAGCATTGATGCTCGCTAGCGAGTTTCATATGGCTTAGTCAGAAGGTATGACAATTTCATTTTCGTAGTCGCTCATCGGGTAGGCGACTGATCATTGCACGTGGTCATTGCTACGTTCAAATTACCTGCATACCTGCTGTTTCTAACATGCGCGTCAACCTGATTAGCGGCAAGCCGATCAGCGTCGCAGGGTCGTCGCCTTCCAGGCGTTCGAACAACGCGATTCCTAATCCTTCAGACTTAAAGCTGCCGGCACAGTTATAAGGCTGTTCGCGGCGTAAGTAGTTTTCGATTTGTGCGGCGTTTAACGGGCGGAAATGGACGCGAAACGGTACTGCTTCAATCTGTGCGTTTCCCGAGCGGGCGTTAAACAAACACAAGCCGGTTAAAAAAGTCACGGACTGGCCCGCGCAGCGTTGCAATTGACTGACGGCATTTTCGTGCGTGCCGGGTTTGGTCAGAATCTCAGCGCCGATGACCGCCACTTGATCAGAGCCGATGATCAACGCATCGGGAAATGCTGTGGCCAGCGCGCGCGCTTTTTCTTCAGACAGGCGCCGGACGAGCTGCTCTGCTGATTCATCAGAGCGCTGTGTTTCGTCGATGTTGGGTGCGGCGGTGATGAACGCCAAGCCCAAGCGTTGCAGTAATTCCTTGCGGTAGGGCGAGGTAGAGGCGAGTACCAGTGGCTGCATCATTCAATCTCAATCAAGGCTTCGTCGGGATTCACAGTATCGCTTTTTTTCACGTGCACCTGCGTGACCTTGCCGGCGATGGGGGCCTGGATTTCGGTTTCCATTTTCATCGCTTCGGTGACCAGTACCGGGTCGCCGGCCTTGACCTGATCGCCAACTTTCACCAGCACGTCGACAATGGTGCCGGGCATTGACGAAGTGACGTGACCGGGTTTGGTGGCGCGCGGGCGCTTGCTGCCTTTGATGGCGGGTGACTTGCTTGGTCCGCCGCTGGGTGCGCGCCCGCTGCTACCGGGGTTGATAATTTCGTCGAGAGTTTCGACCATGATTTCTTCCGGCACGCCGTCGACGCTGACGTAGAACGGGCGGCGGTCTTGGGTGTTGTGGCCGGTGCCGGTGACTTTAATATGGTAGGTCTCGCCGTGCATTGAGATGTTGAATTCGGTGGCGACGGCGCAGTAATAATCTTTATCCACCGTGGGTGGTGCTTCCAGCGCTTCGGGCGTGAGGGTGCCGGCAGCACGTTGCTGTAAAAAGTCACGACCGACGTCCGGGAACATCGCGTAGGTCAGCACGTCTTCCGGCGAATGCGCGAGGCCGCCGATCTCGTCTTTCAATTTGTCCATTTCCGCTTCGAGTAGATCGGCGGGGCGGCAGTCGATCACGTCGGCGTTGCCGATGGCCTGCTGGCGTACCACGGCGTTGACTGTGCCGGGTGGGCGGCCATAGCGACCTTGCAAATAAAATTTCACTTCATTGGTGATGTTCTTATAGCGGGCGCCGGTGATGACATTTAACACGGATTGCGTGCCGACGATCTGCGAGGTCGGTGTAACCAACGGCGGGTAGCCCAGGTCTTCACGCACGCGCGGAATTTCTTCCAGCACGTCGTTCATGCGCTGCAGCGCACCTTGCTCCTTGAGCTGGTTCGACAGATTCGAAATCATGCCGCCCGGCACTTGGTTCACCTGCACGCGGGTGTCCAAGCCGGTGAATTCGCTTTCGAATTGCGCATATTTCTTGCGCACCTCGCGGAAGTAAAAACCGATTTCCTGCAGCGCTTCCAGATTTAAACCCGTGTCGTATTCGGTGCCGTTGAATGCGGCGACCATGGTTTCGGTGGCGGGATGGCTGGTGCCGCCCGACATGGTGGAGATGGCGGTGTCGATGTGCAGACAGCCGTTTTCCACCGCTTTCCATTGGCAGATCGGTGCAAGCCCGCTGGTGGCGTGCGAGTGCAGATGCAGCGGAATGCCCACGCTATTGTGCAGCGCGCGCACCAACGTTGCCGTTGCGCTGGGCGTCAGCAGGCCCGCCATGTCTTTGATCGCGAGGCTGTCGCAACCCATGGCTTCGAGTTCCTTGGCTATCGTCACGAATTGGTCAATACCGTGCACCGGGCTGGTGGTGTAACAGATCGCGCCTTGCGCGTGCTTGCCGGCTTTTTTTACTGCCGCGACCGAGGCGCGGATGTTGCGCATGTCGTTGAGCGCATCGAAAATACGAAACACGTCCATGCCGTGGTCAGCGCATTTCATCACGAAGGCGGCCACGACGTCGTCGGGGTAGTGGCGATAGCCGAGCAGGTTTTGGCCGCGCAGCAACATCTGCAGCGGCGTGTTGGGCAGGGCGGCGCGCAGCTTGCGCAACCGTTCCCACGGGTCTTCTTTCAGAAAGCGCACACACGCGTCGAAGGTCGCGCCGCCCCACATTTCCAGCGACCAGAAGCCGATATTGTCAAGCTTAGGACAGACCGGTAGCATGTCGTCCAGGCGCAGACGCGTGGCGATCAGGGATTGATGCGCGTCGCGCAGAACCGTGTCGGTGATGTGTACGCGGGGCATGACGATTCCTTATTGAATTATTGCAAGCCCATGTGTGCGGCGATGGCGGCCGAGACCGCTGCCGCAACGTCACGCATCGGCCGCTTGGTGGAATAATTAATCAGCTCCGGGTGTGCGTCCACAAAGCTAGTGTTGAAACTGCCGCTGCGAAATTCGCGCGATTTTAAAATTTCCAGGTAATACGGGATCGTGGTCTTGACACCATACACACCCATATCGTTCAGCGCGCGCGTGGCGCGGTTGAGCAGCGCCTCCCAAGTGAGCGCCCAGAGCGTGAGCTTGGCACACATCGAGTCGTAATAAGGTGGAATTTCATAGCCGGTGTAGATCGCCGCGTCAGTGCGCACGCCTGGACCGCCGGGCGCGAAGTAGCGCGTGATGCGCCCATAGCTGGGCAGAAAATCATTCTTGGGATCTTCCGCGTTGATGCGAAATTCCATCGCGTAGCCGCGCCGTTGTACTTCTTTCTGTTTGTAGCGCAGCACTTGGCCGTCGGCGATGCGGATTTGTTCCTGCACGATGTCGATGCCGGTGATTTGTTCGGTGACGGTGTGCTCAACTTGCAAGCGGGTGTTCATTTCCATGAAGAAAAATTCACCGGATTCATCCAGCAAAAATTCCACCGTGCCGGCGTTGCGGTAGCCGACTTTCTTCGCGGCTTTCACGGCCAGCTTGCCGATCAAGCTGCGCTGCGCGTCGTCGAGTTGCGGTGAAGGTGCGATCTCGATCAGCTTTTGATGACGGCGCTGAATCGAGCAGTCGCGCTCGAACAGGTGAATCACATTGCCGTGGTGGTCGGCGAGAATCTGCACTTCGATGTGCCGGGGGTTGACGACACACTTTTCCACGAACACATCGGCACTGCCGAAGGCTTTGGTTGCTTCGGAGATCACGCGCTCGAAGTTGCGCTTGAGTTCCTCTTCGCTGTCGCAGCGTCGAATGCCGCGCCCGCCGCCGCCCGAGGTGGCCTTGAGCATCACCGGGTAGCCGATGGTGCGCGCATACGCGACGGCTTCGTCAACGTTGGCCAAGTTGCCGTCACTCCCCGGCACTACCGTAATTTTCGCCTTGATCATGCTGCGCCGCGCTTCGACCTTGTCGCCCATGCGGCGGATTGCCTCGGCATCCGGGCCGATAAAAATCACACCGCGCTTCACGCAGATTTCCGCGAGCTGCGGATTTTCCGATAAAAAACCATAGCCGGGATGGATCGCGTCGCAGCCGGTGGCGACCGCCAGATTTACGATACGGTGCGCATTGAGATAACCAGACACCGTGTCAGGACCAAGGCTGTACGCTTCATCGGCCTTCTTGACATGCAGCCCGTGGCGGTCGGCGTCGGCATACACGGCAGCGGAGCGGATACTCATCTCAGCACACGCGCGCGCAATGCGCACCGCGATCTCGCCACGGTTAGCGATCAAAATCTTGCGAATCAAGTAGTGTGCTCCTAAGCGGTGAGAGGAAAGTGTTGGGCCGCATATGGAATCTAGTAGTCGCGGAGGTTGCTGGCAAGTTTTGCGTGGTGCTTGGAAGCGCGTGATTTAGCGAATGTATTAGTGACAATAAAATCTTGTGCAGCAAAAAAATTTTAAGAGATTCCCATCGAGTCAACTGTGGAAAGTCGGGTAATTACCCGCTACTGCGCTGTGTTTATCAACCCCGCCGCGCTGACGTTTTGTCACAGAAGAATCCGGCGTGTGTCTAAATCAAGCATCAACCTAAAAACGGCAGTGAAACTTACTCTGCTAAGCTAACCGTAGGCGGCGCTTGGGATTTCACCGTAATTTTGGGTTAGGGAGGACTCACCCGATGGGTGAAGCACAACGCAAAGCGTTGGTTAGTGAGAAAGGGATGATCGCACTGGATACGTTCGGTGGCCGAATCCACGTGGAGTGGGACCCCGCCGCCGCGGTCACGCCGCTGGGGCAGTTGCCGTTCTTCATTGAATTTCTGAAAGTCAGCGGCCTGTTCGATGTGTGGGTGGTTATTCGCGTCGGCGCTGGCTTTGCGCCGGGTCGTGGCGGACTGTCCGCTTGCGTACCAAAGCAACAATGGATCGGACAAGCGCGCGGTGCTTGCGACCTTCCTGCTGTCGATTTTAGCCGGCCACCAGCGCTACGCGCACATCAGCGCGATTCGCCAGGACGGCATTCACCCGGAACTCTTGAGGTGTGGAGAAACTGGTTTCAGAAGATGCGGCGCGCCGTGCGCTTGCGCGCATGGACGAATCCTCCGGCACGGCGTGGTTGGACCGGCACCTGGCGAAAACAACACAGCCCTTGCTGTCCACGCCGTGGATCCTGGATTTAGATGCGACAGTGGCCGCTCTCGCGCATCCCTGCGCTTCGCGGCACCTGCACATCCGTGTGCAATGAAAGCGACCTTCCCACCACGCGTTACGAGTACGCCGTGCTGGTCACCCCAATGGCGCATGAGATTCTCACACTTGCCCAGCTCTATCGTGACCGGGCCGATGCCGAAAACAACTTCGACGAGTTGAAGAACCAATGGGGCTGGGGTGGCTTTACCACCCAGGACCTCGCACGGTGTCGACTCATGGCACGGATGGTGGCCCTCGTCTACAACGGGTGGACCTTGTTCGTGCGGCCGGCGCACCCCGATAAACACTTCGAAGCGATCTCCAGCCGACCGCTGTTGTTACATGGCGTGGCCACGTAAACCAAACACGCCGGACAGACGCGCCTGACCATTACCAGCACGCACGCCAAGCAGGCCAGCATACAAGCCGTACTGGCCAACCTCGCCAACTTCTTGAACTTACTGAAAACCACTGCGGAGCAGTTGACGGATACCCAACGACTACGCGCCATCCTCGCCCATGAGTTCGAGAAATTTATGCTCGTGACGGCGGGTCCGCCGGTCCTGTTGGCAAACGAGACTGCGGGTTAACTGCCGTTTTTAGGTTCAGGTGAAAGGCTGTAGTCGTAGGTTAGGTTGGTAAATCCAGCGTTCGTGAGATCATCTATGCAATTACGCAAGCCTGACCCACTATTCCTGACAAATCACTCTGCGAACCACGCGACCATAAAACGGCAACCGACTTTACATAACTTTTTATAACTTATAATATAACCCATGCCCTACACGGTATTAATCAAACGGCAAGCTGAGAAAAAGCTGCAAAGCCTACCGCGCAACGAGCGGATGCGGGTCGCCGAAAAAATCCAGATGCTGGGATTCGATCCAGACGATCCGTCGTTGGACGTTAAGAAGTTGCAGGGTGAACCGTTTTACCGGCTGCGCGTAGGAAACTGGCGCGTAATCTTCGACTGGCAGGACACTGTCAAGATCATCGCCGTTGAGAGAATCAAACCTCGTGGAGACGCATACAAATGAAAGCGCCGCGTAACATACAAGTCATCAACTCGCTGGAAGGTACACCTGAATACGTGCTCATCCCGTTCCGGGTTTACACAGCCCTGCGCAAGGAAATCGATAACCGGATTGCCAAGGGCGCTGAGCAAGAAGATTATGTTCCGTTCGCGCTGGAAGACTACGTGGACAACCCCGTGGCGCTGGCGCGTATTAAGGCGCGTATCACGCAAGATCAACTCGCGCAACGTTTGGGCGTATCGCAGGCTTACGTGAGCAAGCTGGAAAAACAAGCTAAGGTGACTGCAAAGGTGCTGGCAAAAGTGCGCAATGCGCTGGAAGAAACTTCCGCCAAGAAGCCGAAAAAAGCCGTATAACGACGGTAAGCGGAAACTCGCGCCTTTCAGGTGAAAGGCTGTAGTCGTAGGCTAGGTTGGTAAATCCAGCGTTCGTGAGATTATCTATGCAATTACGCAAGCCTGACCTCCTATTTTATGGCAATAAAACCGAGCGCAACGGCGCAGGCGTAACAAACCAGAAATCGGGGATGCATGGGTTGCCTCGTTGAATAAAATGGCTTTAAACGGCGCACCTGATGAATTCATGCCAAGCTTGCTTATTAAATTAAACACATCCCGCGTGCAGTTTAATTTATGTTGTAAACTTCAAGATCATTTGCTTCCGTAATAACACCTTTGAAGCCGACATCTTTAACTATAGATTTAAGCTGATCAATTCGTGTATCAGTTATCGGCGACAAATGCGACAGCACAAGTTGCTTTGCTGCGGCGTGTGTCGCGATCTCCCCCATCCGCGTCGGGGCGGTGTGGAATTTTCTAAAGGCAGAATCTTTGGGTGGAACGTCATCCATAATCGCCGCATCATAAATGAGGATGTCAGTGGATTTCGATATGGTTAACATATTGTCCGTGTTTGAAGTGGTGTCACCGGAATAGACAATCGACTTCCCCTTGTATTCAATCCGATAAGCAAGACTTGGTACGGGACCATGTTCAACGCCAATGGCTTTTACAGTCAGCCCGTCGGCCGTGTGAATTATAGTTTTTACATCTGCCGGTTTCGTTTCGCCGTTCACGTTGTTAAAATGGTCAGCAGATACATCGGTTACCGTATACGCAAATTCGCCTGCGCCTATTGCTTTTACAAAACCATGCAAGTAGCGTTCTAAACCGCTTTTTTCACCGTACATACCCGCGATAAACTGGCTTGTGTCGTCAAATGCACTCGCTTGAGGCAAGCTTCTGTTGGCGGCCGGACCATAAAAGTTAATGGGAGAGGTTGAGGCTGACCGTTTGGTTTTACCGCGAACATTATGCAGATAAATAGTCTTTAGTACGGCCGAAGTATCAGCGGTATGGTCGATATGTAGATGGCTGAACAATATGATATCTAGTGTGCTCAAATCGGCACCACTTTCTGCGATACGTGCAAAAGTTCCACCACCCACATCCATCAGTATGCGAGGTTTACCATCAGTAAAGATAAGATAGCCGGAAGATGCTCTGCCCTTCGGTGATGCCATGGCATCACCGGATCCTAGTACGACAACGGACAAGGATCCCTTGACTTTATTAACAGCGAGCACACCTTGTTGTTCTGCAAAACTTAATCGTACAGTTAGCGCAGCCAATGCGATGAAGATTACTGAGAAAATAGTGCGATAACCCATAAATTTTTACTCCTAATTTTATATAAATGAAATTACTATTATAGAAAATGGGGTCAGACTCCAATGGCACTTACTTAACCACCAACCCCTTGATGCAATGTAAAAAGGGCTGGCTCCAGTGATAAGGTGGAGTTGCCAAACACCCATCTATCACCGTCAGGAGCTAGCCCCCATGCATCCCTAATCCCCGCGTGTCTGCGCAGCAACGGATTCGTCACCGTGCCAACCAAGTGGTTATTCGCCAAGCTCAATTTCATCTTTGATGCGATCAATCCCCGCCTGTGCGCAAGCGCCGTCGATACTTTCAATTTCTGATTTTCCGGGCGGTGCACCGGACACGCCGATGCCGCCGATAATCTGCCCCTGCGCTTCGATTAATACTCCGCCTCCCACCAGCAAAGCGCCGGGATTGTGTTGCACCTGATGGGGGATTTTTCCCTCTTGCAGAAGCGCCGCCAAATTCGCCGTTGGTTGACGAAAGCTGTTCGCCGTCCAGGCTTTGCGAATTGCAGTCTCGGGAGTATGTGGTCCGGCGAAGCGATCTCTCAACAGCGCTTGCGTATTGCCGCCCCTGTCAACAACCGCGACTGCGACCGAATAGCCTTTTTTACGGCATTCGATGATAGCGCCCCACGCCGCCTTAGACGCCGCTTCGACCGAGAGTGATCTGAACGAGTAGGTCGACGGCGGATTGTCGTCCGCGTGAACGGCGAAGGGGAGTATGAGTAAGGCGCTTAACTTGACTATTGAATGGTTCATGGTGTCTTGCTCTCCGTTCTGGTGAATATGGATTTTCCCGACAATGCATCAATGCGCGCCCAGGTTAAAATAATGCCGAGATCTGTTGTTACGGCGAACCACTGCGCTCCGGTTATGCGCGTCAACGCGTCGCCCAGCCTAGTTTGGGCCTCCATTTCATACGGCGTGTAAATGGATAGCGTGCGAAGCGAAGGGCTGTGAGTACAAATTTACTGAATCTGCCCTTCTTCGCTGTCTTTATCGCCCTTGTTATCCACCCAACTGATTTTGATTTTGTCGCCTTTCTTGCCGCCTTTGAACTGGTAGGACAAGTACGGGTTTTTCGAAATCGCAACGCCCCATTGCGCCGTAAAATTCGGTTTG
>JANLTU010000193.1:0-22582 GCA_031363085.1 Gammaproteobacteria bacterium
ACTCATGATCGTTGCAACGACCATCGGTGGGTGCTGGCATGAGGAAACGAATCACGATTTGACGCGCCCCCCAAGCGTGCTTGGGATTACTGGCACGGAAAAAGGACCGCTGTGGACGCCGAAATATATCGTCGTGGCAACCGACGGCAGCGGAAATCTGAACGTATACGGCGATGACGGACTGGGCATAACGCGCAATTACGGCGCAATCGCCCTTCAGCAAACTGCGGGATCAGCCGTGCCGCTGGGCGAGGTGCTGTTGCATCAGGGGCACGCCTTCGTGCTGATTCCATCGGGCCTGCGTGACGGGGTGGGCGCGGCCACCGGCGGCGGTGTTGCCATCGTCGATCTGGCCAAGGCGGTTGCAAACATCAACGACGCAAGCGCCGTGGAGATCGTGCCACTGGTCAGCAACCTTACTGCGAAAATGACACGCATCACGCGTGCGGCGGTGGAGCCGGACGGCAAGTACCTGTGGCTGAGCAACGCCGGACCGGAAGGCGATAGCGGTTCCGACTCGGTGTTCCGCTTCAACTGGAATTTCGCGGACACGACCGACGCCGACGGCACCGGCATCATGGACGACAAGTACAAGGACAGCACCGAAGTGTTGGTCGGGCATGGCGACAAACAGGGCGCGTATTCGCATCCGGTGCTGGGCTATATCAATGCGCCGCCGCAATTCGCCGTGAGCAACACTGAGGAACAAACGCTCTCCATCGTCAGCAACGACCACATGAATGCGTTGTTTCTGAGAACCGTCAAGACGATCAACCTCAACGCTTCCGGGCTGGGTAATGTGCCTGACGGCATCGACTACTCGCCGGTCAGTGGTAAATTTTACATCGGCATCACCTCGGGCACGGACCGCGCGCTGGCCATCGTCAACGCAACGTTTTATACCGTCACCAACATCATGGCGGGGACCGCTACCGGCCAGCTTCCGGTCGGCGGCGCGGTGCAGACGTCTGACGACGGTGCACTGATCTACATGCTCGGCTACAAGGCCGACACCAAGCTTGGCTACCTGTCCATTCTCAAGGCCAGCGACGACTCGATCCTGCAAATTGTCGAGCTCGGCGACGTGGCGGCGGAACACATCCATATCGCACGCATGAAACACGGCGCGACGCCGCATGCGCGTCTGTTGATCGCTGCGACCGCGCGCGGCGGAATTAACCACAAGGTGTACGCCATTGAGCTTGATCCGGTGACCGGCATGGCGATAAAAGGCAGTGCCATGATGGACGTTGCCGTGGGCGCCGGGCATGCGCGGCGCAGCCTTGCGTTATCGCCCGATCATCTGCGCGCCTACGTTCCCAACGGCGGTGATTGCACAACGACGCCGGGGCCGGACTGCAACACGATTGCCACACTCGACGTGATGCTCTTTTCCAAACTTGCCACGCTGACCACGCACGGCGCACCCGCGCAATTCGTTGCCGCGCTCGACGCGGCGGCACTGGGTGTGCAACCGCCACCCGACCCCGGCGGCGGCGGTGGGCACCATCACTAACGACCGTCGCAAAAAGGAGTTTACGCAATGCATGCACGTATCATCTGCGCCATCACTCTGAACTTAATAAGTCTCGACCAGGCGCGCGCGGCTGAGGCGCCGGCGCAGCCCGAACCTGAGCAGACCGGTCACAGCATTTCCGCCTACACGCATCTGCACCACGGCCACGACGCCGGCATGTGGATGTTCGAGTATCGCTACATGCGCATGAATATGGCGGGGTTGCTCGACGGCACCGACTCGGTGCGCGCGCGCGACGTGGCGTTGAGCAATGGTTTTATGAAGGCCCCGGCCGCCGGCTACGACTACATGATGGCGCCCACCGATATGACGATGGACATGCACATGCTGATGGCGATGTACGACTTCACCGACTCGCTCAGCGTGATGGCGATGTCCAACTATCTGCGCAACAAGATGGACATGGTGATGTACATGGACGGCATGACCGAACCGATGCCCGGCATGCTGCCGATGGAGTCCAGCGGGCTGGGTGATATCGTCGTTTCGGTTACGTATCAGGCCACGCACTCACTGTCGCTGGGCCTGGGTCTTAACATTCCCAGCGGCAGCATCAACGAAAATGGCGCGATGCTCGAAGGCAAACCGCAGATGCGCCTGCCGTACACGATGCAACTGGGCTCAGGCAGCTATGACGTGATCCCGACACTGACATATAACTTCGACGCCGGCGCGTGGAACTGGGGCGGCCAGGGCATGGCCGTGTTCCGCACCGGCAAAAACGACAATGGCTACCGGCTCGGCCATCGCCTGGAAGGGTCCGGCTGGCTGAAATACGCCTTCGCCGAACACGCCGTTGCAACCGGCCGCCTGACTTACACGATGTGGGGCAACGTCAGCGGTCAAGACCCGCAAGTCGACCCGATGATGTCGCCTGATTCCAATCCAAACACGCAAGGTGGCATCCGCACCGATCTGTATCTGGGCCTGAGCATATTCAAGCGCGGCTGGATCGTCAGCGGCGAACTCGGCGCACCGCTGTACCAAAACCTGAATGGCCCACAACTGAAAACAACATCGCTGATTCAGTTTGGCGTGTCGTATATGTTGATGTGATGTGGCTGTTCATTCCCCGCGCAGCGAGCACCTCTGCGACAAAATGCCACATTCCCGACCAAGCTTGCGCTTCACTAAACTACTCCGGCACGTCAATTCGGACCAAGGGAAGGAGCTTTCAATATGAACTACCGCAACACCACACTGGCCGTTTCAATGGCAGGCATGCTTGGAATGTTCCAGCCAGCGCACGCGCATGTTTCATTCGGCCCCAATAATGCCTACGCGGGCAAAGGCTACACCGCTACCATTAATGTGCCGCATGGTTGTTCGGATGCCGTCGTAACCACCACTCATTACGATACGATCAAGGTGGTGGTGACGATCCCCATTACAATGACCAAGGTCCGTCCGATGGACAGCGTGTTCGGTCCGGCGACTTTCGAAAAAGACAGCAACGGTAACGTCACCAAGCTGATCTGGACCAAGACCACTGCCGCGCTCGCGGACGACACCCACCTGTATCAATTTACTTTCAAAGGCACACTGCCGGACACGCCGCTGAAGACGCTGGAATTTGTCACGACGCAGACCTGCGCCGGGAGCAGCAGCAAGACCTGGGAAGGCGCCGACGTTCCAAAACTTTATATTTTGCCGCTACGCGCACCCGGCTGGAACAAGTACACCGCCCAGGCGGATATCGACCTGGCAACGATCACGGCGTTTTTTAGCGAGGCGCAGATCGTCTGGGCAGGTGGCGCCGCTTACAGCGCCAACCCCGTCACGGCCGGATTAATCACCGCCCCACTGACGACGATCCCGATGGGCACGGAATTCTGGGTCAAGTATTAACACTTGAGGAGATGCTCATGATCCGAATTATTGCGGTGACAATGTGGTGCGCATGCATGGCGGCGTGTGGCTCGGATAACGGATCGCAAGACCCAGACGAGCGCATCAACCCACAAGCGAACAACGAGCTTAATCCGACCGCGATAGCACTGGACGCCCCACCCAGCAACGGCAAACTACCTGTGGAACTGCTGCCTCCTGCCTGATCGGCTGCACATGGATCTTAAGATCAGCTCTGGTCGATGTCTTCCCGATAACGACGCGCATGCATCACTCAAGTGGCACTAAGGGTGAAGCGCGCGACGCGCTCCGCTACAATAGGTTTTTATCACGCAAGACCGCCATGCTCGAACCCCGGCCCATTTCCCCACAACTGCGCAATTTGCGCCGCGTGGTGTTGTTGCGCGCCATCGAGGTGGGCGTGCAAGTTGCGGTGATCGCCACCGCTGTGTATGCGCTGGGGATCGCGTTGCCGGCGAACACCTTGTTCGAGCTGACAGCGGGTTTGGCGTTGGCGAACCTGCTGACGTGGTGGCGGCTGCACCAACCCTGGCCGGTCACCGACGTGGAATTGGCGGGGCATTTATTTGTCGATATCGGGGTATTGACGGCGCTGCTGTACTTCTCCGGCGGTTCAACCAACCCCTTCATCACGCTCTATCTTCTACCGCTGTCGATAGCCGCCGCGATCCTGCCGCTGGTCTACACCTCGGCGGTCGCGGCAACGGCACTGGCCTGTTACACCATGCTGATGTTTGTCTACGCCCCCTTGCCGGAGAGCGTGGGCAGTGCCGCGTTGCTGGAGAAATTTATTCAGGTGGCGCTGCATGACAATTACGACACGCATGGGTCGCGCGCCAGCTTTGGCCTGCACCTGCTCGGCATGTGGTTGAACTTTGCACTCAGCGCGATATTGATCGCGTGGTTCGTCGCGCGCATGGCGCAGTCGCTGCGTGAACGCGATCTGCAACTGGCCCAGGCGCGCGAAGAGACGCTGCGCAACGAACAGGTATTGGCGCTGGGCACGCTCGCTGCAGGTGCGGCGCATGAATTGAGCACCCCGCTGTCGACTCTGGCGGTGATCGCAACCGAACTTGCACGCGATCACAGCGGCGACGCTGCGCTCACAAAAGAGCTGTACTTGTTACGCAGCCAGACCGAACGCTGCAAGGAAATTCTCACGCGCTTGAGCGCGCGTGCCGACGTGGCGACGCGTGTCGACTGCGCGTTGTATTTGAAAAACCTGCTCGAACAGTGGCAACTCGCGCGCCCGCAAACCGACCTGCGTGCACACTTCGCCGGCAAGCCACCGGCGCCGGAAATCGTGGTCGAGCGTACCTTGGACCAGTCGATTTTTAATCTGCTGAACAACGCCGCCGACGTTTCACCGGACGGTATTGAACTGGAGGCGGATTGGGACAACACCCAGCTCACGCTGGAAATTCGTGATCGCGGCCCCGGCATCAGCGCAGAAGTCGCGGCACGCGCCGGCGATGCGTTTTTCACCACCAAGGCCCCCGGCGGCGGGCTGGGCATCGGCCTGTTTCTGACCAATGCGACCATCGAACGTTTCGGCGGCGCGGTGCGCTTGTTCAATCGCAACGGTGGCGGCGCTTGCGCACGGGTAACGCTGCCGTTGCAACGTTTGCGCAAGCTCTCATGAGCGCTGCACCGGAACGCGCCACCCTGCTGCTGGTCGACGACGACGTCACCTTCTGCGAAGTACTGGCGCGCGCGCTGGAAAAACGTGGCTTCGTGGTGTGCGTCACCCATGATGTTGTCACGGCCTGCGCCCTTGCCGCCGCCAATCCGCCCGAGTATGCGGTGGTGGATTTGAAAATGTCAGGTCCCTCCGGCTTGGTACTGGTACAACGCCTGAAGGAACTGGATGCCGAAACACGCATCGTCATGCTCACCGGCTACGCCAGCATCGCCACAGCGGTCGAGGCCATCAAACTCGGCGCCACGCACTATCTCACCAAACCCGCCGATGCGGATGAAGTGGTAGCAGCGCTGTTGCGCAGCGCGGGCAATCCTGATCTGCCGGTGAACGAGCGCCCACCTTCGGTGGAGCGCCTGCAATGGGAGCACATTCAAAAAATTCTGAAGGAAAACGACCACAACATCTCGGCCACTGCGCGCGCACTGAAAATGCATCGGCGTACTTTGCAACGCAAACTGGGCAAGCGTCCGACGCGCAGTTAGTAGCCATGGGGAGCGCGCCCAACCTCCCACTACAGCGGATTACGACGCGTAGTGCGCCGGCAGCTCAAAGCTGAAACTGGTGCCTTTATTCACTGCGCTGCTCACCATGATCGAGCCGCCGTGCAAGTCGAGAATGCGCTTGGCAATCGCAAGGCCCAAGCCGGACGAGCCTGGGTTCAGGTTGCGACTTTTATCCAATTGGTAAAAGCGGTCGAAAATGCGTGGCAGCTCGTCAGCCGGAATGCCACAGCCGGTGTCGCGCACTTGCACACTCACACCGCGCAACGCCGGTGACAGCACCAGCTCGATCACGCCGCCGCGCGGCGTATAACGCAGCGCGTTCTCGATCAGGTTTTCCAGCACCCGACCGACCAGACCGATATCGGCGCTGACAAACGGCAGCGCCTGTTCAAAACGCGCAACCAAGCGCACGTGCTGGCCGCGCGCACTAAGCTGGAATTTCTGCACCGTGTCCTGCACCAGCTCCGGCAGACTGAAGGGTTCACGGTTAAGTTTGGTTTCCTGCGCGTCGAGACGCGCCAACTCGAATAGCTCGCTCACTAACATGCTCAAGCGCTTGCAGTGCAGGATGGCGATTTCCAGATACTCGCGCCGCTGCCACGCGTCAAGCGTGTCTTCCTTGAGCAACAAGGTTTCGATGTAGCCGTGCAGTGTGGCCAGCGGCGTGCGCAAATCGTGCGACACGTTAGCCACCAGTTCGCGGCGCAAATTGTCGGTGTGTTTAAGTGTCTCGACCTGCGTGTTGATCTGCTGCGCCATGGCGCTGAAAACCGCCGTGAGGCGATCAATCTCGTCGCCGTCGGCGTGTGGCGCAGCAACCAATGTGGCGGTCTCGCCCGCCTTGAAGGCGCGCATCGCACGCGCCAGCCGCTGTAATTTTCCGGTCAGCAAGGCAAACAACAGCATGCCGGCCAGCAACGACAACGCCAGCACCGCAACCAGCATCCACACGCCGACCTTGAGGATGTAACTGCCGGCCAGCGTTTGCACCACGCTGTCGTAATCCTCACCGCCCAGGATAATGTAAAGATAGCCCTCGGTTTTCTGTGGCGTGCCGATGCGTGCGGCAGAGAACACTTTTTGCCCACGCAGATCGCGCGGATCATCGCCCGCAAGCGGCAGGGTGGCACCGCCCGCCAACCAGCGCTGCACCGGCTCCAGGTTAACGCGCGTGCGCTTCACCTTGCCGGGCTCGGCGGAAAAGGCGAGCACCGCGCCCGCCGGGTCGAGCAGGTAAAACTCGATGGCGGGATTGATCACCATCAGCATATGGAACACTTCTTCGAGCGCCGGCTGATTTGGCAGCTTGCCACGAATCAGGGTTTTTTCCGCAACGATATGATCAGCCAGTTCGCGATTCAGTTTTTGCGTCACTTCCTGCTGGTAACGTCCGGCGGAATAGACGGTTAGTGTAACCGCCAGTACGCCCACCACGGTGAACAGCCCCAGCAACACGAGGGCAAGCCTGGAATAAAGGGAGCGAAACATGACCGCTACTCCGGTTCTGAAAATTTATAGCCAACGCCCCAGACGGTGAGGATGTAGCGAGGTTGCGCGGGATTGCTTTCGATCTTGGCGCGCAGACGATTGATGTGCGAATTGACCGTGTGTTCATAGCCTTCGTGGCCGTAGCCCCACACTTGGTCGAGCAACTGTGCGCGCGTATAGACGCGGCCCGGATGCAAGGCGAAGTGGGACAGCAAGTCGAACTCCTTGGCCGTCAACTCCACCGCGCGCCCTCCAAGCATGACATTTCGCTTTTCCAGATCGATCAGCAGATCCTGCGCCGATAAGGTTTTGGTCGCAGGTTCGTTGGGCGTCGCGCGCAAACTCTCGCTGCGTCGGAAAATCGCCTTCACCCGCGCCAGCAGCTCTTGAATGCTGAAGGGCTTGGTGACGTAGTCATCCGCGCCGATTTCCAAACCCAGTACGCGATCCAGTTCGGAGGACTTTGAAGTCAACATCAGGATCGGTACATAGGTCGGAGCGCGCCGCAAACGCCGGCAGATTTCCAGCCCGTCCAAGCCCGGGAGCATCAGATCAAGAATCACCAGGTCGTACGCGCCGCCGCTCGCCTTGCTTAGACCAGCGCCACCGTCGTGTACAAGATCGACCTGATACGACAGATCGCGCAGATGCAGATCGAGCAACTGGGCTAGGTCGCGATTGTCTTCGACTACCAAAATACGCTGCTGCATGGCGTGCACGACTCTTGTAAATACCAATGCTCATGATAGGCAGGCTTCATCACAAAAGCATCACGAGGCGGGTGATTGAAACGTGATATTTGCGTGATGCCCACGTGAAGCCGGTGCCACATGCTGACAACCGGATGCAGTTTCGCGTGCAGTACCCCCGTATGGCAACGCGGATTTTTCTGCACTTCTACACCACCACACCTTGAGGAATCAAACATGAATACGGTTCGTAAATTATCGGGCTCTGTGCTCGCCGCCGCAGCGGCAGGAATGTTGCTGGCCGGATGTGCCACCAGCGGCGCCATGGGCAAAAGCGGAGCTATGGCGGAGAGCGGCACGATGGAAGCCAAAGTCCATTGCACCGGCGTCAACGCCTGCAAAGGGCAAACCGCCTGCAAGAGCGCAAGCAACGAATGCAAGGGTCAAAACAGTTGCAAGGGTAAAGGCTTCCTGGCCCTGACCAAGCCGGACTGTGCAGCCAAGGGCGGCACGGTTATTTAAACGGGGTGGTTGCATTGCTCACGACGCTGTGACGAAAGCTTGATAGTTTCGTGATCAGCGCGTGACAAGTGCGGAACAACCTGACGGGCGTCTGCGTTGAGGGTCAACGACTCTCGATACAGACGCCCATTCTATTTTACTTAAGGAGAATATATGAAAAGAACCCTGTCTCGACAAATAAGTGTGTTTCTGGCGTTGTCGTTGCTGGCGCTCACCGGCGCAGCGGAAGCACGCGGCAAGATCACGATGCCGTTAGTGAAAGGATTTTATGACGGGCAGGAAATCTACTACATCAATACAGAAGCTTCGGATGCGGGTGTCGCTGCTGCGGACGGCACGACCTTCGTGCCGAAACTCACCAATGCAATTGCCGTGGGGGCGACTGCGGATTTATTCCATGTCACCAACTTTGCTCAACCTAATATTGTGGATTCGGTGCCCAATCCGCTTGGCCCCAATAACACAGTGACGGATTACAGCCCGCTGTGGCTGGTGCATTTGGTTACCTGGCAAGCCGGTTTCACGCCGCAGGCACTGACTTCGGAACAAGCGGTGATCGCAGCACGGGATGCCGGCATGGTCACTGTGACCGCCACGGATATTGTCGTTAACTGCGCCGTCATGGTTACGCCTTGGAGCCAATTCCCCGGCGCCACCGAGATTGAAATAGAAACCGGTGCACAGGAAATCAGCACGATTACGCTGCCGTTGATCAAAGGCTATGTGAACGGCATGGACGTGCTCTACATCAACACTGAAGCGTCGGATAAAAATGTCGCGATTGCGGACAACACCACCTTCGCACCGAAGCTGATGTACGCACACGCCAGCGGTGCCGAAGCGGATATTTTTCCGGTGTTCGGTAAGGCCCACCCGGCACAACATAACGTGATCGATTCCATTCCCACCCCCGTCGGCCCGACCAATACCGATCCGCAATACAGCCCGCTGTGGGATGTGGTGCCGGTGCAATTCGTAAATCAGTCCATGGCCACCTATCCGTTGCTCCGCTCCGTCGCCATGATTAACGATATGAAGGCGCGCGGCGCAGTCACTGTTGGGCCGGAGCCAGGTATTATCGTTAATTGCCCGGTGGTGCGCACACCGAAACGCTAGTTAAAAAAATACGTAACCGAAGTATTTGTTTATTTTAAAAAGCCCGGCATTGCCGGGCTTTTTTTGCTTCCGCATCGACTAGCGACCGCCGTCATTAAGCGACCAGTCGTAGTCAAGAAATGTGATGGGGATCGATTTAGCGCGGAGCTTCGTCTGCACCTGTGGGTCGCCGGCTAAGCTCTGGGCATAACGCGCAAACACCTCTTCGATACTCCGCAACCCTTGGTAGCCTTTCTCAAAATCTTCCCTGAACCATTTGAAAATTGAAGACACCTCAAGCTTGCCATCGCGGTAGCGATTGCGGGTTTTATCGCTCACAAAGCGTCGCATGCCGTCTTCCAACTGCGCGTCGAGTTGCGTGACAGTGAAGGCTTCGGGCCGCAGCGCCGGACAACCGATGGATGCGCAGACGATAGCGGTGTGTATACGCGGATCCTGATAGCGCGCCCGCAACATATCGTGCTCGATCCAGTCCAGATGATGTTGTGCACCCAGCAGCATGAAGAATTCCTGCTTCCACGGCGATTCGAAAATGCTGCCTAAATCTTTGATCGAACGCAGGTCAGGATACTTCGTCAGGATCAGATCAACGGTCAATGCATTGTAGGCGTTGATCAAAAACGCCATTTGTTGACTTTTATTCCATTGGTCAAATTCGGCTTGGCTGACGGCGGCAAGCTCACCGAGTACCTGCGTGCGCAATGCGGTGTCTTTCTTTACGCCGGCGTAGTCAACGCGACTTTGAACATTATCCGGCAACCAGCGCACATGCTTTTTCACAATTGAATTCCACGCGGCGTAATCGTGATCGAAAGGTTTTCGGTCGGCGGCGGACACCGGCGCAAGCAGGGTAGTAATCACAACAAGCCATCTCAAGGTCATAACGATCATCGCGCGCATCCTCGTAACTAGCATTTTATAAATTGAATTGAAGTGGTCGGCCAAGATATTTGTTCCAGGCCGCCGTCAGAGGCTATGTCGTAAGGCGCCTGCCATTCCTTACAGGCGGGTTGCAAATCTGCCGTTGAACCTGCCGACCGGACCACAACGTGGTGCGTGACACTTTCTTGTAACTTTCGTGAAACTTCCGTGACGGCCGGCTGCGAGACTGAACGTCGTTAATAAAATCTAAAAGGTCAAGCGCCGTGCACAAGAAATTTTCCGAGGCGCCGCAACACGCCAGCCGGGCTGATGCAATGGCACTGCTGCTTTCTGCGGATTTTCTTCGCTCCATGGTGCGTTTCGCGCGTCGACGTTTGGCAGATGACGCGAGTGCGCAAGATGCGGTTCAGGAAACCATCCTGGCCTTGCTGCGCGGCCACGCCGATTTTCGCGGTGAGAGCAGCTTCAGCAATTACGCGTTTGCGGTGTTGCGGCACAAAGTGGTGGACATCATTCGCGAGCGCGTGCGCTACGTGCGGCCGGCGTGGACCCATCAAGACGAAACTGAAATCGACTCATTCGACCCCGCTGAAACGCCGGCTCACTATCGGCAAGCGCCATTCGAGGCGATGGATAAGGAGTCGCAGATTGACACTATTGCACTGAAGCAAGCGTTAGCGTTGGCACTGCAATCGCTTTCGTCCCGCAGCCGTCAAATCATCATGTTGCGCGAGTGGTTCGGGTTCGGTTTGGACGAGATCAGTCGACGTTTTGATATCACGCCGGGGAATGCTTCAGTGATTCTCAGCCGCGCCAAACACCAACTTCGCACCTGCCTGTCCGGACAAGGTTACGGCCCACAAAGTCACAACGAAGCGCGACATGTTTAAGGGCCGCACGGTGTGCGCCATTGTGCCGGCACTCGACGAAGCTGAAGCCATCGGCGGTGTCGTCATCGGCTTGCGCGCATTACGCAACGACAGCGGCGAGCCGCTGCTGGATCACGTGATTGTCGCCGACAACGGCTCGACCGATGGCACCGGCGCACTGGCCCGAGCCGCCGGCGCAAGCGTCGTTGCGGAAGCGCGCCGTGGCTACGGCTACGCCTGCATGGCCGGCATCAACGCAGCGAGCGAAGCGGACATTCTGCTGTTCGTCGACGGTGACCATTCCGTGCTGCCGCAAGAAACCTGCGCGTTGCTGGCCGCACTCGACCGGGGCGCCGATCTTGTCATCGGTGCACGCCACCATGCCGAAGCGGGCGCGATGACATTGCCGCAGCGTTTCGGCAATGGGCTTGCCTGTCGTCTGGCGCGCCTGATCTGGAACGTACCGATGTCCGATCTGGGCCCGTTCCGTGCCCTGCGAAAAACCGTGTTCGATCAACTCGACATGCAGGACATGACCTATGGCTGGACGGTTGAAATGCAGCTTAAGGCTTTTCAACGCGGCCAACGCGTGGTCGAGGTACCGGTCTCGGTGCGCTGTCGCCTCGGGCATTCGAAAGTCAGTGGCACCGTGCGTGGCGTGATCGGCGCGGGTGTTGGCATTTTTTCAATGATCGCCAAGCTCTGGTGGCAGGGACGCAGTCGTACCACCGGTCACCGGGTTGGGCGTGTGTAGGTGGTATGGGTGAGTCGCAATCGCGGCTCGTGCTTGATAACTGGTTGTTTAACTTTTTAAGGGGATTGCTATGACACTTCCTTCCTTCGGGAAATATGGGTTTGCGCTGGTGTTGCCATTTATGGTCAGCACCGCGTTGGCCTCGGGTTCGGATTCGTTCGGTGGCGGTTTGTCGGGCGAGCAGGCGCAGTACAACACCGGCAAGGCGGTATACGCGCAGAAGCTCGCCTGCCCCGAGTGCGCGCTCGCCGGCAAGACGCTCGACAAAACTCAGGCGCAACAAGTGCTCACTGATACTGGCTTGACCGCCAAGCTTGCAGAGGACGAGCGCGCCGCACTGACGACTTATCTGAAACTGCGTTTCAAGCTTTAAGACAGAGGACTCAATGATGAAGAAGAAGATTGTTGTCGCCGTGATGATGGCGTTGCCGGTAGTTGCTGCCGCCGACGGTTCTCCATGGCTGCCCGTGCCCGGATCGACCCAGGTGTCGGTCGGTTATGTGAATCAAACCGGTAACGAGTTTTATCTGGGCACCGAAAAAATGCCGCTGCCTGAAGACCTCAAGCAAGACACTTATTCCATCGGCGCGCAATATGGTTTGACCGACGAGCTCGCCATCGACGCGCAATTGAACTATGCCCGTATCAGCTTCGGTTCCGAAAGCGAGTCGGCACTGGGTGATTCAAGCATCGGCGTCAACTGGCGTGCGTATGATGAATTTGAGCACGCCATGGCCCCCACGGTGACACTACGCGCGGCGGCACTCATTGCCGGCAACTACGACGTCGGCAAGCTCGACGCCATCGGTGACGGTGCTTCGGGTGTTGAACTCTCAGTGCTCGCGGGAAAATACCTGACGCCGAAGCTCACCATCGCCGGCGAACTGGGCTACCGCTATCGTAGCGGCGATGTACCAAACGATATTTGGTTCGGCGCCAACGTGGGCTATTCACTCGCCTCCTTCGTTTCACTCTCGGCCGGCTACAGCGCGACGCGTTCACAAGGCGATCTGGATATCGGCGGCCCCGGTTTCTCGCCAGATCGCTTTCCTGAAGTGCGGGAAGACCGTGACCTGATCAAGGTCGGCGCATCCTTCACCGTTGCTCCGCGTACCAGTCTCAACATTAATTACGGCACGGTGGTCTCTGGCCGCAATACGACCAAAGCAAATCTGTGGGGATTCTCGGTCGCGACTTCGTTCTAAGTGGCCTCAACCCGTGAACAGAGTGAGCACGGATGAGACTCGTGATCTCAGGGATGCTCGTGGGCACCACCGGCTTGGTTGTGTCCTCGTATTTGGGGACCGGTGCCCAGCTCGCCAGCGTCACGCTGGCGAGCTTATTGGGCGCGCTGCTGGCCATCCACATCGTCCGCGCGGCGCACTTCGAACACCTGCAATTCAAAACGGTGTTGGCGCTCGCACTCACCGCGCATCTGGTGGCGCTGCTGGGAACACCAATCCTCGAAGACGACCACTACCGCTACTTGTGGGATGCGTTTCGCTTTGCCCATGACGGCACGCCCTACGGTGCCGCGCCGGCAGCGTTTTTCGACGACGCAACGGTGCCGCCGCTGTTTCAAAACCTACTCAACTTTATCAACTACCCGGATATTCCGACCATCTACGGACCGGTGTTGCAAGTCTTGTTTCTCATCGGCTATCTAATCGCCCCCGGTAAAGTGGCCGCGTTACAGGGACTGAATCTGCTTGTAAGTCTGGCAACGCTGGTGTTACTGGCACGCTGCGGTGCCAAACCGCGCTGGCTGCTGCTCTATGCCATCAGCCCGCTGGTTTTAAAGGAGGCGGTGATCACCGCACATCCCGATGCGCTCACTGGATTTTTGGCACTGGCGGCATTTGCGGTGGGTGGCCGACGTCTCCCGTGGATCGCGGGGCTGCTGTTGGGTCTTGCCGTTGCCAGCAAGGTATCGGTCGCACTCCTGGTGCCGTTCCTGTGGGTGCGCGGCGGAGCGCGTGCGGTTGCCGCTACCGGCATCACGCTGGTGGCGTGCTATCTCCCGTTCTTGATCTTGTCCGGCAGCGATATTCCCACGCTGTCACAATTTGCACAGAACTGGCGCTTCAATCCACTGCTGTATGCAGTGCTGGAACAGTTCACCGGCCCATCGGCCGGGCGGTTGCTGGCGGGAATCGCGATCATGGTGATTGCCATCGGCCTCTACTGGCGCGATGCTCGTTACGGTGTTACGCGACCGAAAATACCCCCGGCGGATGCGGTGCTGGGCACGCTGCTGTTATTCTCACCGGTAGTCAACCCCTGGTACTTGCTTTGGCTGTTGCCGTTCGCGGTGCTACGACCCTCGCGCACCGTATGGGCGGCAACATTTCTGTTGCCGCTTTCTTATTGGAACGGAACGCATTGGGCGGCTCTAAACAGCCACGCGTTCGACCTGCCAATGGCCGTGACGCTGGTTGAGATCGCCGTGCTGGCGAGCGCCGCGTTACTTGATCGGGCTCGCCCGCTACCGTCAGAGCGCATTTCCAAGCTCAGTCCATCTTCGGCAACTCGCCGCGCAACGCCAGCAGAAATGCTTTGAGGTCCGCTTTTTCCTGCACTGTGAGTTGCAACGGTTTGATGCGCGCGTCCTGGTTCTCGGTAACATCACCGCCGCGATTGAAGTGCTCGATGACTTCGTCAAGCGTTTCGTAACGGCCGTCATGCATGTACGGTTTGGTGTCGGCGATGTTGCGCAGGGTCGGGGTTTTGAATTTTTTCCAGTCTTCCTTTTTATGCGTCACCAGATAGCGGCCTGAGTCGTCGTTGACGGTTTCCCATTCATCCAGCTTCATGCGCTTGGCGTCGAATTTCAAAATTTCCTGGTATTGCGGCGCATCGAATATCGCGTTGCGCTTCAGCCCGATGTTATGAAAATCGCTATCGGTAAAATTAGCGCCATTGTGGCATTGCATGCAGCCGCCTTTACCTTTGAACACCGCCATGCCGTTAATCGCAGCCATGCTCATCGCTTTCTTGTCGCCTTTCATATAGCGGTCAAAATCGCTGTCGCCGCTGATCAAGGTATGACGTTGGAACACCGCCATCGCCTTGCCGATATCATCGGCATTGGGCTTGCTGTTGTAGGCGGTTTGAAACATGCCGACGATCTTTTGATCCTGATTCAGGACCGTAAGCAATTTTGCCATGTCCTGACCCTTATGCACCGGGTTGGTGATTGAACCAATGGCCTGCTTTTCGAGAGTCGGCGCGCGCCCGTCCCAGATGAACGCCTTGTTGTAGCCAACATTTATTAGCGTGGGCGGACTGCGGCGCTCGACAAAACCGGTATTGGCAATGGAAAACGGGCTAGGCAAAGTCCAACCCAGGCTCGGGATATGGCAGGTGCCACAATTCATCACACCGTTGCCGGACACACGGTTGTCGAAGAACAACGCCTTGCCCAGCGCAATGCGCTCCGGGGTGGGCAGGTTGTCCGGGTTGGGTGTGACGGGAGGCAGCGGCCCGATGTCGGGAACTTCGGCGCACGCCATGCTGCTCGTAATCGCCAGTAACAATGCGCCGCACACGTGGATGGGTTTGAGTTTTGATATTTTCATGATCGCTCCATTCGTAAAATAAAGCGGCGGGCCGAGCTCGATTAAGAGCTGCCCGCCGCGATTAACCGCTGTTACGGATTAATAAAGAATTCCGCCTTGGCGATGTTGGACACAACGCCCAGCGCTTTCAAATCTTTCTTGTCGCACACGCCATCGCCATTGCTGTCGACGATGACATTGGGTGCGTCGTTATAGATACCGTCCGCGTTCAAATCGTTCACCACGGCAACGTAAATGGTGCTGGGCGTATTCACGCCGAAGTTAGGCGCACCGACGATCCAGGTGTCCCACAGCTCGGTGGTTTCGGCATCTGCGTTGGTCACGCCGGTGAGGTTGAACAGATTGGCGATATTTTGACATGACTTGGCGCCTACGCTGGTGGTGCTGAGCAATACCACCAACCCGGGCAAGCGCTCATCCGCACCCAGAGAAAACGTTCCGGGCATCGGCGCCACGTTGTTGTGTGCCGCCGGACCGGTCAATTGAAAGCCGCTGAAGCCGGTGTTGACCAACGGCTTGTCGTAATTCAGCGCCAAGTCCACAAACCAGCCGCGACCGCCGATTCCGGCATGATCGCCTTGGCCGGGTGCGAACATTTTTACCGTGACAGGTTTGTCGTCGTCCGCCAGTGCCGCCGTGCTGGTGAAGGCTAATCCGGCGCAGCACAGCAACACCAGATTCGACAGGCGTTGTGAAAAATTACGGTTACCACGTTGTGTATTCATGTTGCTCTCCTGATGACTTTGCGATTGAAAAACACCGATAGGAAACACGCCCGCCATAGAACGGGCTACATAGGAGTGAACAGAGATCGCACTTGATTTATTCCAACCCAATATAAAAATTCATTTGCTCTGGCAGGCCAGTTTCGGCGGCGGGAGATCGACATGGATCGGCGCGATGCTTTTCAGATAAACCGCCATGGCGTGACGGTCGGCATCGGTGAGCTTTGAAGTTCCCTGCACCACCGCCTTCATGCCGGAGCCGATGAAATCGGTCTCGGGTGTTATCCCCGTTTTGAGCAACTGCTCGATATCCGCAATCGACCAACTGCCGATGCCGGTCTTCACATCAGAAGTTATGTTCGGCGCATTCTGCTTGTCGGGTCCGCCGATATTGCCGGAGAAAGATTTACTCAGCGTGAGCCCGCCCAGAAAATTGCGCGGGGTATGGCATTCCTCGCAATGCGCGACGGCGTGAACCAGATAGTTGCCACGGTTCCATTCTTCTCCCTGGGCCGGCTCGGCCGGCACTGGTCCAGCGGTAAAAAATAATTCACGCCAGAAGATGAGTAGCGCGCGCCAACTGAACGGTGGCTTCGCTTCATGTGGTTTATTGGGCAGCACTACGACCGGCAGGGTCATGATGTAGGCGTACATATCCTCCATGTCACGATCCGTAAGCTGGGTAAACGACGTGTAGGGAAACACCGGGAAAAGATATTCCCCCTTGCGTCCGATACCGTTGCGCATGGCATTTTTGAACTCCGCCAGACTCCACGCGCCGATACCGTACTGCGGGTCGGGCGTGATGTTGGGCGAGCGGAACGTGCCGAACGGTGTATCGAGTCCCAGACCGCCTGAAGGAAGTTTGGCGCTGCCCGCAGTGGTATTCCCACCCCTAGGCCCTCCATGGCAACTGTAGCAATCCGCCGCATCGTATAGATATTTGCCGCGTGCGATTGACTCCGCGTCAGCCGCGCGCACTTGTTGCGGTGCTTGATCCTGATATCGCAAAAACCTTTCCGCTGTCGCGAAGACTCCAATGATGAGAAACAGTGCGATGAATAATCTCGAAAGTCTCATGACATTAATTTCCTAGGGCGATGCGGACGTAAACGCCGGACGCAAGCTGCTATCCCGAGCTTCGGGAATCCGGTGCGCCCGGCGTGTCCGTGATGTGATTAAGAAATTTGCGTGGTGGTGGGCTTGAACCCGTTGGCTTCGGTCTGCGCGGATGTAAAGCCCAGGCCCTTGAACGGATGAGCCGGGTCCCAGGCGACCGGCGCTCGCTTCGGTTGCGAGCCTGCGGGCGGGAACGGCCACGCCAGCGATTGCGCCGAGTGATGCGCGATTTTTCCGGTCATCTGATGGTGCTCTTGATGGATATGGCCATAGAACACCGTCACGTTTTCATAAGGCGTCAGGATGTCGATGGCCTTGGCACCATCATTGGTCGCCCAGTCCCATGCGGGATAGAGGTCGAATAACGGGCGATGCGCGAACACGACAATCGGCTGCGCCTTGTCGTGTCGAGCCAAATCATCGCGCAGCCATTGCAACTGGTTTTCCCCGATAAATCCGTTGGGGTCCGAGACATTGTCGAGCGCCACGAAATGCACGCCCTTGTGATCAAAGCTGTAGTTGCTGACGCCAAACATCGCCTTGTACATCTCGCCGTTATCGAGCCCGGCATCGTTCTCGCCGGGAATAAAGCGCACATCCTTGACTTTTAACTCCGCAACGATGGCTTTGAATTCCATCATGCGCTGACGGCGCACCTTGTCGTCTTGGGCGCCATGGATCAGGTCGCCGGTGAACATGATGAAATCGGGCTGACGCTTAAGCGCGTTCACTGCCGCGACGGCGTGTTTCAGCGTGTTCTTGGCTTCGGGGTTGGCTGGACCCTCGAAACCCCAATGGGTATCGGTCAACTGCACGAAAAAGAAATCCTGCCCGGCCGCAGCCAGGGCACGGCCCCAAGAGCCGAGGCTCGAAGCGAACACAACTCCGCCAAGGCCAGCCAGTTTAAGAAAATCCCTGCGGGTAGTATCTGTACTCATGTGATTACCTCCGGTGAGAGGCGCCAGATTTGGTGCCATCACAATGCAATACCGGCGCGGCGTGAATTTTATTCCCGCAGACTTTCCGTCACAGGAATAAAGTCGTTAACACTTCATCCAGTCAGCCGCGTCGTGCGATCAACGTCGGCCAGAAAAATGTCCTCACGCCCATCACCACGCGAAGTCACGTGGTAGAGACTCAAATCTTAACGGGCGCGCCATAGTGAGAATTAATATTTACTGGGATGAGTAGTGCAAGACCCCGCCCCCCGCGCTTGGGCTAACACACAGGCTGCTAACTCTTGAAACTGCATTCGTAAGCCGTTACCGTGATGACGAATTCAACACGGAAAATTGTCGGCATGCCCACGATCAGCACTTTTTACGGCATTTTGATCCAGATGTTTTGGAACGATCACGCTCCTCCGCATTTTCATGCCCTCTATGCCGACGACGAAGTGCTGATCAATATCCGAACTCTGGAAATACTTGAGGGCAGTATGCCCCGGCGCGCCTTGGCACTCGTTCTTGAATGGGCGCAGGACCACCGCGCCGAACTATTGGAGGATTGGGAGCTATGCTCACACAATCAACATCCGAAAAAGATTCGTCCGTTAGCATAACGCCCGCCATCCGTCCGCACATGCCGTGGCGTGTGATCGAAGTAAAAGCGTTGCCCGAATACCGGCTGCAGGTCTGTTTCGTCGACGGGCTCTGTGGTGAAGTCGACATGAGCGCCCTGGTGCGCTCAACCACTGCGGGCGTCTTCGCATCTTTGGCCAACCCAGCCCATTTTGCCAAAGCTTATGTCAAGCATGGCGTAGTCACCTGGCCCGACGAAATCGACTTGGCGCCCGATGCCATGCATGCCGCAATCAAGCAGACCGGGACGTGGGTACTCGAGTAGGACAGCTCTGCCACACTACTTCGATGCAAGCAGATCATGAATCATGGCTGGACGGCATGCTAATTCGTGTCTGACCCCAAGGGCACTGGGATGTCATTGTGCAAGACTTGACCCCACGGCCTTTTTTAAGGGGAATCAGCAAATCAATATTCAACCGGGAACATCTGATGATTAACACAGTCTGGGGCAGCACAGATAAGCCCGTTTCGAGCAAGCGGCTCGCTGAACTTCTCAGCACGGCAGCGGACCTTGAAGGCACCCTCTATATTGGCTATCCAATCATTGGCACACCCGAAGGCTCCTTTCCGATAGATGCGCTGCTTGTATCGCCGACCAAAGGCCTGGTCTTGTTTAGTGTCGTTGAAGGCAAGACTCTCCCGGATTACGCCGAGATGCAAGACGAGGGGTTCAATAAGATGCAGGCAAAACTTCTCCAGCATCAGGCCTTGATTCGGAAACGAAAGCTCCTCATTGATATTCACACTGTCACGTTCGCGCCTGCCATCACACAACTTGATGGCGACGAAGAGCATCTCCTCTGCAATGCCGACAATCTGGTGTCGGCAATAGAAGAGTTGGATGCCTTCGACCCAGAAGTCTTCCCGTCACTCGTTTCGGTTATTCAGGCAATTTCCACATTGCGTAGGGGCCGTAAGAAGCGGGAACTACACAATCAGAATTCGCGAGGCACTAAGATCAAGGGGCTGGAGGATTCGATTGCCAATCTCGACAGTCAGCAGAGCGCGGCTGTGGTTGAAACGTATGAGGGCGTTCAGCGTATTCGCGGGCTTGCTGGATGTGGCAAGACTATCGTTCTGGCTTTGAAAGTTGCCTACTTGCACGCACGCCATCGTGACTGGTCCATCGCGGTGACATTCAACACCCGGTCGCTTAAGAAGCAGTTCGAAAACCTCATCACCACGTTTGTACTAGAACAGGCTAACGAAGAACCAGACTGGGACAAAATCAGAATCTTGAATGCTTGGGGTGCTCCCGGCGGAATAGACCGCTCAGGCATCTACTACGAGTTTTGCCGTGACCATGGTGTCGAGTATTTGGATTTTGGAGCGGCGAAAAATCGCTTTGGATCCGACAAGGCATTTGAGGCTGCGTGTGACATCGCCCTTCAAGGTGCCAAACAATTCGTTCCGAAATATGATGCGGTTCTGATTGATGAGGCGCAGGATTTTGCGCCCAACTTCTTGTTGCTTTGTTACGAATACCTCAAAGACCCGAAGCGCCTAGTCTATGCATACGACGAGCTGCAGAACCTTGGGAACAGATCGCTCCCGCCCGTTGAAGAAATCTTTGGGAAGTACGCAGATGGAACCGCCCGCGTCGTTATCCACCCCCCTGAGCCAGGAAAGCCGAAGCAAGATATTATTCTCGACATTTGCTATCGCAACTCACGGCCTGTTTTGTCCACGGCTCATGCTCTTGGATTTGGGGTTTATCGTGACAAGGGTCTCGTTCAAATCTTTGAGAACAAGAACCTTTGGTTCGATATTGGTTATCAAGAGAACGATGGAGAAATCGAGGACGGCGAGTCCGTTACGCTCAGTCGCACACCAAAATCCAGCCCGGAATTCCTAGAGAAACATTCGCCGGTGGATGACTTAATTCAGTTCGAAGTTTTTGACACGCCCGAGGCACAAACTTCATGGCTCGTTACGGAAATTCAACGAAATCTGGCCGAGGAAGAGCTGATACCGGACGATATCGTTGTCATAAACCCCGATCCGTTAACAACGAAGGGGGCAGTCGGAGGTGCTCGACAGACTCTTATGCAGATGGGCATCAACTCGAATCTTGCGGGTGTGACGACAATCGCCGATGTCTTCACCGAACCGGGGACTGTGACCTTTACTGGTATTTTCCGCGCCAAGGGCAATGAAGCAGCCATGGTCTATGTGATCAATGCACAGGACTGTTTTGGTGCTCTATTACCACGGGATGTCGCACGCGTCCGAAACCGCCTTTTTACGGCAATAACTCGTTCCAAAGCATGGGTTCGGGTTCTTGGAGTAGGGAAGGCCATGCACGCACTGAAGGCGGAATTTGAAAAGGTGAAGGCAGAGAATTTCGCGCTACATTTCCGCTATCCGACCGAAGAAGAGCGGAAGACAATGACGACCGTAAACCGTGATATGTCGAAAGCGGAGCAAGATCGAAGCGCTAAGCGGAGAAACAATTTCGCTGAAATTATTGCGTCGCTCGAGTCAGGCGAGAGTTTCATCGAGGACTATCCTGATGATCTAGTAAAGAAGCTCCGGACGCTACTCGCCAAGAAATCCAAGCGTAGGCAAAAATGACACCTCTTCAAACGCTCGGGCAGGTAAAACAACTCACGGAAGCGCTCGTAGGACTGAGCCTTTCGAACGAGCAGAATTTTCCAGCTACACACGGCAACAAAAATGCAACTTTCGAAATTACTGTACGTACCGCCGTAGGCATGAGCGTCGTATTAAAGAATGTGGCTTACCGTGACATCTATGGTGAACTGGAGAAGGCGCGGTGTTTCAATATTAAGATGCTGGATGGCGCATTGATTTCACTCCGCTACCGGTTCAGGGCTGGGGTCATCCGCGAACATTCCCTTTCATACTTCCCGTCCCCAAACCTTGAGCATTTTCAGAACGAACCAGAGATTTATCTCGAGGATGAGATTTACGCCGATGTCATCGCTAGAAATATCGTTCCTTTCCCAGTCCGTTTCGACTTTAGCGATGACCCAGAAAAATTCGTGGATGTTCATCATCCATATTCCCACTTAACGCTTGGTCAGTATGAGAATTGCCGCATACCGGTCGGTTCTCCCCTTGGGCCACTCGCATTTGGCGGTTTTATACTACGCAATTTCTACAACACGGCGTACCGCAAATACTCCGACGATATTCCCGCGAGCACGTTATCCTTTGCGAAGACAATTACGAAAAATGAACAAATGATCCCGCATTTTGTGTGCGGTGTGTAGTTACACCGTCAGCCTAAATGAATCCTGAGTCGAAGAAACCAGGGAAACCACAGAGAAACCAGGGTCAGGCTTGCGCTATTGCATTATCGAGCGCTGGGTTTGTATCCCCTCCCCGCGTTGACTTTACGCGGGGAGGGGGAAAGCCAGCGCGGCGGGAATCATCAACCCGCTACAAAATGTGTACGTCAGCTTTGGTGAGTTAAACGGCGCGCCGTTTTTGGCGCGGACCGTTTGAACGAGGAGTTAGGCTGTGCGTTATCTCCACAAGACGCCCCGATACAAATTTGTGAAGTACGCTGGCAATTAACGTCTGGTACGGCATACCTTCTTCAAGTGCGCGGGCCTGAATATCCATCAAGTCAGGCGTAGAAAGACGAATGTTGATCCGTTTTTCTTTAAGAAAAGTAGCC